>NZ_JBQDLQ010000001.1:0-96593 GCF_052095695.1 Halomonas sp.
ATCCGGAATCATTTCCCGGTTAAAGGCAGCCATCTGCTCCATCAAGTAGTGATCGTGCAAAACAATCGGCCCATCGGGGCCTACTGAGAGTGAGTGTTCTTCACTGCTGACCGGTATGCCCGCATCCGTTGTGGTGTGCTTAGGGTTATCGCTCGTCATCGCTATTCCTCCATGTCACGGTAGACGTGGCGTTTGACCGCCACTCGTTCGAGTACGATGAAAGCTTGGCTATTTATTTTCATTGTTATCAATGTAGCCGCTAACAAAGTCCACCTTTAGGTATAGCCAATCAGCCGCTAACTTTCCATGTATGGCGGCTATCACTTCTCTATCAAACCAATAGCTTTTATTTATAAGCAGAGACTAAGAAAAAGAATCCGTGGGCGGCACCAAGCTTGAGTTAAAGCTCTCGATGGCCGTTTCAGCCTCCTCAATTTCATCGAAACGGGCAATATGAAATAGCGCTTCACCTTCGTTAGCCAGCGGCAAGCGGCTCATCCCAATCACAATTCCATCTGCCACCGCGCGCACTTCGCTCTCTTCATTGCCAAAAGGGTCGGCCACTTTGCCCAGCACCTCACCTTTGGCAACGCGCGCGCCTAGGCGCACCTTGGGGCGCAAAATACCGTCGATAGGCGCCCTTGCCCAGCTTGAGCCGTTGGCCAGTTCAGCAGGCGCAGGCGTGCGGCGGCGCTGCTCACCGGCCAACATACCTAAACGCCGCATAACGCGCAGCACACCGCGGGCACCCGGCGCAATCGCCCATTCATCAAAGCGCAGCGCTTCACCGGCTTCATAGGTTAATACTGGAATACCACGGCTCTGCGCGTAGTGGCGTAGGCTACCTTCACGCAGCTCAGCGTTAAGCACCACGGGCGCGCCAAAAGCATCTGCCATCCGCTCGGTTTCACTACCCGGCCGCAGCTGTGCACGAATTTGCGGCAGGTTCGTACGGTGAATCGCCCCGGTATGCAGATCAATAATATGCGTGGCGTGATCAACAATTTGTTCTCGAAATAGAGCGGCAATCCGACCACCTAACGAGCCTGACTCACTGCCCGGAAAGCAGCGATTAAGATCACGCCGATCAGGCAAATAGCGCGTTTGCTGTAAGAAACCAAACACATTGACCACCGGCACCGCGATCAGCGTGCCGCGAATGCTATTAATCACTTTGGCGCGCAGTACCCTACGCACAATTTCCACGCCGTTGATTTCGTCGCCATGAATACCACCGCAAACCAGTAAAACAGGGCCATCCTTGCGCCCGTGCACAACCTCCACAGGGATATGCAGCGGCGTATGGGTATATAAACGCGCTACCGGCACGTCTATTTGTAAACGCTGACCGGGCATAATGGAGTGCTCGCCCAGACGAAAAGGTGCTCGCGCCATGTATACATCCTGTTTTTCAATGGGTAAGCCAAGCAGCAGCATTACCCATGTGAGCCGGTTTGATTACCTGTTTATACCCCTTAAGCACCAAAATGACGAATTTGTTAACCCACGTATGCACTCGACCATCTATCCATACAGTTTTGAATGTAAATGTTATTCAGCTTAGGTTAAAATATGATCATCCCGTGTCGATTATGAAGGTTACATTTCCATGGCAAGAAAAACCAAAGCTGAAGCTGCTGCTACCCGAGAAGCTCTGTTAGAAGCTGCTGAAGAGGTGTTTTTTGCCAAAGGCGTGGCACGCACATCCCTTGAGCAAATTGCTCGCCATGCAGGCCTTACCCGCGGTGCCGTTTACTGGCATTTTAAAAACAAGGGCGACCTGTTCATGGCGTTGATTGAACAAGTGCGCATGCCCTTCCAGTCGCTAATGGATGAGGTAAGCAAAGCCGACGCCGAACTATCTCCCCTTGAAGCAATACGCCTAGCATGCCACGCAGGCTTAGCGCGCCTCGAGCAGCCGTCTTACCAGCGAGTACTGTCCATTTTATTGCATCGCTGCGAATTCTTTAGCGACATTAACCCACTCGAAATGCAGGAAGAGATCGGCAACGAGTGTTTTGAAGAGATGCTGGAAGTGTTTAGTCTCGCGCAACAGCAAAAGCTATTGCGCGACGATTTAACTCCGGAAGTAGCAGCACGCCTGATGCAATCCATGCTGGGCGGCCTTTTCCATGACTGGTTACGCAACCCCGACGCTTTCTCGATTCGCGAGCGCGGCGGCGAACTGATTGATGCCTCTATTCGTATGATGCACCGCTAAACACTGCACCCACCCCTCGCTGCATTGCAGCAAACATGCTAATACTGGCTCTCTTTATAGCTAGGTGAGCACGCTATGGATGCCCTCGAATTTATCCGCGTACGCGAATTAGAAGTCGCCGTACGCATCTGGAACCCAAACGCCCCCCGCACGCTTATCGCTTGGCATGGCCTTGCTCGCCACGGTGGCGACTTTGACGCGCTGGCGCGTGAATTAGGCAGCGAATGGCGTATTTTGGCCCCCGACATCCCCGGCCGCGGGCTTTCCAGCTGGTCACTGTTTCCCCACCACGATTACCTTTACAGCCACTATGTGACGGTCGCCATCGCACTACTCGATCACTTTAAGCTTGATCAAGTTGATTGGCTGGGCACTTCCATGGGTGGGTTATTAGGCATGTTGATTGCCGCTGCCCCGCAATACAGTGCTCGTATTTCCCGGCTGGTTCTAAATGACGTTGGGCCAGAGCTAAACAAACAGGGGCTAATAGCGCTTTCCAGCTACTTTGGTGTCTACCATTGTTTTTCCAACTTCAGCGAGCTACAGCAAGAGCTCCAACAGCACTACGCCAGCTTCGGTATCAACAGTGATGCGGCTTGGCGCGAATTAGCACTCAATAGTGCCCGCCGGCTGCCAGATGGCCGCTGGACGTACCACTTCGATCCGCGTATCAGCGAGCAGTTTATACATGACACGCCACGTGATACCTGGACTGACTGGGCGAGTATTCGCTGCCCAGTGATGGTTATTCGTGGCGAACAATCGACGCTACTAGACGCAGCGACGTTGCCGCGTATGGCCGAGCTTCAGCCGTCAATGGTGACACTCAGTGTGCCTAACTGCGGGCACGCCCCCATGCTAGATCGACCTGAACAGGTCGCGCCCATTGAGCGCTTTTTAATACGGGCTGAAAAGGCTCATGTAGTGCCCAACGAGCCAATTCAAACCACCAAGGTTAGTCCTACTCTCATTCAGTGGCTAACTCAGCAGTGGCGGAAGTGGTGGCAATAGCTGAGCGACGCTTTTAGGCGATACGCCCAGCTGTTTCCCATCAAGGCGAAGTCGAGTATGGCGCCGAGTGGCGTTTTTTCCGGTTGAGCCGCAGCTTATTCAAATGAACGCGTGTTTCTAGGTAGTCATGCTCTGACACGCTTCGATAAGCACCCTCTGAGGGCAGGTATTTAACCAACACACGCCGCTCGCCTTGAAATGGCAGCGCCCCTTCCTTGCTATGCAGCGTTATTGCGCTGTTAGGCTCATTATCAATCACTGCAAATGCTAACTCACCGCGGCCTTGGCGCTCAGTCACCACCACGGTTTCTCCCAACAAGCACCGGCGAGTAAATGGACGATAGCGGTGTAACCCACGGTGCAACGCGTGGCAAATCGATGCTGCAATCGGTGAAGCAGCGACCATGGACAACCACAATACCAGTACGCCCACCGGAATACGTATTAAGCCAAGTGGCAGCCAGCGCAAGACCAAGAGCTCTGTCATCAACGTGAATGCCGCTGAAATAGCCAAAATAACGCTCAGTGCCAGCATGGCGGGCACACCAGCGAAGCCTAGCGAAACCAACGTGCTGGCGAGATGGTCTTCTTTTAAGCTGTCACGTTCAAATAAATCTAGTGGGGCTACTCGGATCAGCACTAATAGCCAGTAGAACGCCAGTAACCCCAGTAAGACAACGAGCACAATGCTCGGAAATTGCATGGCAGCGTGCAGTACATGTTCCATGGTGTCGCTCCTCCGATACTTAGCCGGCGATGTATTATTATTTAAAGCTTAGTCTACATTAGCTTTTTTAGTACCTCTTTTTAACGCTATTTTCATCAGATAAAAAAACGGGCATCACCCGAAGGTGACACCCGTTTATTGCTTGCTTACCCATCGTAAGGGGATTAGTTAGTCTTGATTGTGCTCAAGCGCTGGCTTGGAGGATTCATGCTTGTGCCCTCGCATCTTACGGCCTAGCCAATCCGATGCTGTCGCAATCATGGCGTAAAAGCTGGGGATAAACAGGCTGCCCAGCGTTGCGACAGACAGCATACCCATCGCGACCGTGCTACCAATGTGGTGGCTGCTCACATCGCTGGCACCGGTGGCTAACGCCAGCGGAAGAGTACCAAAGATGAACGCAAGCGAGGTCATAACAATCGGGCGGAAACGCAGCTCGGCCGCGATAATCGCCGCTTCGCGAATTGATTTGCCATGCTCTTTACGCTGAAGTTCAGCAAACTCGACGATCAATATAGCGTTCTTCGCTGCCAACCCTATAACCACCAGCATACCTATTTGCACATACACGCTGGTGTCCAGGCCGCGCAGTACAATGCCCCCTATGCTGCCAAGGAAAGCAAAAGGCGTTGCCGTTAGTACCGCCAGCGGCAGTGACCAGCTTTCATACTGGGCCGCAAGTATCAAGAACACCATCAGCATACCAAAGACGATCGCCATAGTAGCCGCATTACCCAGATTGGCCTCCTGATAAGCAGTACCGGTCCAGCCCATACCCCAGTTAGTGCCCAGCGTTTCTTGTACGATTGAATCCATCGCCTCAATCGCCTGAGCAGAACTGTAGCCGGGCGCTGGATTGCCCTGGAACTGGGCACCCGCATAAACACCGAAGCGGGATACCACAGAAGCCCCTATTTGGCGCTCAAGCTCTACGAATTCAGAAAGCGGTATACGCTCACCGTTGCCGCCGCGCACATACACACTGCTAACGTCATCTGGCGTCTTACGGAAATCATCTTCGTTTTGCAGGTACACCTGGAAATTACGGTTTTGATAGCTAAAGTAGTTCACAAAGCCGTTACCAAACGTATTACCTAATGCTGAGTTGATATCACCCAGTGCCACGCCATAGCTCAATGCCTTCTGTTGATCAATGTTCGCACGGTACGAAGGTACGTTAACGTTGAACGTTGAAAACACTTGGTTTAAAGCAGGATGCTCATTGGCCTTCTGCATGATTTGCAGCGATGCTTCATAAAGCTCACGCGTTGATGCACCATCAAAGGACTGCAGGTAGCCGGTAAAACCGCCGGTCGTCGAGAGGCCCATAATTGGCGGCACGTTAAACGCCATGGCAGAGCCGCCGTCAATACTTGCCCCTAGCTGCATGATTTGCCCAACAAGGCCGCTGGCCGTCAGGTCACGCTCAGACCAGGTGCTCATGCTGACGAAAATGATCCCCCGAGCCGTATTCACGGCGCTCGACAGGATGTCGTAACCCGCAATGGCTGAGGAATATTCCACGCCCGGAATCTCTTCAATTTCAGCACTGAGCTTTTCCATGTAACGCTGAGTACGATCAAGCGACGCGGCATCCGGCAGCGACACGCTCACCAGCACGATCCCCTGGTCGGTTTCTGGCACCAGCGTTGAAGGCGTGTTGGCATACAGCCAGTAAGAGCCAACGCCGACCAGCACCGTGAGCGCTAATGCCAACACCCATAGACGCACCAACCCTTTCACCACCCACATGTAGGCAGCAGTGATACCGGCAAACATGCGATCAAACAAGCGCAAAGGCGTATTCAAGGCACGTTTAAATTTAGACTCACCCGCCCCGGCGATTTTATGCTTGATAAAGATCGCGGAGAGCGCCGGTGTAAAGGTCAGCGCCATGACCGCCGATAGCGCGACAGAGATGGCCACGGTAATCGCAAACTGCTGATAAATCTGACCAGTAAACCCGCCCAGGAAAGCAACAGGGATAAACACGGCAGCCATAATCAGCGATGTCGCAATGACCGGCCCTCCGACCTCTTTCATTGCTCGGATGGTTGCATCGCGAACGCTTATATCCTCTTCTTCACTGAGTACACGTTCGACGTTTTCAACCACCAAGATGGCATCATCAACCACGATACCTATCGATAGCACCAACGCGAACAGCGTCAGTAGATTGATCGAGAAACCAAACAGGTAGAAACCGGCAAAAGTACCTACCACGGCTACCGGCACCACCGACATCGCAATCACGGTAAAGCGCCAATTCTGCAAGAAGATAAACAAAATGACGATAACGATCAGAAAGGCTTCAATAAAGGTATGGAAAACCGTCTCTACTGAGGCATCAATAAACAACGTGGTATCGTAAGGTGAGGCATACTCAAGCCCTGGCGGAAAACGCCCTTGCAGCTCATCCATTGTTTCCCGCACGGCGTCCGCCGTTGCTAATGCGTTTGCTCCGGGCTGCTGATTAATGATAATCGGCGTCATCGTAGAGCCGTTCAAACGCGCATCAATACCGTAAAAAGATGCCCCAAGCTCAATGCGCGCAACGTCTTCTAGGCGCAGTGACGACCCATCGTTATTGGTGCGCAGATAAATATTGCGGAAATCATCCACATTATTCAGTCGGCCGCCTGCGGTAATCGTATACGTATAAGCGCGCGGCTCGCTTTGGGGCGTGGATGCCAAGCTACCCGCTGGGATTTCAGTATTTTGCGACCTAATCGCGCTCGCCACTTCACTAGGCGTCAGGTCGTACTGAGCCAACTTGTCTGGGTCCATCCAAATACGCATGGCAAACTCACCGCCACCCAGCACTTCAGCATTACCCACACCCGGCACTTGGCGCAGCTCATCCAGAATATTGAGCGTGGCGTAGTTCTGCATATAGACGTTGTTGTAGTCCCCATTGGGTGAGGTCAACGCAATAAGCATCAAAATAGAGTCTGAACGCAGCTCGACGGTAACACCTTGCTGCTGCACGGCCTCAGGCAATTGAGAAAGAGCGCCCTGTACGCGGTTATTGACGTTAATGGTATTTATGTCGCCATCCGTGCCGATATTGAATGCAATACTCAGGCTCATAATGCCGTTATCAGCGCTGTTCGAGGTCATGTAGAGCATGTCCTCAACGCCGTTTATAGCTTCTGCCAGCGGCGCCGCGACCGTTTGGGCAACGGTTTCGGCGTCAGCACCCGGGAACTGCGCCTGCACCGACACGGTAGGCGGCACCACGCTAGGATACTGTTCAATAGGCAGCACTCGCATGGACATAACGCCTACCAGCGTCACGATAATTGCCAGTACCGTGGCAAATATCGGGCGGCTGATGAAGAAGTTAGAGAAGTTCATTATTGCGCACCCTCTTCTCCTTCAGCGGGCTGTCCATCGGCAGCACCCGCTTCCATCGCTTGCGCTGCTTCAGCCTGCTCTTGTGCTTCTTGCTGCTCAACATCTTCAACAACGGCAGCCGCATCACCATCAAACGGCTGCGGGTCAATCGCCATACCCGGTGATAAACCGGCAGGGTCACCGACAATCACTCGATCACCTGGCTCCAGACCTTCGCGAATCAGTTGCCACGGGCCTGCCACTTCACCTAAGGAGATCGTTTGTTCGCGTGCCTTATTCTCGTCATCCAGCACCAGTACCTGCGGGCCCATTAAGCCCTGAGTAACGGCAATTTCAGGTACGGCCATTACATCAAAGCGCTTTAAGCCCTCAATGCGAACGCGTACAAACTGACCTGGCAGTACGGTAGCGTCAGGGTTCTCGAACGTGGCGGATGCTTGTACCGTGCTCGTACCGCTATCCACTCGGGAGCCCAAAAAGTCTAAGTGACCTTCAAGCTCAGAGTCAGTGCCACCGCTCACGCCGGGAATGCTTAACCGGGCACGGATATCAGAAGGGTCACCGCCCTGGCTCAACTGCCTGCGAAGCTCAAAGGCATCGCGCTGGGGTAATTGAAAACGCACTTCTAGCGGGTCCAGCGGTGTGATCGTGGCAAGCTCCGTGCCAGACGTCACCACATTGCCCACATTGATTTGACTCAAGCCGATCATGCCCGAGACGGGCGCGGTCACCTGGGAATAGCCTAGGTCTAGATTGGCGCTGGTCAATACCGCGCCTGCCTGTGCCACGCTTGCCTGTGCCACGCGCTGGTCGGCTAACGCTTGGTCATACTGCTGACGGCTCACCGAGTTTTGGCTCAGCAGCTGTTCAAAGCGCTGGGCATCACGCTGAGCGCGAGACAGCTGGGCCTGCGCACTTTGTAAATCGGCTTCGCGCTGATTGACGGTGGCCTGATAAAGATCCGGCTCAATGGTGTAAAGGCGGTCGCCTTTTTCTACCATTTGCCCAGGTTCGAAGTGACGTTCCTCCAGCGAACCATCCACTCGCGCGACGAGCGTAACTTCGTTATCGCTGCGTAACAGCGAGGGGTACGATTTATCCAACGCTATATCTTGGCGAGCCATCTCTGCCACTGCCACTTTATGCGGCGGCGCCTCTTGCTGACTCTGCGGTGGGGCTTCAGTCTGTTCTTGACCACAGGCGGCAAGTGCCAGCGCGGCTACCAGCGTCACCAGACTCGCTCTATGTGAGTGAATCATTTTCTTCATACGTTGCAATTCCCATATATCTTTTTAAGATCGACTGATAGCAGATTCGCGCTTAATGCACGTTCGACTTGACATCATTACCGGCCAGGCTGGGGCGGTGCACCAATGTCGAGTGCGCGCTGGTAACGGTCATCACCGCCGCTTTCGGGCAAAGTGAAGTTCACTTCATCGCCCGTTAGCCAATTATTGAGGTCTTCAATGGCATCCACATCTAAAAGACCCGACTGCTGACGCAGCGATAGTAAATTCACCACATAGCTGTAGCGAGATTCAGCATAATTAGCGATAGCGTTGTACAAGTTCTGCTCAGCATTCAGCACATCCACAATATTACGAGTGCCCACCTCATAGCCCGCGCGGGTTGCTTCTAGCGCGCTTTGGTTCGACACAATGGCCTGCTGGCGCGCTTCAACCGTTTCTACATCATTGCTGACTTGGGTATATAGCGAGCGCACTTGCTGGATAGACATCCGACGCTGGGACTCGAAATCATACTGGCTGCTCTCCAGTTGATAGGTCCCTTGTCGAATCCTGGCGCTCGTGCTGCCGCCGGTGTAAAGAGGTAAGTTGGCACTCACGCCTACTTGGCTAGACGAATCATGACCGGTAGTACTGTCAATATCGTTATCAGCGAACTGATAGCTACCAAACGCCTGAATAGTTGGCAAACGTCCCGCGCGAGCAATGTCCACACCACTGCGTGAAATCTCAATACCTGCCTGCTGCGCTAATACTTGCGGGTTGCGCTCAATGGCTTGCTCTACCCAATAGTCGCGACTGCTGGGCTCAGGAAGCGCAATCGGCATACTGTCTTCCAACGCGTCGATACTGGCATAGCGCTGACCAGTGAGCTGCTCTAACGCTTCAAAAGCCACCTGCAGACTGCTCTCTGCGGCAATGCGGTCAGCACGTGACTGATCAAATGTGGCGCGCGCTTCTTCTACTTCGGTAATCGCAATCAAGCCGACTTCGAACTGCTCACCGGCTTGCTCAAACTGCCGCCCGATCGCCCGCTCTTGAGCAAAACGCGCCTCTAATACTTCGTAAGCGCGCAGAATTTCGAAATAGGCGCTAGCCACATCAATCAACAGCTGTTGTTCGGTGGCCGCCAGCAGATAAACCTGCTGATCAATTTGCCGTTCGGCCTGAGTAAACTGTTGGCGAGTCACTTCATCGAACAACGCCTGAGTGGCTTCAAGCTGGAGCGATACGGTGTTGTAACGGTCATCGCTCGACCCAGTGGTGCCCAGCTCAGGGCCTCCCGCTCCGGCACCACCAGCACCTACGCCAGACCTGCCCTGGCTTTCATACTGCTGGTTATGCGCCACATTACCCGTTGCATTAACTTGAGGTAATAGTCCGCCCCGTGCGACATCTCGGCCGGCCTCAACGCCCAAGTATTCAGAGCGCGCAGAGGCAAGTGCTGCGTTATTATCTAACGCATCACGGGTAATCGTGATGAGGTCAGCCGCCTGAGCAGGCAGCACAAAAGAAGCGGCAAACACCGCTAACAGTAAGGGTCGTAAAGGGGCATTGGCTGCCCAGTGTGCCAGTCGCATGGGGGTTGCCTCTAAGCATTAGCGTCGGGATGGCGAGCGTACTAAGTCACTTAACGTACTGGGCCATTCAGAAAGATGAGCATTATAGTTACATTCATGTATGTATGCTAGCCTTGAACAATCGAAATTTGTGTGTGCACTCTCTTGTCAAGATTACCCTAGTCCAAAGTATTATAGGTTAACGATAAATAGTTTTTTTTACTGGCGAAACTCGCGCGAATCAATACCCCGTTTACAAAACAATGCCGCCCTAACCAATTGACTGAGGCGGCATTGTGCTAGTACTGCTTGTCTAAACCCGATTAACCAAGCCGCTTATCGATTAACGCTTCTAACTCAAGCTGGTCTTCGTGGAAGCGACGAATACCTTCAGCCAGCTTGTCGTTCGCCATGGCATCCTGGTTATGCCCCCAGCGGAAAGCTGATTCGCTTAACGCTGTCGCGGGCTTACCATTTTGTTTGTTAGCATTGATCTGTGCACTGACGCCGCCCTCAGTGGCCTCCAGCTCTTCAAGCAAGGTGGGCGAAATGGTTAACCGCGGACAGCCTGCCAGCGCTAGCACTTGGCCCGTGGTGCGAAAACTCGCGCCCATTACCACGGTATCGTAGCCGCCCTGATTGGCTCGCTCACATACGCCCTGCACAAACTGAACGCCTGGATCATTTGCAGGGGCGTAATCATTGCCTGTCTCTTTTTTGTACCAGTCGGTGACACGGCCCACAAAAGGAGAAATCAGGAATACGCCCGCATCAAAACAGGCCTGGGCCTGGGCGTCGCTGAACAGCAGCGTTAGGTTGCACTGGATGCCTTCACGCTCAAGCACCTCGGCGGCACGAATGCCTTCCCAGGTAGATGCTAGTTTAATCAGCACACGATCACGGGCGACACCGCGGGCGCTATAAAGCTCGATCAGCTCGTGGGCTTTGGCAATGCTAGCCTGGGTATCGAAGGAAAGACGCGCAGCTACTTCGGTAGAAACACGCCCCGGCACCACGGCTGAAATTTCACTACCCATGGCGACTGCAAGCCGATCAACGGCATGACTAACCTGTTCTTCACGGCTGCCACTTGAGGCTTTTACGCCGCTCAGCTCTTCATCAATCAATCCTTGATAACCTGCCAGGCTAAAAGCTTTAAGCAGCAATGACGGGTTGGTGGTGGCATCCTGGGGCTGATAGCGGCGAATAGCGTCAAGATCACCGGTATCGGCGACTACCAGTGAATGTTGCTTCAACTGTTGCAACTGACTCGTCATACAATCTCCTTAATAGGCTGTTAGGCGCCGCCATGGCGTTGTTCAAGTGCCGCGCAATAGCGGGCATAAATGGGTTGGTACGCGGCCACCCTGTCTGGACGTGGGTCAGCCAGCGACTGCGCATCCAAATGCACTAAGCGCTCACACAGCGTCTCTAACGTTACGCCGTTTGCACGCTGGTCGCACCAAGCCGCCTGTAGCGCAGCGCCTAGCGCTGCCGCATCGGTAATCTCGGGGCAAATCACCTGGGTGCCGGTAATATCGGCCACCATCTGCCGCCATACAGGGCTATTGGCACCGCCACCGATTAGCCGGATTTGGCTAGCGCCAGCGGTGATATCACCCAGTAACTCTAGCCCATAGCGTAGCCCGAACGTGGCCCCCTCTACTACGCCCCGGCATAAATTAGCCTGGGTGGTATTTAAACTAGTTAGACCGAGAAAGTCCGCCGACACATCAGGCAGCATTGGCACCCGCTCGCCATTAAAAAACGGTAATACGGTAACGCCTTCAGCGCCTATTGGCGCGCTTGATACTTTCTCGCTAAATGCCGGCAGATCTAAACCGAACAGCTCGCGTACTCGCGTAGTGGCTGACGTAACGTTCATGGTGCAAATAAGAGGCAGCCAGCCGCCAGTACTCGAACAGAAGTTGGCAACCATGGCGCTGTCACATTCGACGGGCGTCGCCGAATAGGCGCAGACGGTGCCAGACGTACCTAGACTGAGCGTAATCAGCCCTGGGGTGATATTGCCGGTACCAATGGCGCCCAGCATGTTGTCGCCACCGCCAGAAGAGACGACGACCTGATCGCTCAGCCCAAGCTCTCGGGCTACCGCTGGGCGCACAAACCCGGCTGACTCATGGGCTTCTAGCACGCGAGGCAATACCTTCGCCGGGTCTAGTTCGGGGGCTATTTCAACAAACACATCCAACTGCCAGCAACGATTGCGGGTATCGAAATAGCCAGTGCCTGATGCATCGCCTGCCTCGGTGACGCGCTCACCGGTTAACCAGTAATTCAGGTAGTCGTGCGGCAGGAGCAGGCTGTCAATTCGCCGATAGGCATTGGGGTGCTGCTCACGCAGCCAAGCGAGTTTAGACGCGGTATAGCCCGTTTGTAATACCAGCCCCAGCTTATCCAAACAGCCTGCTTCGCCCCCCAGGCGCGCGACTAAGTCAATGTTCTGTGCATTGGTTTCGGTATCGCACCACAGCTTAGCCGGGTAAACCGGCGCGCCGTCGGCATCCAGTGCCACCATCCCATGCTGCTGGCCGGATACGCCGATCCCTCGCACGTCACTCGCGAGAACTCCTGCACGCTCCAGTGCGGCAAAGAAGGCGCCTTTGAGAGCCGCTAACCATTCAGCGGGTGCCTGCTCGCGTCGACCATTTTCGCCTTCATCTAGGCGATGGGGGCAGCTCGCCTCAGCCAGAATCCCCCCCCGCTCAACGTCTACCACAACCACCTTGGTACTTTGGGTACCGCAATCTACCCCGATATACATCACAACGTTCCTTTGGACACGGCCAGCCCCTCTAGAGTAGCGCGTGCGCCGCGTTCGTGCAGCGCTGTTAGCGCCGCCAGATAAGCGTCAACAAATCGAGGGCTGTCGCTTAGGTCGCCAAACAGCTCACGACTCTCAATAAAGGCCGTGGGTCGCGTGCGGTTCTGGGCAGCAATGGCCATCAAGGGCGCCTTTAAGCGATCAACAATTTCAATAGCTTGACCTTGCTCATCCACACCCTCGGCATAGCGCGCCCAGCTAGCCACGACAGCAGCACTGCGTGCTATATCACCGCCCTGAGCCAGCTGTTGGCGAATTACCGGCACGAGCCATTTGGGAATACGATCAGAGCTTTCGGCGCACAGCCTTGCCAGCGTATCTTTAATTTGCGGGTTGGCGAAACGCTCAATCAGCGTTAATCGATAGGCTTCAAGGTCTACGCCCGGCACTGGCGATAACGTTGGGGTGCCTTCTTCGCACATATAACCCATTAAAAAATTGACGAACAGCGGGTCCTGACAAACTTCGTGGGCATAGCGATAGCCCGCCAAATAGCCAAAATAGGTCAGTGCCTGATGGCTTGCGTTAAGCAGGCGCAGCTTCATCAGCTCATAAGGTTCAACATCGTCCACTAGCTGCACGCCCACCTTTTCAAACGCGGGGCGCCCCAGAGGAAAATCGTCCTCCAATACCCACTGGGTAAAGGGCTCGCAAACCACCGGCCAGGCATCCTCTACACCAAAGCGTTGGCTCAGTTCCTCAATATCAACAGGCGACGTCACCGGAGTAATGCGATCGACCATGGCATTGGGAAACGCCACCTCCGTCGTTAGCCAAGCGCCTAATTCAGGATCACGCGCCTGGGCATAGGCAGCGAACATACGTTTGGCCACATCACCATTGCCCTGAATATTATCGCAGGACATCACGGTAAAGGGCGTCACACCCTGCGCACGGCGGCGAGCAAGCGCTTCGACGACTAGACCAAAGCTGCTGAACGGCTGAGTAGGATTGGCAAGATCAGCGCGTATTTGCGGATTATCAACATCGAATTCGCCGCTCACCGGATGAAAATTATAGCCCCCTTCGGTAACCGTTAGCGACACGATACGAATCGCCGGGTCCGCCATCTGCTCAACCACTGCATCACCGTCTTCGGGGGCAAACAAGTAATCCACCATACTACCGATCACACGAGGCTCATATTGGCCATCAGGATGCTTGACCACCAGCGTATACAGATAATCCTGCGCCGCTAGCGCCTGCTGCATGCGCTTGTCGCCAGGCATCACGCCTACGCCAACAATTCCCCAGCCAAGCGCCTCTCCCTGATTCATCAATGCATCTAGGTACATCGCCTGATGAGCGCGATGAAAGCCACCTACCCCGATATGCACAATACCGGGCGTTAGTGACTGACGGTCATAGGCAGGTGTGGCAACATCGGCACTGAGCTTGGCTAGATTGAGATTGCTAAGTTGGGTCATCGGTATTTCTCCAGTCAAGGCTCACTTGGCGATGGCCTGCCACTCGTTAACCAAGGCTTCCAAGCCATGCAGGTGGTCTAAAATGCGCCATGCACCGGCGTTAGTCAGTCGCGCTGACTGCTCAGCATCCACGTGGCTGGCCCCAATGAAGCCAATCACACACATACCGGCAGCGTGGGCAGCGGTCACGCCGGAAACGCTGTCTTCTACCACCAAACAGTCTTTAGGCAATTGACCCAACTGATGCGCTGCGAGCCGATAAAGCGCTGGATCAGGCTTGGGTTTAGCGACCTGTTCAGCGGTAAAAATTGGTACTGCGCCAAAGGCATCCGCCAGCTTAGTGCTGGCAAGCGAGGCCAGCACGCGGCTACGACGGCTGTTGGAGACAATGGCCTTGGCAAGCGGTATACGCCGGACGGCTTCATCTGCACCCTCAAGCGCTCGAAGCTCGCTTGCCAAACGCGCTTCAATGGCCGTATCCATTTGTTCGGTAGCATCGAGCGGCAAGGTGTGGGTACTTAGCTGTTCAAGGTGACGTAAAATATTGGCGGTGGTCATACCAAGTGCTTGGCTGAGCACCTGGATGACATTTAGGTCGGGTAACCATCGTGACAGGTACTCAACGAGAGTCTCTTCAGCAAGTGCCTCGCTATCGACCAGCACTCCGTCACAGTCAAAGATGAGCGTCTTCATGCAGGATCCTCTGCAGGCGATGGGGCGCGGTTATCATGGCGGGTCAGCGCGGCCAAAGGGTGCTGCTGCAAGCTGGCTAACGCTAGCCCATTCGCGTCGAACAAGTGAGCACGCTCAGGGGCAAAACCAAAATGCACCGTGTCGTGCACTCTATAGGCGACGTCACCATCGGCCATAATCGTGACCAGCTCATCATCCATTTGGATGTAGAGCGAGGTTTGGCCGCCCAGGCGCTCCAGCACCTTAATCTCGCCACTCAGCGGCCCCTGCTCATCAAGTACCAGATGTTCCGGGCGAACGCCTAGCTCAAGAGTCGCGTTGGTAGCCAAATGCTGACCGTCAGCCGGTACGCTGCGCTCACCGCCACCGGGCAATCGAATACCCACGCCTTCTGGCGTTACGTCGGTCAGCGTTACCGGTAGAAAATTCATTTTCGGGGAGCCGATAAACCCAGCGACAAAGCGGTTGCGAGGGTGGTGATAGAGCGCCATAGGCGAACCCACCTGCTCCACCACACCGTCGTGAAGCACAACGATTTTATCCGCCATGGTCATGGCTTCGATCTGGTCATGGGTGACGTATATCATGGTCGCATCTAGCTCATCGTGCAGCCGTGCCAGCTCAATTCGCATCTGCACACGCAGCGCGGCATCTAAGTTAGAAAGCGGCTCATCGAACAGGAAGATACTGGGGTTGCGCACAATGGCGCGGCCAATCGCCACCCGCTGACGCTGACCACCCGAAAGCGCCTTCGGCTTGCGTTCCAACAGTGGTTCGAGCTGCAGAATTTTGGCCGCTTCCAGCACCTTGGCACGCCGCTCCTCTTTAGGCACGCCCGCAAGCTTCATGCTGAAGCCCATATTGCCTTCCACCGTCATATGCGGATAAAGCGCATAGCTTTGGAAAACCATCGCAAGGCCGCGATCCGCGGGGCCAACGTCATTGATACGCTGACCATCGATTAAAATGTCGCCATCGCTGGCACTTTCTAGCCCGGCGATCATGCGCATCAAGGTCGACTTACCGCAGCCAGAGGGGCCCACGAAGACCACGAATTCGCGATCATTCACCTCAAGGTCGATACCTTTAATTACCTGGGTGTCGCCGAAGTGCTTGGTAATATTGCGCAGTTGCAGTGTTGCCATGAGGAAGCTCCTTTACTTGACGGCACCAAAGGTAAGGCCACGTACCATTTGTTTTTGAGTCATCCAGCCCAGTATTAAAATGGGAGCAATCGCCATAGTGGATGCCGCTGACAGCTTGGCCCAGAACAGACCCTCAGGACTTGAGAACGAGGCAATATACGCCGTTAAGGGGGCCGCTTTTGAAGTGGTAAGATTGAGGCTCCAAAACGCCTCATTCCAGCTTAAAATAACCGACAGCAGCCCCGTTGAGGCGATGCCTGGAAGGGTCAGTGGCAATAGCAAAAAGAACACTTCCTGCAACGTAGAAGCGCCGTCCATCCGCCCTGCTTCTAGAATTTCTTTGGGCATATCTTTAAAGAAGGTGTAAAGCATCCACACCACAATCGGCAGGTTCATCAGCGTATAAATGATGATCAGCCCAGTACGCGTGTCGAGCAGGCCGACATCTCGAAAGATCAGATAAATGGGCACTAGTACGCCCACTGATGGCAGCATTTTGGTGGAGAGCATCCACAGCAAGGTGCCTTTGGTGCGCTTCGTCGGCAAAAAAGCCATGGCATAGGCACACGGTATCGCAATCAGCAATGCCAAGAAGGTAGAGCCAAAGGCTACCGCTACGCTGTTAAGCGCAAAGCGTGTATACCCAGAGCGCTCATGTACGGCCTGATAGCTTTCAAGCGTCGGGGAAAAAATCAGCGTCGGGTCAGCAATCGCTGCTGTTTCTGTTTTGAATCCGGTCAGTATCATCCAGAAGATCGGAAAAAAGATCACCAGGGCAATTGACCAGCCCAGCACGGTTATAAAAGCCCGCTTTGCCTGTGCTGACCGCCACCCCGTCATCAAATGTGGCGCAGCCGTTTTGGAACGTAATGTTGTCATTGCAATGCTCCCAAGACACAAGTGCCGGTCTAGTCTTCCAAGTTTTTGGCCACCATACGGACCAGGAAGATCGCCACTATATTGGCAAGGATGATGGCAATCACCCCACCGGCGGACGCAGTGCCCACGTCAAAATCCAGTAGCGCACGGATATAAATCAGGTAAGCCAAGTTGGTGGTCGCTAAACCAGGCCCACCCGAGGTCGTCACAAAAATTTCCGCAAAAATAGTCAGCAGGAAGATCATTTCAATCATAATCACCACGCTAATGGCGCGTCTTAAGTGCGGTAGCGTAATAAAGAAGAAAATAGCAATCGGCCCCGCGCCATCCATGCGCGCAGCTTCCACTTGATCTTCATCCAACGACTGCATGGCGGTGAGCAGAATCAACAGCGCAAAGGGCAGCCACTGCCACGCGACAACAATCACAATGGACGTTAGCGGTAATGCCGAAAACCAATCAATCGCTGGCAGACCAACGGACTCAAATAACCATGCCAGCACTCCGTTAGACGGGTGCATCATCATGTTTTTCCACACCAGCGCACTGACCGTGGGCATGATGAAGAAAGGTGAAATAGCCAATACGCGAGCAATACCACGGCCCGCGAACTCCTGCTGAAACAGCACCGCCAGTAACGTGCCGCCAATCACCGTAATCGCTAGCACTGACCCAACCAGTAGCAGTGTATTGCCCATGGCTCTCCACAGCGCGGTGTCGGTCAACAGATAGTGGTAGTTTTCCACCCCGGCAAAGCCGGCCATGTCGGGCATGAGCAGGTTGTAATACTGGAAGGAGAACCACAGCGTCATGCCTAACGGCACAATCATCCATAGCAGGAGCAGCGTGACAGCGGGCGCCTGAAGCGAAAGCGTTCTTAACCCACCGACTGTACGGCCAGAAGCACGTTTTTTATTCATGAAAGTACCTGCGAGACAACAGACTTGCTAGAAAACACCGACAAAACGCCTGCCCTCACCTACTAACAGCCAGTAAGAGCAGGCATTAGCTACTTATCGTTCGATATAGCCAGCTCGCTGCATGGTGCGCTCGGTAGCGCGCTGGGCACCGTCTAATGCCTGCTCAACCGTGGTATCACCGATTAAAGCCGCCGCAATGCTTTGCCCAACCTGAGTGCCAATCGACTGAAACTCAGGAATATTGACGGTCTGTACACCGACATAAGGGTTTGGTTCAAGGGTTGAGTCGTTAGGGTTGGTTTCTTTGATAGCGTTAAGTACGAAATCAGCAAACGGAGCCGCGTCGGTGTACTGCTCGTTGGCATAAGTCGACTCTCGGGTTCCCGGCGGCACGCTGGTCCAGCCGTTGGTTTCGCCGACTAGCTCAATGTATTCCTGCGACGTTGCCCAGGTAATGAACTCAAGCGCAGCCTCTTTATGCTCGGAGGAGGCCGGGATAGCCAGCGCCCAAGACCACAACCAGTGCGAGCCCTTAGGCGTTTCAGCGATGGGGGCTGGCGCAAAGCCAAGGCTATCCGCGACGTCAGACTCGTTAGCATCGTAAAGCTTGCCTGCCGCTGACGTGGCATCCACCCACATGGCGCAATTGCCACGCGAGAACAGCGCTAGGTTTTCATTGAAGCCGTTAGAGCTCGCGCCTGGTGGGCCGTAGTTACCCAGTAGATCAACATAGAACTGAACGGCATTGACCCACGCCTCGGAGTTGAGTTCTGGGTTCCACTGCTCATCAAACCAGCGCCCGCCATAGGTATTCACCAGCGTTGTGATGAACGCCATGTTTTCACCCCACCCAGGCTTGCCGCGCAAGCAGATCCCAGCCAAACCCTCTTCGCTGCCGTGAAGATCTTCGGCCCAGTCACGCACCTGCGCCCACGTCGGCTGCTCCGGCATTTCTATACCGGCTTGCTCGAACAGGTCTTTGCGGTAATACATCATCGAGCTTTCAGCGTAGAAAGGCAGCGCGTGCAGCGTACCATCCAAGCTCAAGCCATCGCGCACCGAGGCTAGCAAGTCATCCTCGGCGTACTCGTCTGGCAAGTCATTTAGCGGCTCCAGCCACTCTCGCTCCGCCCAGACCGGCACTTCGTAAGTACCGATCGTCATCACGTCAAACTGACCGCCACCGGTAGCAATATCAGTGGTCATACGCTGACGCAACACGTTTTCCTCAAGCACTACCCAGTCCAGGGTAATGTCAGGATGCGCTTCCTCGAAAGCCTCGGTGAGGCTTTGCATGATCACCATATCATTATTGTTTACCGTCGCCACAGTAAGCTCTGTTTGCGCCTGGGCGTTTCCCGCTATAGCAATAGCGGCGGCTAGCGTGGTGACGGGCAAGTGACGTGCGAATCGCATAAAGCACTCCTATGGGCATGTATTGGCATTGTTGTCGCCTTGATCTTATTGATCATCAACCAAACAAATGATCGTACGTAAGTCGGAAAAAAGCAAAGCCCTGGGCTTAGACTTTACGCTAACCTAGTGCCGGCTACGCGCACTGACGCGTTATAACGTTTCTACAATCTGCCTTGCGGCAACCTCATCGGTTACCAATCCTTTGAGCCAACCACCGCGCAGCGCTGCGCGGATGGCCGGCGCTTTTTCACGCCCACCTGCAATCGCGACCATGAGATGTTTACCAAAACGCTCTAAGGGAAGGCTAGTAACGCGGCGTGTAATCGAACAGTCAATGACGTCGCCATCACTGTTAAGCGGCCACCCTAATAGCTCGCCCACCGCTTTTAAGCCCAACAGCTCATCCAGCTCGCTTTCGCTAATGAAGTGATCTCGAAACAGCGTGGCCTGCCGGTCGATACGCCCTATGCCAATGAAAGCGGCTTCTGATTCTGTGGCCACGTCAGCAATCGCCTTGAACAGGCGCTGCGTAAGCATCGCCTCTTTCTCGCCCAGCGACCCAGCCACTATCGGCGTGGGCAACAAAAAACGTTCTCCGCCGGTTTTATCAGCCATCAACATGACGGCGTCGTAACGGTTCGTAGAGCCGTCCCTGGCGACATTACCCACCAGCGACACAAAGCGATGCTGTGGACGCTCAACGTGCCTGAGCGACTCCACTGCGGCGCGAACCGAACGCCCAGAGCCTAACGAAAGCGTTAATGGCTCACTACGTTCAACGAGTTTGGCAATACGTTCTGCGGCGGCTACCGCCAGATAGGAAAGCACGCTGTCAGGTGCGTGATTATCAGCAGGTACCACTTCGCAGTAGGCTAAGCTAAAGCGATCACGCAGCGTGCGGCCTAGCGCCATACAGGTGGAAATAGGATGATCAATATGGACTTTAACCAAGCCTTCCTGTCGCGCCAGGGCCAATAATCTCTGTACTCCCGGCCTGGAGACGCCTAGCTGGTAGGCAATTTCATCCTGCGTCATTCCGCCCACGAAGGACATCCAGGCGGCTCTGGCGGCCTGATCCAGTTTAACCTCGAATTTATCCATATGCCGCTCTCTCAATGTTAATTTACGTGTCATCATACAAAGGTAATGCCGCGACCAGAAGCCACCTATTCGTTAATAGACAAGCGTCGCTAATAGATAAGCATCGCTAATGGGCAAGTGGTATATCGCCTCACCATGCTCACACTATTTGGAGATTATGCATGTATAAACTGGCTTTTTACGTTCCCATCAACGATGCCGAAAGCGTTAAACAGGCCGTATTTGAGTCCGGCGCTGGGCATATTGGCTTGTATGAAAATGTCTGTTTTCAAACCCGCGGCACCGGCCAGTTTCGGCCAACGAAAGGCACCAACCCGCATATCGGCGCGGTCGGCAGTTTGGCAAGCGTTGAAGAATTCAAAGTCGAGATGATATGCGACGAGGACCATATTCACAGCGCTATTGCGGCCTTGAAACTTGCCCACCCTTATGAAGAAGTCGCTTATGATGTGTGGCTACTCGCCGATTTGTAACACGTGCGCACGTTTATTTTTAGTCTAGGCGCTGCCTAAATAACGCTCGCGGTCTTCTGGTGTCACCATGCTGATATGCAGCGGGAATTCATCATGAGGGCGATCCGCGTAAAAGTGACGTAACGTACGTTCAATCGTAATGAAAGCAAGCTCGTCCCAAGGAATTTCGTGTTCGTCAAACAAGGCTACTTCGAGGCTTTCTGGCCCGGTACTAAAGCCGCCGACTAATTCGGCACGAAAAATCATAAATACCTGATTGATATGAGGCAGATCAATGAGCGTATACAGACTAGCCAGATCGACCTCGGCACAGGCCTCTTCCCGAGTTTCCCTGGTCGCCGCCTGCGGGGTAGATTCAGCATTTTCCATAAAGCCAGCAGGCAATGTCCAATAGCCCTTGCGCGGGGCAATCGCGCGTTTACAGAGCAACACTTTGCTACCACTAACCGGCAGCGTACCGGCCACGATGCGTGGGTTTTGATAATGGATCGTACCGCAGGCATCACACAGGTAGCGAGGGCGGTCATCGCCTTCAGGGACAGCAAAACGTACTTTATCACCACACTGGCTACAAAAATTCATCGCGTATTCTCAACGGCTAGTGGATAGAAGCCTCGACGCGCTTGACGTCAATGGCCGCTGCTGGGTAAAAGAGAACAAAGTCATTGGATACCCTATGTTAGAGAAACTACGTAAACAGCTGCAACAACTGACTCCTCGGCGTTTGGATCACATTGTGATGCGCGAAGCCGCCGTGCTTTTGCCCATTGTCGAACGTCCAGAGCCAACCTTACTATTTACCCGCCGTGCAAGCCACTTAAGCACTCACAGCGGCCAGGTGGCCTTTCCGGGGGGGAAGCGCGAGCCTTTTGACAGCGATCTCTATGCAACGGCGCTGCGCGAAGCTGAGGAAGAAATCGCCCTTGACCCAAGCCTGGTCGAGCCGCTGGGAAGGCTGTCGGATGTTATTTCACTACATGGGCTTCGCGTTACTCCTTGGGTTGGCATTATTCCGCCTGATTTACCGCTGGTTGCTGACCCGGGTGAACTTGACGCTATTTTTGAGGTTCCGCTTAGCCACTTTCTGGATGACTACCGCACCCACACCGATGTCATTACCGTCGATGGGATTGCTCACTATGTACCCAGCTACCACGTCGATGGCCATGTCATCTGGGGGCTTTCGGCGATGATGCTGGTGGAATTACTGGCAGAGGGTTTTGGTATGCCCATTGACTTATATCAACGCCCACAGGGCCCGCTGCAGCATTATCCTGAACGCAAAAGCCGCCTTCCTAACTCATCTGTCACGCCTTCTCGTCCGGCGCCATCGAGACCCAACAAATGACCCCGACCGTCACAACGTCGTCACCTGTGCTGCAAACAGCAACGCAAAACGCTCTAGTGGATGCACTGGTCGAGCAGGGCTGGTATGTTGGCCGCGAGGTTATTGACCTTGAGCTATGTGAGGCGCTGAATCACGAGCTTTTGCACCGCGCGGCCTACAACAAATTGGATGAAGCGGGGATTGGCCGAGGCAAGCAGCATCTGCTGCGTAAAGATATTCGCGGAGACGCTATTCACTGGCTGGATCGTAAGAGCGCCGCTCAGCGGCGTTACTTAGATGCCATGAGCGAGCTACAGCAGGCGCTTAATCATGCATTGTTTTTAGGCCTGTTCGAGTACGAAGCGCATTTTGCCCACTACCCCCCTGGCGCTTTTTACCAGCGCCACGTAGATAGCTTTCGTGGCCGCGCCAATCGCGTGATTTCCACCGTCAGTTACTTAACGCCCGACTGGCCAAACGATGCCGGTGGCGAAATGGTGATCTACCACCCGGACGACACCTCTCTTGAGATCACCCGGGTCGTACCCGAAGCAGGCACTTTCGCCTGCTTCATGTCTGAAAATATCGCCCATGAAGTGCTGCCTACCCGCCAGTCGCGCACCAGCATTGCAGGCTGGTTTAGGCGCAATGCCTCGCTAGGCGGCGTACTTGATCCCGCACGCTAGCGGGAAAGGCGCATAATTAGCTGAGAGGAACGATCTGGCCGTTGGATTGATCTAGCACCTCCCGCACCTGCTCGTAGTCAACGCTACGCGGATTGCCGCCTTCATATTGCTCAATTAAACCAACGACATTTAACAGCGTTTCCATGCCATAGGCCTTTTCATCTGTCGAGGTAAAGGCCTGCACAAAGCTTTCATCGTTGGCGCCCCAGCCTAGCTTGATCGGTGCATCGATAATATTGACCTGGGTACCCACCGGCACGCGCCAGAACACAGATTCAATATCTTCAGGATACATGCGGATACAGCCTCTACTAGCGCGCATCCCAACACCATCCGGCTGGTTAGTGCTGTGGATCATATAGCCTGGAATATCCAGCAGCATGGTGAAACGGCCTAGAGGGTTCTCAGCACCCGGCGGCACCACGGCGGGTGCTGGGTCGCCACGCTCAGCCGCCTCACGACGAATTGATTCAGGCGGATACCAGGCCGGATTCTCAAGGCGCATGGTCGTTTTGGTAATGCCCAGCGGCGTATTAAAGGCGTCACGCCCAATGCCGATTGGATACGTTTCGACCCGTGGCGTTTCGCCAGCCTTAACGTCGGGATAGTAATAAAGTCGCAGCTCGGCCACGTTAATCACAATGCCCGTACGCTCCTCATCGGGAAGAATGAACTGCCCGGGGATCGTCACCTCGGTTCCCTCCCCCGGCACCCAAAGGCTGACATCAGGGTTAGCCATACGAATTTCTTCGTAACCCACGTTATGAGCACGGGCAATATCCATCAGCGTATCTTCTTCTGTAGCTGCGACGGTGTAGACCTCACCGACCATATTGCCATTTTCGGGCAGCGGATAATGCCCTCGAGGAAGGTCACTGCCGCTGGCAGCAGCAGACGACGCCAACAGCCATGCACCCAGCGTGATACTGCCGAGCCACAGTTGCTTAACACGCGTTAAGGGGTAGCGCCTAGCAGTCGATATCATGGGTTTTCCTTTTTATGCGGCCCTGGCCTGACGTTCATGGCAGGTGGGCTGAAAGTAGTCATTTGACCCGGCAATATGAGCATTGTTAAAGAGTAGGTCAACTCGGTAGATTGTCGCATGGTAGCAGCACCGTGGCCCTACACACTTACATAGCCTGCTAAAACCTGTCATGAAATGATTGTATTTTTGAATACAGCGGCTAATCTATTAATTGCCTTAGTGCAGCTAAGCATAAGGCGCTTAATCATCTTACGCCGTTATTACAGCTTACTATCTAACATGGCTTGATGATTAATAAAACTAGGAATAGTAGCGGTGAGAAGATTTCTAGAGCAAGACAACTCGGAATATTATAAGCCGTTATTAGCCTTTTAGGGTTGCAACGCGGAGTCGTTCAGTCCCGATAACACTGCAAGGAGCAAGCAAAAATGAAAATGATTAAACCCGCTATTTTAGGCACTCTCGTCGTTCCGGCCTTCATTCTTGCCGCAGGTATGGCAAACGCTGAAGAAACGACCGAAACAATGGAAGCGACCTACCTTACTGCTACGCCAGAAAACACTTTCCATTCGGATGCGTTGACCGGCAATCAGGTCCAGAGCGCGGTCGAAAATGATCAAGATATTGGTACCATTACCGATCTCGTGATCAATGAAGATGGCCAAATCACCGCGGTGGTTGTCGGTGTCGGTGGCTTTCTAGGTATGGGTGAAAAAAGCGTTGCTATCGAGTGGGATTCGCTTGAACTCACCAAAGAAGAAGATGGCGAAGGCTACATGATTAGCGTTAATGCATCTGAAGATGCTCTCAAAGATGCTGAAGAGTATACGCGTGACTAACGAATTGGCGCTAATAGCCAATATAAAAGCCCTGGCAACCGCCAAGGCTTTTTGTTTTACTACGCTTACTTAAAAGGCATTAGCATTATTTAAAAAAAAATGCAACCCTTATACCTTTTGTCAGAGACTTAAGCATCATGACGTCTTGATTAAAAAATGAACCTAATACTTAAAAGCTTATAAAAAAAGACGCCACAACAGAGATCAACATTAGCCTTTTAATTTAGCGGTCATGCTAATGTCGGCATTAAGGACTTTAGAAACCGGGCAATTAGCTTTAGCAGTTTCTGCTGCTTCCTGGAAAGCGGCATCGTCTGCGCCACTGATGGCGGCAACAACATCTAAGTGAATCTTAGAAATATCGAATCCGGCATCACTTTGGGAAAGAGTCACTTTCGCACTGGTTTCGATAGAGTCAGCGGTATAGCCCTTCTCGCCCAGAATCATTGAAAGCGCCATCGAAAAGCAGCTGGCATGCGCTGCGCCGATTAGCTCTTCAGGATTCGTACCTTTTTCATCTTCAAAACGCTGCTTAAAGGAGTACTTGGCATCTAATACGCCACTTTCGGTTGAAACGGTGCCTTTACCATCTTTCAATCCACCTTCCCAACGTGCGCTAGCTTTGCGATCCATGAACAACTCCTTGTGCGTGCTAATAGGCAAAAAAATATGTCGTTCTAAGCCCAAGCGGCAGATGCCATCTAGACTACCTAAACAGCGTAGCTGATTTTTGCATGCCCTGCCCAGCAAGCGCTTCCAATAACTTCCATCGGCCTCTGTTCAGTCGTAAGCTAGCTAGCCAATCAACCACATCATTTTGAATATTAAGGGCATTCATGTCATCCACTGATGCGCTACGTCTGCTGCTGCTTTCCTCGCTCTGGGGCCTGTCCTTCATCTTCATGCGCGTAGCCGCCCCCGAGTTCGGGCCAGTCCCACTGGTGTTGATACGTATGGGAATAGGCGCACTGCTACTAATGCCGCTACTTATCAGCCTGCACTATCTACGCCTAATTTGGCAGCATAAAGGCCCGCTATTACTGCTGGGAATCGTCAATCACGTACTGCCTTTTTCACTGCTGGCACTCGCTACCACACGCCTTGAAGCAGGCTTCACGTCACTGATTAACGCTACTACGCCTATTTTCACTGCGTTGATGGGCGTGTGCTTCTTCGCCACTGCTATACAGCGCCAACAGTACTGGGGCCTCGCGCTGGCGCTGCTGGGGGTTTATGTGCTCTCAGCTAATCGGCTCGACTTTGCGCTAGGTGGCGACGGCTGGTTTATTGTAGCGGCACTCGGGGCTACGTTTTGCTATGGCATTGCGAGCAACTACTCCAAGACGCGCCTAGGCCACCTCCCTACCCGCGTTCTAGCTGCGGGCAGCTGCGCGATGTCGGCGCTGGTGCTATTGATTCCCGGCATTTGGTTATGGCCAAGCTCCCCGATCAGCCTTCTGGCTTGGGGCAACGCTATTTCGCTCGCAACGCTTAGCACCACACTGGCATTCCTGCTGTATTTTGGTTTACTCGCCAGCGCCGGGGCTACAGCAACCTCAACAGTCACTTTTTTAGTGCCGGTGAGCGCACTGGTATGGGGCTATCTATTGCTGGACGAAACGCTAAGCCTTCAGATTATCGCCGGTATGGTCATTACGCTGATAGGTACGGCCATTGCTACCAACCTGCTGCGCCTTAAATCTCGCGGATCACTGCCGACAACGCATCCCCCACGCGAATAACGCCGCCCGCACCGACAAGCAGGGTGGCATTTTGGCCGAAGTGCGCGCCTTTCAAGGTAGGCTGAGTATTAAGCACCACCAGCGTTTCCAGCGGTTCTGCAGGCGCAGGCATCGCCGCCGACTGCTGATCAATCGTGATAATTTTGCAACGCTTGCAGGCCTTACGCAGCGTCAGCTGAAAGCTACCGCTCTGCGCTGAAAGCGTCACCCAGCGGTCTTCAGCCCACGCCTGGTCGCACTTAATCACGATATTAGGTCGAAAACGATTCATCGGCACAGGCGACTGCCCGCCATCGACCAGCGCTTGATTCAGGGCATCTAAGGAGCCGGTAGTGGTGATCAAAAAGGGGTAGCCATCGGCGAAATAAGTATGGGCCGCCCCGCCGTCAAGAAAATCTTCTTCAACCGCACGGCTAAACTCTGTGGCAAAGCGTACCAAGCTCAGCCCCTGAGCCTGTTCACCTAGGGCAGCTTCTAACCATCGCGTAACTTCCTCGCTTTCAGGCCGCGCTTTGCAGTGATCATTCCACACGTTAACAAGGCGCAGGTTTCCCTCCGGCTCAGTGAGTGGCAGGCGCAGTGAGTCAACGGCGGAGTGTGAAAGCACAAGGTGCTCGTCGGTCAATTCAACGCCGATTGTCGCCAGCGCAGGCAGCTGACGCTGCGTCACAAAACGTTGCTGGGCATCCACTAGCATCCAGCGGCGGTCCCAGGCTAGCCCATGCTCTTGCAACACACTCTGGCTCAAGCTGATGCCTTGTAATGACTTAACGGGATAGATGTTGAGCTGAGCAATCTCCACGGGCGGCCTCACAGTATGGGAAAACGCTACTTTAGCCAGTCCCGTAACCGCCGTCACGCTATAGCGTCATGCCTGCTTCGATTAGATAGCCTAAGTCGATCACGCTCTGCGTTAACGGCTCCCCCCGTATACGGGCTAAAAGCTCACGCGCCGCCGCTTCGCCGATGCCCTGACGCGGCGTAACCACGCTAGCAAGCCTAGGTGCCATCACTTGCCCTACGTCATGACCGTGAAACCCCGCCAAGGCCATGCGCCCAGGCACGTCAACCACACACCGCTGGCACTCAAAATAAGCGCCCACAGCAACGTCATCGTTGGTGCAGAACACACCATCGGCATCTGGATAGTCAGCTAGCACCTGCTTTAGCAGTGCCGCCCCCACGCTATAAGAGGAGCGCTGTGTGCTTTTCAGCGCAATCGGCGTTAGCCCGTGCTCTTCCATAGCAAGTCGGTAGCCCTGCTCACGCTGTCGAGTACGCTCATCTAGACGTACGCCCAGGTAAATCACCTGACGCCGGCCCCGTTGAATCATGGCACTGACCATGTCATAAGCGGCTTGAACGTTGTTATATCCCACCGCCTGCTGCAGCGCGGGTCGGTAAGTATCCATGATTTCAACTACCGGGATACCGGCGGTTTCCAGCATACGCAGGCTGCGCGGGGTGTGATCGCGGTCAGAAAGGATCACCCCATCAACGTTATAAGAGAGCAGCGAGGCCAAACTACGTTCTTCAAGCTCAGGGCTATAGCCATAATGAGCAAGCATCAAATGATAGCCCGCGGGTTCCGTCAGCGATTCGATGCCGACAATCACATCGGCGAAGACCTGATTAGTCAATGACGGCACCAGCACACCGATAGAGCGGCTGGTCGCTCGGGAGAGTAAATCCGGGGCCCGATTAGGTATATAGCCGACCTGCTCAGCCACTGAGAAGATGCGCGCGCGTAGTGCTTCAGAAACCGTTTCAGGATCGCGCAGGCAGCGGCTTACCGTCATTTTGGTAGCCCCTACGTGATTGGCAATATCCTGTAGGGTGGGGCGTTTTTTCTTCAAAGTGTGGCGGCCTTGTGCAGCGAGGGAGCGTTGGGATCTACCCTAACTAACAATGAACCCTCGTGCCTATCCCCTCTTTAGCCGAAGGTTTAGCTAAGCGGCGGCGCTAGCATTGCGGTAAATTGGCCAACAATGGTTGGGGGGGAAAGCGCAATGGAGGCCGTCATTGCCTCATCGCTGCCCGGCGGCTCTAAGTCCGCTAGCTGGCTTGCCAGCATGCTGTCGCCCTTAAAGAAATGCCCCGACCGGGTTTCCAACCGCTCTCGCAGCAGCTCGCGCGTGCCTTTCAAGTATAAAATGCGCAGTTCAGAATCGCCGCTTCTCAAGCGATCCCTGTAGCGGCGTTTAAGCCCCGAACAGGCAATCACTACCGTCTCGTTTTGCGCTTTATAATTAGCAAATAGCGCTGCCAGCGTGTCTAACCAGCCTTGGCGATCATTGTCATCAAGCGGCGTGCCGCTCGCCATTTTTGCCACGCTCTCTGGCGAGTGGTAGTCATCACCATCAATGAAGGTGGCACCTAGAGCCTGCGCCAAATTTTCGCCAATCAACGATTTTCCACACCCGGATGCGCCCATAACTAAGATACGATAAGACGAGGGAATCATTGGGCTAGCTCTCCAAATGTGAAGCCTACGGTGCAAAAGAATGAAACGAAAGTGTACATGACGCTCAAAATGCAGTGGGGTAAGAAATCGATATAAACAAGGGCCTTGCCATTGTTACCGGTAACAATTAAAAGAAAAGGCTAACGGGGCGCTCATTGCTTGTCAAAACAAAACTGTTAACCTGCGACCAACGTCTAGATCTAGCCACTGGCGCTCCATCAAGCTACATTAGCCTACGTCTTTCGTTTCGGAGCACCCATGTCTGTGCAACCATCTTGCAGCGCGTTAGAACTGGATCACCAGCTTTGCTTTGCGCTCTACTCAACCTCGTTGATGATGACGAAGGTTTATAAACCGCTGCTTAAAGAGCTGGAACTTACCTACCCGCAATACCTTGCCATGCTGGTACTGTGGCAAAACGATGGTATGACCGTTGGCACCATGAGTAAGCGCCTACTAACCGATCCCGGTTCACTGACGCCACTACTTAAGCGACTTGAAGCCGATCAACTGCTTAATCGTAAGCGCAGCCATCAAGACGAGCGCGTGGTAGAGCTATACCTTACCGAAAAAGGCAAAGCGCTGCGTGAGCAGGCCTACCACATTCCTAGCTGCGTCGTGCACGCGAGCGAGCAGTCAATAGAAACGCTGACTGAGTTAAAAGAGGATTTGGTGCGGCTACGCGACAGCCTGCAAAAAAACCAGTGACCCTTTGGCCACGGCAAAAGGGTCACTGGTTTTTATTTACCATTTATATTGCGCGCAAAATAAAGCTGCGCTAGATTAAAGAAGTTAACATAACTCATAATGCTGACAGGAGATTCAATATGACGACCACTACTATCGAAAAAGTTGCTTACCGCGCCCAGGCTATCGCTACCGGTGGCCGTGAAGGCCAGGCTAAATCATCAGATGGCGCGCTAGAGGTTAAACTCAGTACGCCTAAAGAGCTGGGTGGCGCTGGCGGTGAAGGCACCAATCCCGAGCAGCTGTTCGCGGCTGGCTACTCAGCCTGTTTTCTAGGTGCGCTTAAGCATGTAGCGAGCCAAGAAAAAGTAACGCTTCCCGAAGACACTCAAATTGAAGGCAACGTAGGTATCGGCGCAATTCCTACCGGTTTTGGCATCGAAGCTGAGCTAAAAATCAGCCTGCCCGGCCTTGAGCGAGACGTCGCGCAGCAGCTAGTTGATAAAGCTCATGTCGTGTGCCCCTACTCCAATGCCACCCGTGGCAATATTAACGTCACCTTGACGCTGGTATAAGCGAACCATTAGCTTAATCTGCTAGCGCCCACACCACCGCTTTCTGCGCATGCAAAGCGGTGGTGTCGTAAGCCCCCCCCCTAAAAGCGTTAGCATCGCCGCACAAGGATAGGCTCACCTCTGTGCCCAGCAGTTACCGATACCGGTTAATAGCGAGGAAACGATGAGCGATAACACCTATACGCCTCCCAACGTTTGGAAATGGGAGCCTGGCAACGGCGGTAAATTTGCCAACATCAATCGCCCGATAGCAGGCCCTACCCACGATAAAGCGCTGCCCGTGGGTAAGCATTCCCTTCAGCTCTACTCCCTAGCGACACCTAACGGTGTAAAAGTTACCGTGATGCTCGAAGAGCTGCTGGAGCAGGGAATTAAAGACGCAGAGTACGACGCCCATCTGATTCAAATTGGCGAAGGCGATCAGTTCAGCAGCGGTTTTGTTGAGGTAAATCCCAACTCCAAAATCCCGGCACTGATGGATCACTCCACCACTCCACCTCAGCGAGTGTTTGAATCCGGCGCCATCCTGCTCTATCTAGCCGAGAAATTTAATGCCTTCTTGCCGACTGACCCAAGGAAGCGCACAGAATGCCTCTCTTGGCTGTTCTGGCAAATGGGCAGTGCGCCAATGTTAGGCGGCGGCTTCGGGCATTTTTACGCCTACGCGCCAGAAAAATATCAGTACCCGATTGATCGCTATACGATGGAAGTGAAGCGCCAGCTTGATGTACTTGATCGCCACTTAGCAGAAAACCGCTTTATGGCCGGGGATGAGTACACCATTGCCGATATGGCGATTCACCCTTGGTACGGCGCACTGGTGAAGAACCGTGTTTACGAAGCGGCTGAGTTCTTGGAAGCACACACTTACAAGAATCTATTGCGTTGGACCGAGGAAATTGATGAGCGCCCCGCCGTCAAGCGTGGCCGTATGGTCAACCGCACCTCGGGTGAGCCTAGCGAGCAGTTGCATGAGCGCCACGACGCCAGCGACTTCACGCTGAAAACACAAGACAAGTTGACTGACGGCAAGTAAGTTGACGGCATACAGCACGGGCGCCTTTAGCATCGCTAAAGGCGCCCGTGCTGACACATATCGCTTGGCTGTTTTACGCTACGCGCTATTGAATACGTGAGTTATTGAGTGCGCGAATTATTCAGTGCATAGTTCCACACCCGATAAACGTAAAAAATATACCCAAGCCCAAACGTTAATAGTGAAATGATAACCCACAGGATGATGTGGCCAATATTGCTGAAGAGGCTGATATCACACACCATTTTCCGCTCCACGCCTGTCGCTGTGTCAATAACGGAAGTGCGGTTAATAACAAATCTTGCAAACGAGTATGGAAAGAAAAATAACGCTATACCGAAGGTAATCACGCTCAGGATTAGCCAAAGAACCAGATGACCGATGATGTCGATAATGGATAGATCCGCTTTAATGTTCACGCTGCGTCCTTAAAGAATAAGAGCGGCGCAGAATATCATCACACAAGGCAAACACGCATTTACATTAGCAAGGCAGCTTACGCCAGATTCTCCCACCACTTGGCATAAGAGCTATTATGCGGGGCAAAACCCGTCTCATCGGGCGCGTCATCATCCCACCACACCGGGCCGCGCTCTCCCAATGCTTCTTTAGCGGCTTGCACCGCCTCGCGAGCGCGGCCTAGCCCCGCTTCATCGTTCTGTTGCTGGGTGGTTCTCACTGCACGTCGAGCTTTCATTAAGGCTTTAATGTGCACGCGCCTTTCGTCTTCACTTAAACGCGGATCAGTACAGCGCCATAGTCGATTCTTAGCGATAAAGTAGCGCCCATCAGGCGTGTGAGGATATTTATTGGCCATGCATATCCTCCCCTATTGAAAGACGCTTAACATTATTCGTCGCGTTAAGCCGCTTAGAAACGCTTGGATAGCGCAATAGAACCAAACTTATCCTGATCTTCCTGTCCGTCGAACTCACGCGAGCGCTGCACAACCGCGTAGGTGACCTGCCAATCTTCCCAGGCAAGCGCCAGCCCTGCTGAGACGTCGCCCACCCACTCTTTACGATCAACCGAGTGGCTGTCTCTGAAAGTATTACCATCAAGCGTTAGGTTTTGCGCCATGTAGTAGCCGTCTACGCTCGCAAACAGGTACCACTGCAAGCCTTGCCTTCCCGTCATATAGTGACGGCTACCGGGGCTAGGCGTCAGCGTAGGAATGCCGGCAGCTTCATCGCCCCAGCGCACGCTGTAGCCCGCACCAGCATAGGTATACAGATTACCTAGTGCGGTACTGACACTCGGTCCATGGGCAAACTCTTTACCGATAAACGGCGTGCTGTTCCACCACTGGCGACGCATAGCAGCATTGACGATTGGCTCATCGCCAATTTGATTATTCCAGCCGTTAGGACGGTCGCTGCCGGTGATACGGTGTACTTCACGCTGAATACTATCGGCAAGTGACGACGGCCCTGCCAATCCAATATCTAGATGCAGGTCAGTCGACTGAACCCAGCTACCCATTGGCACATCTTCGTAAAGCGATACGCCACCATAAACAAGCCCGGCATATGGGCGATCATCTTCAATCAGCCCCGGCTGCATAATATTGTTAGGCGTATAAATTTGGTGCACCAAGCGATAAGCAGCCATGTCTGCACTGCCGATAATGCTATCGGGTAACGCGGTAGCTAAACGCTGGGTCCAGCTTTGTGCCTCAGGCTCAAACATCCAATTAAGCTCAAAGCCACTCGTGAAGTGGCCATCGTCACCGCTGGCGATACCGTCATTTTCATGCTTAATCGTGAATACACTGTTGCCTGCGTGTGCCAGTGTTGGCAGCAGGCTAATGGCTGCTACTAGCGAGAGCAGCTGCCAACGTAAAGAGGGGTATCCGCGCATTGCTCGTTCCTTGAGAGAGGCCTTGAGACAGTTTTTAAAACAGTTTTAAGACAGCTGTTGAGGCAGTTTTTTGAGACCGCCAACAAACATTGTTGATTGTATGTAATTGTGCAAAAAGATAGCAAGCTATAGTTTTCTTTTCCTCGCGTGGAAAAGCTTAAGCAGCTGAAACAGCAGGGATGAGCAATGGCTACCCCTTCTCATATTTATAGCTTAGTCGAATAAACCCAACGATAAAGATTAACGCTCGCGCAGTAGCCATTGAGGGGTAATTTCATGCTGGCCGTTCTCATCGGTAATAAACAGCGATTCTTCGCTGATCATAATGGCCCAGTTGATAGCCCTTGGCAGATCTTTCGCAATCACCGCTAGCGCCTCTTGCGGAAGCCTCGCCACATGCACATTTTTCAACGAGGATACGCTCGGCAGTACTTTGCTTTCCCATAAGTCGACCCGGCCGTACGCAAGCAGCGAAACCCGCTCTGCCCGGCGCGAGCACCAGGTAAGACGCTCGGCATCGGGCAGCCCGACTTCAATCCAGTGCAGCAAGCGCCCATCCAAGCTTTTCTCCCATAGCGCGGGTTCGTCCACATCGGAAAGCCCGCGGCCAAAAGCTAGCACCTCGCTGTACCACAGCACATAGGCAAGCAGGCGCGCGGTCATGCGTTCTTCAGTTTCCGAGGGGTGACGCGCCACGGTAAAGCGCAGCGTCTCGTACACGCTGCGATCCAGATCGGTCAGATTAATATCAACTTTATAGGGCGTTGCACTAAGGGCCATGGATGTTTCCAAACAAAAATTTTCGCCAGTGTACCTGATGCATAGCGCATCGCGTGAGCTAAGCGAGTTAAGGCTGTCGATAATCCGCTATTAGCGCGCCATTCTTGAGCGTTTCAGTTTCGTGCATAGGCTCACGCCACGGCTCTTCAAGCGCAGACTGATACCACGCACGCATGACGGGCAGCGCAAGTAAACGCTCTACATAAGCCTGAGAGCCTTCACTAACCGGCAGATTAAACGTCTGCATGCGAAATGCTACCGGGGCATAAAAAGCATCCACCGCGGTGAAGTTTGCGCCCGCTAAATAAGGCCCACCAAAGCGCTCAAGCCCCTGCTGCCACAGCACATCCAAGCGAGCAACATCGGCTTTAAGGCTATACGACAATCCCTTTAGCTCAACGCGCACGCCGCAATTCATTGAGCAATCGTCACGTAGAGCACCAAAACCGCTGTGCATTTCAGCAGCGGCGGAGCGCGCCCAGGCGCGTGCGAGCTTATCCGATGGCCACACCGCTTTATGCTGCTCGGCTAAGTACTCAATAATAGCGAGCGAATCCCATATCGCCAGCTCGCCACCGGTCGTCATATCAACTAAGCAAGGCACTAAGCCTGAGGGTGAAAAACGTAGAAAGGTGTCACGACTTTCACCCAAACCACCTTCAAACGGCATGAGATGTTCTTCAAACGGAATGTCTAGAACCTTCATCAATACCCATGGGCGCAGCGACCAGGACGAATAATTCTTATTGGCGATATAAAGATCAAACATGAACACCTCAGCTTAATAGAGACTGAACGACAATTGATGCCATAAACACTCACAAACCTAGCAAACACAATCGAGTAAACATAGCCGTATCGGCGCACATCCTACGCCTATCTGTTTATCAGAATTGCTGTCGCTGGACTAGTGGTTATCCCAACGCCGTTGTTCGTCCATTTAAACCAAGGTCGTGTATCCAGCCCGCATTCAAGCTGTAAAATGTTACCGATAACATCGACAGTCATTAGCCTTACTTTTTCGGAGCGCTCGCATGAACGGATGGACTCAGACGATGTCCGCAGGACCACTGCTAAGCATTGCCGCAGTGGCTGTCTTATCCCTTTTGGTGTTAATCATCAGGTTTAAAATGCACGCCTTCTTGGCATTGATGCTGGTGAGCCTGCTCACCGCGCTAGCTACCCAAATACCTATTGATGCCATTGTACCCACGCTGGTGAATAGTTTCGGTGGCACGCTAGGGGCCGTTGCGCTGCTTGTCGGCCTGGGTGCGATGCTTGGCAAGCTGGTTGAGCATTCGGGGGGCGCGAAGGCGCTTTCTGACAAGATGATTGACGTCTTTGGCGAAAAGCGCGCGCCGTTTGCACTGGGTATAGCCTCGCTGCTGATGGGGTTCCCCATTTTCTTTGATGCTGGCTTGATCGTCATGCTGCCGATCATCTTTGCGGTATCACGTCGTTTAGGCGGCCCGGTACTGCTCTACGCCATGCCTGCAGCCGCGGCATTCTCGGTCATGCACGTTTTCTTGCCTCCTCACCCAGGCCCGGTGACCGCGTCGGAACTGTACAATGCCAACCTAGGTCTCCTTCTGCTAACCGGCGTAATAATTGCCTTCCCACTCTGGTGGATCTCAGGCTACATGTGGGGGAAAGTGGTCGCCAAGCGCCATCCTTTCCCGCTTAGCAATGGGCTATTTGGCGACATCAGCGACGACGAAGTGACCAATCCGCCTTCCGTTGGTGTGGTAATCAGCATGCTGATGCTGCCACTTGTACTGATCTTTATGAACACCGGCCTGAACTCGCTGCGCTCCATCGGCGCGGTTGACAGCGACCAATTGTGGTTTCAGCTTCTTTCAGCGCTCGGCAATACGCCTATCGCACTGCTTATTTCAACGTTAGTGGCTATGTTAGTGCTGGGCCGTCGCCAAGGAATGGAAGGCAATGCGTTAGAAAAAGTACTTGACTCCTCCCTCGGGCCGATTTGCTCAGTGGTGTTGATTACCGGCGCTGGCGGCATGTTCGGTGGCGTGCTGCGCGCATCGGGCATTGGCGATGCGCTATCCAGCTCGTTAAGCGATATTGGCCTGCCTATCATCCTGGCGGCCTATGTGATTGCGGTGATTATGCGTCTCGCCCAAGGGTCGGCAACGGTCGCGCTGGTAACGGCAGCGGGGCTAATGGCACCCGCCGTGATTGGTGGTGACTTCACCTCAATGCAAGTAGTGGCGATTACGTTAGCCACAGCCGCAGGCTCTGTGTTTGCAGGCCACGTGAATGACTCAGGCTTCTGGCTAGTGGGCCGGCTGCTCGGTATGGATGTCAAAACAACGCTGAAAACGTGGACCGTCCAGCAGGCGCTTGAGTCTGTGGTCGGCTTTATCTTCGCGTATATCATTTTCATGATGTTTTAGGTGACCACTATGCAGCAGGCACTTTTCGATATTAGCGACCGCTTAGCGTTGATAACCGGTTCTTCAAGAGGGCTAGGTAATGCTCTCGCAAGAGGGTTGGCACACCAGGGCGCGCGGGTCATCCTACACGGGCGTGACCTAGACAAAGTGAAGGCGGAAGCAGATAAAGTGGCGCAAGACACAGGGGCCACCGTTGAAGCGATCAGTTTCGATGTCACCGATGCTAATGCCACCAAGCAGGCGCTTGAAACACTGATTGATGACTACGGAACGCCGGATATTCTGATCAATAATGCCGGGCTTCAGCGCCGCGCACCGTTCAATGAGTTTGATACAGCTGATTGGGATGCTCTTATCGCGACCAATCTGTCGAGTTTATTTTATGTTTCCCGCGCCTTAACGCCAGCTATGAGCGCACGCGGCTCCGGCAAAATCATTAACATCGGCTCCGTGCAGTCCAAGCTTGCTAGAGAAACCATCGCGCCTTACTCCGCCACAAAAGGCGGAGTTGCGCTACTGACACAGGGCATGGCCGCAGATTTGGCCCGCTTCAACATCCAGGTCAACTGTATTTCTCCCGGTTATTTCAAGACCGAAATGAATACTGCTTTGTGGCAAGACCCAGCCTTTAACCAATGGGTCGAAAAGCGCACGCCAGCCCAGCGCTGGGGCCATTTCGACGAGCTGGTTGGCACGCTTATCTATCTCTGCTCGGGCGCCTCAAGTTTCGTTTCGGGGCAAAATATTTTCGTCGATGGCGGGATGACCTCGGTCGTTTAACTGCCCAGGCCTCCCCTTTAGGAAGCAGCGCCATGCAAGCATTAGTCATTCACGGTAAGCAAGATCTGCGAGAAGAAAGCATTACATTGCCTGCATTAGCCTCTGGAAAAGTACGTTTACGTATGTCTTTCGGCGGCATCTGCGGCTCAGATCTTCACTACTATCATGAGGGAGCCAATGGCGCTTTTGTGATTCGTGAACCATTGATTCCCGGCCACGAGATGTCGGGAATCGTTGAGGAAGACCCTAGCGGGCAATGGTCGCAGGGCACACCGGTCACGCTGCACCCTGCAACGTTTGGCAACAGTCAGCCCGGCATCGAAAACAAACCGCACCTGTGGCCCAACGGTGCTTATTTAGGCTCTGCCTCAACCTGGCCGCATACGCAGGGTGGCATGAGCCAGTTTTTAGATGTCGATGCCAGCATGCTAAGGGCCCTGCCTGATACCTTGCCTCTGGCACGTGCTTCTTTAGCAGAGCCCTTATCCGTGGGTTTGCATGGTATCCAGGTAGCCGGCGGGGTCGATCAAAAGCGCGTACTGGTGTGCGGTGCGGGGCCTATTGGCTTGCTCGCCGCTGCGGCAGCGCTTGCTAAAGGGGCCCGCGAAGTCAGCATTACCGACGTTCTGGATGGCCCGCTATCTCGCGCCCGTGCACTGGGGGTGCATAGCACTATTCAGATAGGCACGGATGAGCTGCCTCAAGAAGCTTTTGATGTGGTGCTAGAATGCACTGGCGTACCCGCATCGATCAACAGCGCTATTCTCGCCGTACGTCGTGCAGGCGTTATCGTTCAAATAGGCATGATGCCTGCAACGCCACAGCCGATTGCGCTAGCGTCATTGATTTCAAAAGAGGCACAGCTGAGAGGCTGCTTCCGCTTCAATGATGAAATTGATGAAGCCATCAGTCTTCTCGCTGCCGATGCCCGCTTCGATAGCATCATCACTCACGTACTGCCCGCCAAAGACGCCCAGCGCGCGTTTTCTATTGCTAAAGATGCGCAAGTATCCGGCAAGGTGTTGATCGAGCTTTGGAAGTAACAGAGCAATGATTAGGCAAGGCAAGCCTTGATGGCTTGATGGCTTGCCGGCTAACGCGCCGCTTGAGCTAACGTATTACCCCCCAGCCCCATCAATATGCCGCCGCCGATCCGCTGAATGAGCGTAGAAGAACCTTTAGAGTGCTGCAGCCATGCCCGTAGCGGGCTAGCAAGCAGCACTACCATGACATCTGCAGAAGAAAACAGCATATTGGTAGCAATGCCTAACCAGAGCAGTTGCCATGCCACCGGCATAGTGCTCTCAGGCTGCACAAACTGAGGCAAAAATGCCACAAAGAAGAGTGCAGTTTTAGGATTGAGCACTTCTACCCAAAAACTGTCGCGCAGCACGCGCCTTGTCGTTGCCAGCGGCACTTCAACGTTATGAGCCCCAACCCCCTGTTTCCATAGCCGTAACCCCATCCACAGCAAGTAGAGTCCGCCAATAATTTTCATGGCTACATAGGCAGGAGGAATCGCTGCAAATAAAAGCGCCAAGCCAAGAGCAGCAGCGATTACGTGGATATAACACCCTATATGCACGCCGATGACAGCTAACCACCCTGCGCGTCGGCCTCGCCCAAGCGTTTGCGCTGCGGTATACAGCATCGCAGGACCAGGCAGGTAGGCAAAACCAAGCGTGGCGATTAAAAAGGCGGCCCATTGCATAAATGACACTTCCCAATAACGCTAGTGATCAAATATAGAAATAAAGCATAGGAATAAAACGGGAGTGACACAGACGTCACCCCCACTACCAGTCAAAATTTATTAAGCAAATGCTTATAAGCTGACCTAACGCAGCAGGCCTTAAAGCGAGATGTTAAAAGTTAGCTTTGCGCTTTTCTACAAAGGCGCTCATACCTTCTTTCTGTTCTTCACCGGCGAAACATAGGGCAAACAGGCTCGTTTCCAGCGCTAGCGCGCTATCAAGGTCTTGGTCTAATCCATCGTGAACCGCCTGTTTAGCCCCCCGCACGGACTGCGGGCCATTGCCTTTAAGCTGCTTGGTGAGCTCTTCGACGTAGCTCTCCAGCTCAGCCTGCGGCATTACTCGGTTGACGAGTCCGATACGCAGCGCCTCTTGGGCATCAATCTTACGACCCGTGGTGACAAGGTCAAGCGCCATGGCGGGACCAACGCGACGCGGCAGACGCTGGGTGCCACCAAAGCCGGGGATAACGCCCAGCAGCACTTCTGGCTGCCCAAACACGGCGTTATCGCTGGCTACGGCCCAGTCGCAGGCCAGTGCCAATTCGCAGCCGCCGCCAAGGCAAAACCCGTTTACCAGCGCGACCACCGGCACTGGCAATGTCTCTAAGCGTTTAATCGTGCGCAGCGCTTGGCTGGCAAATGCTCGCGCCTCTTCAGGCGTTTTTTCGCGCATTTCGGTAATATCGGCTCCCGCCACGAAGGATTTCTCGCCCGACCCCGTAATCAGCACCGCGCGTAAACTCGGGTGAGCTTCCAGCGCCACTAAATGGGCTTCTAATGCGGTGAGCACTTCGCTGTTTAGCGCATTGAGCGCCTTAGGGCGATTAATGGTTAATCGCACCATTCCATCGTTATCAACTTTCTCAATCACTGACTCACTCATGGCGGCTCCTTAATTGTTATGGGCATACGCTGTTATATCGTAGCCAGAAAAACACCACTCAACCCTAGCGAACGCTTGGTTGAGTGGCAATGACTTCTTTTTGTCGCGCACGCAGGGTGACGAACGCCGCCCTTTCCTTTAACGGTGTTTAGCCTCTTCACGCAATACGAATTTTTGTATCTTACCCGTTGAGGTTTTCGGCAGTTCGCTGAAAATCACCGTCTTAGGCACTTTGTAGCCCGCCAAACGTTCGCGACAGTGAGCGATAATATCGGCCTCAGTGACTTCCCCGTAGCCGACTTTCAGCTTCACAAATGCACAGGGCGTTTCGCCCCACTTCTCGTCGGGCTTAGCCACCACCGCCGCCTCTTCGACGGCAGGGTGGCCGTAAATAGCGTCTTCTACTTCGATGGTCGAGATGTTTTCACCGCCGGAAATAATGATGTCTTTAGAGCGGTCTTTGATCTCGATATAGCCATCCGGGTGCCACACAGCCAAATCACCGGTGTGATACCAACCGCCCTCTAGCGCCTGCTCGGTTGCCTCAGGGTTTTTTAAGTAGCCCTTCATTACGTTATTACCACGCATCAGTATCTCTCCAATGGTTTGACCGTCTTTGGGGACAGGCTCCATGGTGAGCGGGTCGGCCACGCATAATGCTTCGAGCATGTGGTAGCGCACGCCCTGGCGAGCCTTTATTTTCGCCCGCGCCTCAAGCGGCAGCTCATCCCACGCCTCACGCCAGGCACAAACGCTCACCGGCCCATATACCTCGGTTAAGCCGTAAACGTGGGTAACCTCTACGCCGAGCGTTTCAACACCAGCAATCACCGCGGCGGGGGGCGCAGCACCGGCGGTGGTGACTTTCACCGAATGATCGAACTGGCGCTTATCTTCAGCGGACAAATTAACTAGGCCATTGAGAATAATCGGTGCGCCGCTGAAGTGGCTAACTTTTTCATCGCCAATTAGCTGCATAACCTTTATGGGCTCAACACGGCGCAGGCATACGTTGACGCCTGCATTAGCGGCGATCGTCCATGGAAAACACCAGCCATTGCAGTGGAACATGGGCAACGTCCACAGATAGACCGGGTGGTGGGGCATTGCCCACTCCATAATATTGCTCACCGCATTCAGGTAAGCGCCGCGGTGGTGATAAACCACGCCCTTGGGTTTACCCGTTGTGCCCGAGGTGTAGTTGAGCGAGATCGCACTCCATTCATCGTCAGGCAGCTGATAAGCGAAATCGGCGTCACCTTCATTGAGCAGCGCTTCGTACTCAATCTCCCCAATGCCGTTTGTTTCACCCAGAAACGCCACGTCGGCCACATCGATGATCAGCGGCTTATGTTCAAGCTTGGCAACGGCCTGCTGGATAACGTCAGCAAACTCGGGGTCCACCAGAATCGCCTTGGCTTCGCCATGCGCAAGCATGTAGCTGATCGCCTCAGCATCCAGGCGAATATTTAGGGTATTGAGCACACAGCCCGCCAGCGGCACGCCAAAATGCGCTTCATACATAGCCGGTATATTAGGCAGCATGGCGGCTACCGTTTGACCCGGCTGAATACCCCGCTGTTGGAGCGCAGAGGCTAGCTTGCGACAGCGCGTCCAGGTTTCATCCCAGGTGCGGCGAGTGCTGCCATACACAACGGCGGTATAATCGGGGTAAATAGACGCCGAGCGCTCGATAAAGGTCAGCGGCGAAAGCGGTACATGATTAGCAACAGTTTTGGGCAAGCCTTGCTCGAAGATAGCGCTCATGGTCGGCTCCTACGTATTGTTATTAAAAGCAATCGTTTTAAATGTATGTTTTGTTAGCCTACAAACAGCGCCGCCGCCTTTAAGGCGGCGGCACGTAGTTATGTTATTCGCGTCAATGAACCTCAAAGTCGCTAAGGCACTGCATGCCCGCCTCAATGACCGCACGCTGGGCGCGGCCAACCGGCAGCCATTGAGTGATAGCAAATTCTGCGCTGCGCAGTTTGGCCGTATAAAAAGGATCGTCGCTGCCGTTATCAAGCGCAACTTGAGCGCTAAGCGCCGCTTGCCCCATCTGCCAGGCGCACAGCACGTGCCCCGCTAAGCTGAGAAATGGCGTGGCGTAGGCCTGGACCGCGTCCGTTCCTTTTTCAGGGTCGGCACCCTGCTTGAGCACCATCGCTTGGGCGGTTTTTAGATCGTCTAAGCCGGCGGCTAAGCCACTGCCTAACGCAGCAAGCGCAGGGTTCGCATTGAGCTGTTCGACGGTAGTGGCAACGTCATCTAGCAGCGCCGTTAGCGCCTCGCCACCATCGCGCTGAAGCTTACGCCCCGCCAAATCAAGCGCCTGAATACCGTTAGTACCTTCGTAAATCGGGGCAATTCGCGCATCGCGCAGCAGTTGAGCTGCGCCGGTCTCTTCCACGTAGCCCATCCCACCGTGCACCTGAATGCCCATGGACGCGATATCGACCGCCTGGTCAGTTGAGAAACTTTTAATCACCGGAATAAGAATATCGGCGCGTGCTTGGGCAGCGCTACGCGTATCGCGGCTGTCTGCATGACGGGCTGTATCCAGCTCGGCAGCACAGTACAGCGCCAGTGCCCGCAAGGAATCGGTACGCGAGCGCATCGAGAGCAGCATTCGGCGAACGTCGAAATGATCGCTAATACTGCATTCAGCGCCGCCACGCGATGCCGGTGCTCGCCCCTGACGACGCTCAAGCGCGTAAGCGAAGGCATGCTGGCAGGCGCGCTCAGCCACGCCAATGCCCTGGATACCTACTTTGTGGCGCGCCTCGTTCATCATGGTAAACATATGATTCAGGCCGCGCCCTTCTTGGCCAACCAAGTAGCCAATCGCACCGCCGTTTTCACCAAAGCTTAGCGTGCAGGTAGGGGAACCATGAATGCCCAGCTTATGCTCAATAGATGCACAGGTGACGTCGTTGCGCTCGCCAAGCGAGCCGTCGTCATTGACCAAAAACGTGGGGACTAAAAACAGTGAAATGCCTTTATTGCCTTGCGGCGCATCGGGCTTTCGGGCCAAGACTAGATGAATAATGTTGTCAGCGGCGTCGTGCTCGCCCCAGGTGATATAGATTTTCTGGCCGCTAATGCGGTAGTGGTCGTTTTCGGGCACCGCGCGAGTGCGCACTTGGGAAAGGTCCGACCCCGCCTGGGATTCGGTAAGGTTCATCGTGCCCGTCCAGCTACCTTCCACTAATTTGGGCAAGTAAGTGGATTTGAGGGCATCGCTGCCGTGGTGCGCAAGCGCCTCGATAGCGCCAGCGGTTAGCATGGGGCAAAGACCTAGCGCCATATTGGCACCGTGCAGCATTTCCTGCACGGCGCTGGCCACCACTTCAGGCAAGTTCTGCCCACCTAGCGCTTCGGACACGCCAATACCGTTCCAGCCACCCTCTACATACGCCTGATAAGCCGCTGCAAAGCCATCCGGTGACGTCACGCTGCCATCGATATGACGCTTGGCGCCCTGTCGATCACCGCTAGCATTTAGCGGCCCCCAGACATCGCCTGCAAGCTTTGCCGCCTCTTCGAGCACTGCCTCGACTAAATCGGGCGTGGCCTCTTCAAAGCCTGGCAGGCTTAGCGAGCGATGCGCGAGCAACTCTTCTAGCACAAAGCGCAAGTCGCGTACGGGCGCGGCGTAAACATTCATGGCGAACCTCGGCGGAGAGTGAATCTGGGCATTCTTAAACAATTGTTTGAAAGTAGCGCTACGATAGTAGTAATACTCTCCCCCAGATACCATTAGCCCAAGGTATCAGCCGCTGCTAATAATGCCGCTATATTGCGATTGCGCTACTTGCGCACGCCCACCTGCTCCACGTCATCATAATAGGTGATATGACTTTCATCTTCGGCAGGCGGCCCTACCACTGGCTCAACGGCGTCAACATCCCATACCGCGTCGGACAAATCTTCCAGGTGCTCGTGCTCTAGCGCACCTTGCATCAGTTCCTCGGTCACCACTAGCTCGGCACCCGCTGCGGTCATTGGCGTTGTTGGCGTAAATGGAGCCACGGGCACCGGCGCTGGGCGAACATGGCGCCGCCAGGAAAAGAACATGACGAGGAACAGGCTGAGCGAACCAAAAGCCCAGAAGAGCCCTGCGTCGCCTATCGCTGTCATGACCGGTGAAATCATTAGCGGACTGAGCGTGGCGCCAATAGAATTGATCAACAGCAAGCCTTGGCTCATACGCACTAATGCGCCCGCGGGTGCACGGTCAGCGGCGTGGCTAACCGCGACAGGATAAAGGGCAAACACTCCGCCGCCGAGCAAGAACAGCAGCCCTGCTAACAGCGGTGTTGAGAGCGGTAGCCAGAGTATCGCCGCCGAGATCAATACACAGAAGCCGCTAATCCCAATCAACACCATCTGACGGTCGTGGCGGTCCGACCAGCGGCCAATGGGGTACTGCAGCAGCATAGCGCCCATAATCACCACGGCCATCATCTGCCCTACCTGGCTAACGCTCATGCCGTTACGCTGCAAATAGAGCGGTAGCAGCGTATAGGCCGCCGCCACTACCATGCCCGAGCCCAAACTCCCCATCACCCCGGTGGGTGTCAGCATAATCAAACGATGGGGAGGCAGCGGTTCAGCGTGTTCCATGATCGGCGAGACGCGGGGAATCATGGCCATTGGCAGAACGGAAAGCGAGGCCAGCAGGCCAATCACCATAAAGGGCGCGGTGACGCCCATAGCGTTAGTCACGCCTAGCAGCAGTTGGCCCAACACCCCGGCCCCGTACAGCGAAATCATATATAGCGCCAAGAGGCGGCCGCGGACCTTTTGATCCCCGGCGGTCAGCAGCCAGCTTTCAATGACCAGATAAACGCCCACCGTCGCCCAGCCGCCAATCAGACGTAGGCCAAACCAGGCCCATGGGTCGAAAAACAAGCCCTGTAACAGCACCGTAACCGCAACGAGTGAGGCGAAACTACCGTAGGCACGGATGTGGCCAATGCGCAGCAACAGGCGGTCATTCACCAGCGCACCCAGCGCTAAGCCGATAAAGTAAGCCGACGACACAATACCGATCACCGTGGCCGACTCACCGGCGGCGTCCAGACGCACGGTAATTAAGGTGGCAAGAAAACCGTTGCCAATCCCGAGAATGAATAGCCCTAACAGGGGCGCCAGCGCCATGGCTAATAGTTGCCGCGACATGAAAACCTCACCTCGCCTACAGGAGTGCAAAAACACGCATGAAACACGTTGCCAAATGTGCTCAAAAACACCGTCATCTCACCTGGCACACCTAGTCAGGTTGGGATATCGGCGCGCAATTATTGCCCTCGATGGTGCAAAGTCAATGCTTTTCGAATGCTTCTCTCACTCGCGCTGGCGGTTTATGAATAATAATCGTGTCAGGATCAGGAAATTCCACTACTAAATTATTCTTTTGTGCCCACCCGCGAAAGGTCGCCTCACTAAAAAACTAACGTACGCGGGGTCGTTAATATAGTGCCGGCGGGGTAAATAAACGCCCTAAAAAGCGTCGGTATCCCGTATCATGCGGCGAGTTTTGATGTTTATCGCATTCGGCTGTTGCCGCCGCGGCGCTCAAATGCTGCTCTGGGGGGGACAAATACCAGCGCGCACGTGGCACACTGTAATAGTCACGACGCCGGTCGCTGTGGTAAAGCGCTATGTGCGTTTCCGCGCATAGCGAACAGCGGCGCATCATCGTATTCTCTGGCTTATCGTTATGGTTTAAGGAAAGAGGCATGCTAACAGGTCTGGATCATCTTGTTGTTACCGTCACGGACATCGGGCGCGCGGTGGATTTTTACTCTCGCGTGCTAGGCTTAGACGTACGCTATCGCGATGCCCAGCGGGTCGATCTAATGCTTGGTGATATCGCGCTGCGCCTGCATCAAACAGACACCGATATCGCCCCTGTCTCCGCAACGCCTACTCCCGGCAGCCTGGATTTATGCCTGCGCTGCCAGCTGCCGCTGGACGAATTTAAGCAGCACCTGGACGCCTTGGCGATTGACGTGGAGCTTGGACCTGTGGCTCGCCAAGGCGCCAATGGGCCGATTGAGTCAATTTATCTGCGCGACCCGGACGGCAACCTGCTGGAGGTTTGCCGACCTTCTTCACGCTAAGCACTGGCTCGCGTTAATGCCAAGCCGGGTATCGCAAGGTATCATACGGCCCTTGAACAGTAGCCGCTGTGCTGGGTAATGCGCAGCGAGCTCTATGCACTTATACAGATTGATCGAAAGGAAACGCTATGCGTGATAATGCCAATGCGCCGCTTGAAGGCGAAATAATCAGCGAAGAACAGCGCCATCAGCCCGACACCACGATGGCGATGGTTATCTATGCGCTTTATCTGGCCAGTTTTATTCTCGGCTTTACGTCGATTGTCGGGCTAGTCATCGCTTACGTGTATAAAGGCAAAGGCCCTGCCTGGCTAGAAGAGCACTATCGCTACCAGATTCGCACCTTCTGGATAGGGCTAGTGTACGGCATCGTCTTTTCGCTACTGACCTTAATACTGATCGGCTTCCCATTGCTGCTTGCGCTCGGCGTATGGCTGATTGTCCGCTGCGTTAAAGGCTTTAAAGGGCTGCAAGAGAAGCGTGCCCCCTCCAACGTAGACACTTGGCTGCTCTAACAATGACTCAGCACAGGTCTGAATCCGATGGGCGTTTCTCAAAAGCCAGTGCCATTAGCGGGCTTTGGCGTCATTTGTCAGGCTGGTCGCTCTCACGCCTGTGGCGGGTTTCCTCAGCGCTAGGGCCGCAGGTTTACCGCTTTAGCAAGCGTGAACGCTTTATCACAGAGCGCAACTTGGGCATTGTTTACCCCCATTTTTCGGCTGCCGAACGCAAGATACTTGCTCGGCATAGCCTGCGTCACTCAACGGCGACCATGTTAGAGCTAGGGCATGCCTGGATGGCGGAGCCGGATAACGTAGAAGCCGGCATTTTGGCGGCCTATGGGCGCGACAAGCTCGATAGCGCCCGGTCGCAAGGCCGTGGAGTGATCGTGCTAGCTCCGCACTTTGGTAACTGGGAAGTGCTCAACTTCTGGCTGTCGAGCCACTTCCCCTTTACTGCCATGTACGAGCCCCCAAAAATTACCGCCTTAGATCCCATCATTCGCCATGGCCGAGAGCGTATGGGAGCAAGCCTGGTACCAACAAATCCTCGCGGCGTCGCGGCACTGCTCAAGGCGCTTAAGCGTAGCGAAGCTATTGGCATATTGCCCGACCAAGAACCCGACTGGGGCAGCGGTGTTTTCGCGCCTTTTTTTGGTCGCGATGCCTACACCGCCACGCTGCTGCCGAAACTAGTGGCTCGCACCCAGGCAAGAGTCGTCACCGGCGTGGCGCTGCGCGTTCCCGGCAAAGGCTTTGAGATCCACTTTCTAGATGCCGACGAGCGCGTTTATAGCACCGATGACGTAGAGTCTGCCACAGGGGTTAACGCTTGCGTAGAAAGCGCCATTGCCCTGGACCCCGCGCAGTATCAGTGGGAGTACAAACGCTACCGCAAGGTGGTGCAAGAACAGCAGCAGTTGCCCAATTTTCGCGACTTTCGGCCGTATTGATAACGACTCCTCACTCTTACGGCAGATTACTCGTTATTGTCACGGGCATAAACATCGTCTAAGCGCTCGATATCGTCTTCGCCCAGGTAGCTTCCCGACTGCACTTCGATCAGCTCAAGAGGAATCTTGCCGGTGTTTTCCAGCCGGTGAAGCGCTCCGATGGGAATATAGGTCGACTGATTTTCACTGACTAAGAAACTCTGCTTTTCAAGCGTTACTCGTGCCGTGCCGCTCACCACCACCCAGTGTTCAGCGCGGTGGTGGTGACGCTGAAGCGAAAGCCGCCCGCCAGGTTTCACGGTAATGTGCTTCACCTGATAACGCTCGCCGCTATCCATCGCTTGAAAGCTTCCCCAAGGACGCTGAACCTGAGGCGCGCATTCAGGCTCGCGACGCCCCGCCAGAGAGAGTGCCGCCACCAGCTGTTTGACCTGCTGCGCCTGCTCACGGTGAGCGATTAATACGCTGTCAGATGTTTCCACGACAATCAGATTTTGCACACCCAGCGTTGCCACCAAGCGGTGTTCGGCAATTACCAGCGAGTCCTGGGTATCGGTTAGCCAGGTATCGCCTTTGGCAGCGTTGCCAGCCTCATCGGGCGCCACCGTTGCCCACAGCGCATCAAAACTACCTATGTCGCTCCACTGCGCCCTCAGAGGCACCACCGCGGCGCGCTCGCAGTGTTCCATCACCGCATAGTCGATAGAGTCCGCCGGGCAGCGGCAAAATGCCTCTTCGCCCAGGCGTAGAAAATCCAAGTCACGATGAGCCAAGCTAACCGCCGCCACACAGGCCGCAAGCATCGCCGGCTGCAAACGCTCAAGCTGCTCTAAATAGCTGGAAGCACGTAGCAAAAACATGCCGCTGTTCCACAGGTAGTCGCCGCTTGCTACCAGCTCAGCGGCGCGCTCGGCGCCCGGCTTTTCGATAAACGCGGCAAGATTATGCCCGCCCTCTAAAGGCTCACCGCAGGCAATGTAGCCATAGCCGGTTTCAGGTTGGGTCGGCACGACGCCAAATGTCACCAGGTAACCTGCTTCGGCGAGTGGCGTGGCCAGCATAACGCTGTGCTGAAACGCGCTAACATCGCCTATCTCATGATCCGCCGGCAGCACCAGGAGTAGCGGATCATCGCCGGCTTGCCGCGCCAGCAATGCTGCACAGGCAATCGCGGGTGCGGTATTACGCCCTTCGGGCTCAAGCACCAGTGTGGCCGTTTGATCCATTTCGCGCAGTTGTTCGGCCATTAAGAACCGATGGCTCTGATGCCCCATCAACATCGGGGCTTTATCGGTCAGCCCGACTAAGCGCCTCAGCGTCTGCTGCAACAAGCTCTGCGGCGACGTTAAGCGCAAAAACTGTTTAGGCATTTGCTCTCTTGATAGCGGCCAAAGCCGAGTACCGCTACCGCCGCTTAAAATTACCGGCTGAATCATGGTTCCGTCCTTGTGGTCGTCCTTGCATCAGAGCGCGCGTTTTTAGCGAATAGGCTCACCGAAATCGGCCTGTAACCAGTGACGCAGCTCGCTCATTCTAGGCGCATTCTCAGCCTGTTCGAGCACAGGCAGCGTGCCGGGCACAAATCCGCGGGCGATAAACGGCGTCAGAAGCGCGGGATCTGCACTGATGATATGCACCGGCACCGCCGCGCTAGCATTATCACCGGTAATTAACGGTGCGGCCTGATGATCACCAAGAACGATCATCAGCGTGTTGTCGCCCACCACCCGCTCCGCCCAGCGTCCGGTGACTTTTACAGCGTAGTCCACCGACCAGGCATAGTGATCGCGAATACGTTCAATGTCTTGCCACAGCACTTCTGGCGGGTCACCGGCATTTTCCCACGGTGCAAAAATGCGGCCATCCTCGATTAACGACCAGTCTTCAATGATCGGCAGTATCGGTGTCCAGGGCGCATGGCTAGAAATTAACGCCTGCTGAGCAAACACCGGCGAGTCGCCTAACAGGTGTTTCTGAGTGTAATCGAGGGTGAACTGATCGGGCATCGTCACCCAGTTAAGGGCAGGGCCGGCGTAGGCGATATCTTTAGCAGCGACTATTTCATCGAAACCGTAAATCTTGCCTTCCGGCCACGCCATGGTAATAGCGGGCATAACGGCGAGCGTACGCTGCCCGGTGGCACGAAAATCATCAATCAGCGTGGAATGGCCGCTGCCTAACATCAGCCGATACCATAGCTGGTTGTCGATCCACCGGCCGCTGAGCGTGGTCGCGTGCGCCAGCCACGACTGCCCTCCGCGAATCGGGGCTTCTAACATACCTGACACGACGTGAAGATCTCGCTCTTCTAAGCGCTGCTGCATCTCGGCAAGAGTGAGCAGCAACACGCCGGCATAGCGGGGATCATCTAGCGCCGAGATGCCGTATGACTCAATGAAAGTCAGCAGCACATTATGTCCCTCAAGCCCTGGCAGGGCCTGGGCCTGCATAGGCGCATCTTCCAACTGCGCGATAAATTCACCGCGAGCAGCATGGGTATCGATTACTTGCTGCCATTGAAAACGCGTGATGTTGACCAAAGGCAGGCGGGCGCTATCCACTAATCGCATACCGTTAAGCTCAAGCGCGGCACCGCTGGTCGCCATCACCAGCAGCGCTAATGCAACCGCCTGGGGCATGCGCTTAGTAACGTAAGACGCTGGTGGCAGTAGCAACCATGCCAAGCCCGCGACAATACCCAACAGTAAGCCGGCACCGGTCAGCATTGTGCACACGGCCAAAAATTGCCCGAGATTACCTTCCAGCAAGTTATAAACCGCACTCATTAAAGGCAAATCGAGATAGAGGTTGAGTGGCCGGGCAAAAGCCATATGCGTCGCGGCAGTTCCCAGGTTAGTAGCGGTTGCCAATACCACCCAGCTCACCAGCCCCACTGCCACGATGAGGCGAGCCTTGCCGCGAGGAAGCACCAGCATTAAAGGCGCGATGATCAACGCTTCCCAGGCAATCAGATGTGAGCTGATATCACTAAAACGCCACCACAGTGGCGCGATGAGCAGTAGATTGAGCAGCAGTACCGTTGATAATAATCGGGGCATCGCATTCTCGTGTGTGCCTGCTTTAGCTTAAGATCCTTAGGATAAGAATTATCGGTGCCTTATCTTATTGAAAGGTAATATACAGGCATAAGGCCGCTGAAAAACAACATCATCATGTTATGTCGAAAGGATTTCGCCCATGAGTGTTCGCAGTGTTGGTAGAGAGCCGGTTGGTAGAGGAAAGACTGTTAAATGGGGTGCTGGTAACTTGATAGTACTACTCGGCTGTACGACCGCATCGACTGCGTTTGCCGACGTTGATCGGCACTTTAACGCAGTGATTGAACGTGCGCAGAAGCTTGCTGAAAATACTTATCAAGCCCCCGAAGAGACGCTGCCTGATGCGCTGCGTGATATTAGTTACGATACCTATCGGCAAATTCGCTTTGATCCAGCGCATGCTTACTGGAAAGAAGAAAGCCCGTTTAACTTACAGCTATTTCACAGCGGTTTCCTTTTCCAAACCCCCATTACGCTCAATGTTATTGAGAACGATGTTATTGAGAACGATGGTATTGAGATTGAGAACGACAGCGTCGTCTCGCTGCCGTTTTCATCCGAGAATTACAACTACGAAGGAAATGCTGAAGCACTGAAGGAACAGGATTTATCGGGTAGCGGTCATGCGGGATTCCGCCTGCATTATCCACTCAATAACGAAGAATACGCAGACGAAGTAGCGGTTTTCCTTGGCGCGAGCTATTTTCGCATCGTAGGACGTGACCAAGTGTATGGACTTTCGACGCGTGGGCTGGCGATCGATACGGCCTCCCCCGGCGGTGAAGAGTTTCCAGCGTTCCGCGAATTTTGGTTTTATAAGCCCGCCGCTGATGCCGATCACCTTGAGCTATTGGCACTGTTGGATAGCCCTTCTGTCAGCGGCGCCTATCGCTTTATTATCTGGCCCGGTGACGATACGCAGGTGGAAGTAGAAGCCGAGCTGTTTGCGCGAGACGATATCGCCAAGCTAGGCGTTGCCCCACTCACCAGCATGTTTACTTACGGCGAAGCGAGCCGCGAGCGCCCGGACGATTTTCGCCCGCAGGTACATGACTCGGATGGGCTACTGATGCATACCGGTAGCGATGAGTGGATCTGGCGCCCGCTGAACAACCCTGATGATCTTCACACCTCGGTGTTTATTGACGCATCGCCACAGGGGTTTGGCCTCATGCAGCGCGAGCGCGACTTTAACCGCTACTTAGATACGGAAGCCCAGTATCATCGTCGTCCCAGCCAGTGGGTGGACCCCTTAAACGACTGGGGCCCTGGCCACGTTGAGCTGGTTGAGATCCCCACCGCCGATGAAACCCACGACAATATTGTTGCCTTCTGGGTCGCCGATGACGCGCTGAAGGCCGGTGAGTCTCGCCGCCTTCACTACCGTACCTACACCCTCAATGCTCAGCCTGAAGACGCAATGCTTGGGCAAGTCATTCGCACCCGCCATGGCCGTGTCGGCATTATCGAGCAGGAAGATTCAGCCTCATCAGGGCAGCGCCAATTTATTGTCGACTTTCAGGGTGGCACGCTAGATGAGCTAACGGCCAACCAACCGGTTGAGCTAGATATCAGTATCCAAGACGGTGAGGTGCTGTTGCCTCAAGTCACCGCCCTACCTAGTAAGGGCTGGCGCGCTAGTTTCAGACTCCCCGCCAGCGATCAGCTTAGCGATGTTAGCCTCAGACTGACCTTAAATGGCGAACCGGTTAGCGAAACCTGGAATTACGTGTGGTATCCGGATGCCTGACCCAAGCAACACAACGCTATCCCTTATCTGGCTCATCATCCGCTATAGGTCGTTCACGCTATGATTTACCACTGGCAAGCACTTACCTCTTCACAACTCGCCGATATCGCTCAGCGCGACCCGGTGGCGGTACTGGTACTCGGCGCCATAGAGCAGCATGGCACTCACCTGCCTTTAGCCACTGATCTCACGATTGGTTTGGGCCTTCAGGCGGCCATGTTGGAACAGCTGGATGAATCGCTTAATGTCATTTGCCTACCGCCCATTTCCGTGGGCGCCAGCGATGAACACGCAAGCTTTCCCGGCACGCTGAGCTTGCCCGCGCCGCTTGCTATTGCCACTCTGGAGGCCTATGGCGATAGCCTAGCCCAGACGGGCATTCGCCGCCTGGTACTGCTAAACAGCCATGGCGGTAACAAAGCGGTGATGGACATCGCAGGGCTAACGCTGCGGCGTCGGTATGCCATGCGTGTGGTAAAAGCGACCTATACGCGGCTACCTCCTCTTGAAGGCGGCATGGATGCTGAAGAACTACGCTATGGATTACACGGCGGGCTGCTGGAAACCGCGATGATGCGGCACTTAGCACCAACGCTTGTGCAGCTTGATCACTATCAAGCTGCCCCTACCACGGCACCACAGGGCAACGCATTAGTCAGTGCAGAGGGCGCCGCGGCGTTTGCATGGCTAGCAGAAGATTTAAGCACTCAGGGCGTGGCAGGTGATGCCTCTCACGCTAGTGCTGAATTAGGCGAGCAGTTAGTACGCCACTACGCAAGCCAGCTTGCCATGGTAGTAGCAGAAACTGCCCGACTGCCGCCGCTAGCAGGGCAAAACTAACGCTCTGATTAGCGACGGTTGCGGTTAGCGCTGGCTGCTTAATACGTCGTCCAAGAGATGCCCGCCACGGGTTGCCTTAGCGTTTAGGTAGCGCTGATTGTGGTCGGTAACGCTGCCGTAGAGCGCTTGGCGCGACACCACTTCGATGCCGCCTTGGTGCAAGGCATCCATTTTCAGCGGATTATTGGTCAGCAGTTGTACCTGATCGATTTTAAGGGCGCTAAGCATGTCCACCGCGACGCTATACTGGCGCTCATCATCGCCGAACCCCAGCACTTGGTCAGCATCTACCGTATCCAGCCCGCCGTCTTGCAACGTATAGGCACGCAGCTTGTTAGCCAAACCAATGCCACGCCCTTCTTGGGCCAAATAGAGCAGCACACCGCCCCCCATGGCCTGAATATCCTTTACAGCATTGCGCAGCTGTTCGCCGCAGTCACAGCGCAGGCTGGCGAAGAGGTCTCCCGTTAAGCAGGCCGAATGCATACGCAGCGGCACCGCAGCTTCCCACTCTTCCGACTTGCCAATGACTACGGCCACATGCTCGCGCAGGCCGTCCGGCTCACGAAAGAGCACGAAGCGGCTGTCGGCCGCTTCTTCCAGCGGAATATGCGCTTCGCTCACCCGCTTAAGCATGCCCGGCACACCGGCCAAGCACTGCTGAGCATCCTCGGCATTAACGGCTAACAGCTGCCCTTCGGCAAGCTGCTGCTCAATATCCGCGGCGACATTCTCACTCACAAACGCGCAGAGTGCCGCGGGTATTAGCAGGGCGCGACGCATGAGCGTTACTGCGCCTACTTCCGCTAGCACCGCTGGCTTTAAGCCCTTTAATCGCTCGCTGCCCGCTGGCGGCTGATCTTCTGAGGTGGCTAAACGATGCAGTTCGCCAGCGCCAATATCCGCCGCTAGCGGTAAGCTTGCCGCCTCAGCAGTGATCGTCACACCGATAGCCGCTAAGCGGTGGCGAGTAAGCACTAGTGAAGGCGGGCTACCGGCCAGCTTCGCAAGGGCGTCTACCGACTCGCTGCCTTCCAGCGCCTGCACCAATAAACGCTGGTTGTCGGCATTAATCACCACGGGCAAACCACGGCGGATATCGAAAATAGCGCGTTCAACCTGATACATATTGGCCTCCTGGCGTGGGAGTTGTTATAGCTTGCGCTGTGCGCTACTTGCTGCGAAGTGCTGACTCGAAGTGCTTGCTCTTAACCAAGCAGCGCCCGCATGATTAAGCGGACTTTTTAATACGGAGGCGTCATGCCCGGCCCCAACGTCAACAAGGGCGTTACCTCGCCAACCATCCATCAAGATGGCCGTATTGAGGCGGCTGATGCCTGGGAGTGGCTGCTGGCGCTGCGCCACCGTCGCGCCTGCTCGGTGATGATTGAGCTCACGCCTAACGGCGAGTGGAGAACGTCTCTGGCCGTTAGCGCGCAAGCCCGCGAGTTGCTGGACTGCCTGGCACCGCTGGCCAGCCAGCCTCAATGGGTTGTCGCTCAGTTGGGCCAAAGCCTTGATGGCCGCATCGCAACGGAAAGCGGTCATTCGCACTACATCAACGGCCACGAAAGCTTGGTGCATCTGCATCGGCTGCGCGCCATGGTCGACGCAGTGGTAATCGGCGCGGGCACTGCCTGTGCCGACAACCCGCAGCTGACGGTGCGCTACGTTAGCGGCGAGCACCCTGCCCGCGTTGTGCTGGACCCTCGCGGGCGGGTACTCAGCAGCCTTGCCATGATGCAAACCGATACCGCACCGACGCTGCATATTGTGGGGCCGGAAGTGCCGGCGACGACGCCTCATTCCCACGTTGAGCGCTGCGCGCTGCCGCTGAACGCTAGCAGCCAGTTCAACCCTCAAGATGTCATTGCACTGCTGGCCGAGAGAGGCTTGCATCGCGTGCTGGTGGAAGGTGGCGGCATTACAGTTTCTCAGTTCATCGAAGCGCATGCCGTTGACCGCTTGCATCTGCTCATCGCCCCGCTGCTGATTGGCTCCGGCAGGCCGGGACTGAAAATGACGCCCATCGACACGCTTGATAAAGCGCTGCGTCCGCCCACGCGAACCTTCCGCTGCGGTGAGGACACCTTGTTCGATATGCTGCTTCGGAAGGCTGCTCCCTGAGGGCGACACCTTTTCACGGCGGCTCAGCGCAACCCAGATACCCGGCAAGCTGGCCAGCAGCGCTAACACACCGTAAGCCAGCGATACCGCCACGCCCTGGGCTGCCGGCAACCCTACCAGCGCCCAAACACCGGCCGCGGCACCTTCACGCAGCCCCCAGCCCGCGACCGAAAAAGGGATCACCATCATTAAGAGCAATACCGGCGTGAGCGCGAGCAGCTGCAGTACGGGTAGCTCAACGCCAATCGCACGGGCTGCGCAGACCATCACTAAGCCATAGCTCAAGACAATCATCAGCGACGAGAGCAGTTGCCGAGACCACACGCCGCGTTGCAATAAGCCACGCTTAATATCGCGTGATAAGGCTTGGCTCCAGTCTGGTAGCCGCCGAGACCAGGCGTTAAGGCGATGGCGCAGCAGCAGCCCCCCGACGATCGCTAACGCTAGCCCTATCACTATGCTAAGGCCAACCACCTTGATCACGGGCATGCCCAGGGCGGCATGCCAAAGCGGCGAAAACAGCAGCGTCGTTAGCGTTAATAGCACTAACGCTAGCTGGCCCGACGCACGTTCAATAATCACCGCTCGCCAGGCCTGACCCCGGGACTGCGCTTGGCGGGCATGACGGTGAGCGCGGCCTGCATCGCCCAGCACTCCTCCCGGCAACAGCTGATTGACTAACAGCGCGAGATAATACTCGCGCAGCGCATAGCCAAATCTCAGCGGTACGTTAATTAGCCCGGCTGTGAACTGCCAACGCCAAGCGCTGAGCATGATCTGTAGTGTACTGATAACCAAGGCAAGAACTACCCAGCCGATAGAGAAACGCTGCACCTCATCAACAATCGCTCTAGGATCAACCCACAGTGCGACGGCCCCCAGCAGGGCGGCGCTTATAACGCCACGGTGAAGCCATGGGCTGCCTAGCATCACGTGTAGTCGCGTGCGGGCTCTCGGCGCCTGGGCCATTGGTTTACGCCTCTTCCTGGGGCATGGCGAACACATCCCGATGCCCCACCCAGATACCTAATTCACCGCCAGCAACTGCCTGCTGACGATGCTGCAACCAGGCCGCAATACGTGCCGATGATTCAGGTACCTGTTCTGTTATAGCCAGCGCCCAGCCTTCCAGCAGCGCTGACATCAACGGCAGCTGCTCGCGATTGCCAGCGCTTAGATGCCAAGGCGTTTCAGCTTGCTCAATGCGGTACTGCGCCTTTTCTAAGGCGGCAACTAACGCGTCATAAGCCTGGCCACCCAGCGCAGCACCTAGCCCTTTATCACGCTGTTGGTGAGCCATAAACACCGCCAGCATCCAGTGATCTTCATCGTCTAATAACGGGGCCCCGTGGGCATCCGTAAAGTGCCACTCGCCGGTCACGCTTAAAGCAATCAATAGGGCCTGATGCTGATGAGCACAGCGAGCAACCAGTTCCTCAATCCACTGCTGTGAAACCAAATCAAGCAGCGCTGACGCGGTCACGAGGTGTGAGTCGTTCAGCGGCACATCGCTCAGCGGCTCAAGCGATACGCAGTGTGTTTCAACCGCTACGGGCAGCCCCTGGCAATCGCTAAATTCAACCACTCGCTGCTGGGCCTGCTCCAACAGCCCAGCGTCATGATCGATTAATTTCCAGCGCTGGTAGCTGCCCAGATGCGGGGCAAGAAAGCGCATATTGCTACCTCGGCCGCAGCCAAGATCCGCTATTCGGGGTGATGCTGCACGCGCACTCAGCCACTCAGACGCCTGCATGGCCAGCGATTGGCTGCGCGAGTCAATGTCAGCCTCTTCGCGCAGCGTCAACCAGTCTGCTGAAAACTGGCTGCCGGCACTAAAGCCAAGCTGAGCCCTCGGCGTGGTTAACGCAGCAGCAAAGTCAGCGCCTGCCGCCTGCCAGTCATTAAGGCAATGGCGTGCTTGCGCCGCGCCTTGACGCAGCTGATGGCGTAAATCGGGGTCACCGCAAAACCGACTAAGGGCATCTTGTAGCGCCTCGCTATCACCCGGCGGAACGCTCAAACCCGCCCCCGGCGGCAGCGTATCGCACAGCGCACCGCCGGTAGTGGTAATCACAGGCAGACCGTGGGCCAGCGCCTCAGTAATCACCATGCCGTACCCTTCATACCAAGACGGCAACACAAGGGCGTGGGCACGTTGATATGCTGCTACAAGGGTTTTATCATCGCACTCACCGTGCAAGATAACTTGACCGGCAAGCTGATGTTGTTCGATAAGCTGCTGAACGCGCTGGGTAAACGCAGCATCACGCGCACCGCCATAGCAGTCGCACTGCCAGTTATCCCCCACTACGCCTGCTAACGCCTGAACTAAAATGTCCTGCCCTTTGCGGGGCGTTAACGTCGCCACACACAGCAGCCTCAGCGGCTCGCCTGGCTCGTCGGCGGGGCTTACCGGCGCTTGAGCGACACCTGGCTCAATGACTGAAATATCGGCATTCAGCGGCATGGCGTAGTTCGTTGCCAGTTCCAGCACACGCCGAGCGGTAAAATGGCTAGTGACGATGATGCGCGCCACGCCTGCAAGAGCCGCAAGCTCACTACGATGAAAGCGCTGCTGGTCCGCTGCGCTCAGGCCCAGCTCATCACCTAACGGATGATGCAGCAGCGAGGTAATATCCAAGCGCTGTCCGTGCAGGGCAATCACCTCTGGCAATGCTCCCATGGCCAGCCCATCAATCACCACCGACGCCCCTTGTGGCAACGACTCAAGGGCTTGGGTGAGCTGCTGTGTTGCTTCGTTATCGGGATCAGGAAACGCACCAGAAAGGCCGGTCACGTTGATCTCCCAGCCCTGCTCACGCAAGGCTGCGACGATGTGCGCATCGTAAAGATAGCCACCGGTGCGTTGAGCAGGGTCGCCAGCAACGATTAACGTGAAATGCTGGCTCATAGCGCGCCTTCGAAGCTTGCCCAGGCCACATGAGACTCGTGGAGCTTGATTTCCATATGCGTAATACCACGGGCCGTTTGGCCCATTTTACCCTCGCCAATCGCGCCGGCGAGTTTGTCAAAAATCGCCTTGGCCATAAATTCTGTGGTGGTATTTTTGCCTGAGAACTCGGCTGCTTCGTCCAAATTGCGAAAGTTGTAACCCGCAAGAACTTCCTTCACCGTTTTACTCGCCAGGCCGATATCGATCACTAGGCCATCTTCATCCAGCTCAGGGCGCTGAAAAACCACATCTACGACATAGGTCGCGCCATGCGTACGTTGGGCAGGGCCAAAAATCTCGCCTTTAAAGCTATGCGCAATCATAAAATGGTCACGGACGCATAAGCGGTACATAGAGACTCCTTGTCATCAGAAAATAGTTACGAATAACGTAAACGATGGCACAGCGCGGTGCTTCCTGGGCCCAATAGATCCGGTGCAAGCGCGGGAAAATCGTGAAAGTCGCTTTCACCACTCACTAAAATGTCCAGCCGCTCATCGGCCAACAAACTTAGCGCTAACGTTAAGCGGCGGCGATAGTCCCAGCGGGAAAGCAGTTTCGTGGGCAGTTGGCCGACCTGGCTGGCGCGAAGCGTCAAGCGCTGGGAATGAAAGGCGCCGCCTAGAGGCAATATCACGTCATTTTCGCCGAACCAGCTCATCTCAATGAGCCGTCCCTCGTTACCCAATAGGCTAAGCCCCTGACGCAGCCCGTCAGGATGCCCGCTGGCGTGAATAACGCAGTCTTGGTTATGAGGGGCCTGGTCGGGAGTACTAAACGCCACCCCTAGGTGGGCGGCAACGGCCTCCCGCTCAGGGTTAATATCAATTAGGTGTACGTTCACCCCGGGAATTTGGATGCACAAATACGCCACTAAAGCGCCTACTACCCCCGCGCCGATGACGCACACCTGCTCACCCAGCATAGGCTCTGCGTCCCACACACCGTTAATCGCCGTTTCCATGTTGGCAGTCAGCACCGCACGTTGAGCAGGCACATTAGCAGGAATGGCAACGACCGCCGAGGCAGGCACCACATAGTGATCTTGATGGGGAAACAGACAAAAAACGGATTTATTCAGCAGCTCATCAGGGCCATGTTCGACACGCCCAACGCTGCAGTAGCCGTATTTAACCGGTCCAGGAAACTCTCCTTTTTGAAAAGGAGCCTGCATGCGAGCAAACTCGCTCGCCGGTACGCGGCCATTGAATACCAACGATTCGGTACCCCGACTAACCCCGCTGTACAAGGTGTGTACATGCACTTCACCTTGCCCTGGGGGCTTGAGTATTTCACGCCGCATCTCGCCTTGCTGGGGGTTGGTCACCCAAAAGGCAGTGGCATAGTCAGGCGCCAGCATAGCCATTCCTTTTCGTTGCGAGCTCAAACAACCCGAGCCCATGCTCATTCCATTGAATGCTATGTTTTATCGCTAGGCTGCGAATTAGCTAGGTCTACGAACGAACTAGGTTTACGAACGAACTAGGTCTTGCACGATAAGCCCGCTAGCGTTGTCACATAGCGTATGGCCACCTTCAAAATAGTTTTCAATGGCCCACCTAATTCAGCGTAGTGCTAGGAAAGAAAATATTCGATTAACAATTTTAAACACTTGATACTATCGCTGCCTTCAGCGTTAAGTTGCTCTATGGACAACCCTACCTTCTTCTACAAAAATGGTACATATAAAAATAATTGCATCACTTACTTTAACCGCGGATAGCGACGCCGCTTCGTGAGCCAACATGCCGCTTTTCTCAAACGCGTCTTCCTGCACTCCGCACAAGTCGCTTTATACCGCTTTTGAACTGCTTTTAGGCAGTCTGATATTAATCATCATTGGCAATGCTTTGCCGTTACTTATGCTGGGCTCAAGCAACTGGTGGGTGGCCGGTGGTTTCTACGCGTTCATTTCTATACTGATTCTAATTTTCTGGCCCCACGGGGCACTGGGATGGGCAAATCGTGTCACGCTGATACGCGCAGTGCTGGTGGCAATAGTGGCGGCAGGCTCGCTCGCAGGCGCTTTTAAAGACGCTATTTGGCAGTGGCTGTTGATTGCGGTAATAGCGCTGCTGCTTGACGGCGTGGACGGTTGGGTCGCGCGATACACGAACAGCCATTCAACCTTTGGCGCGCGCTTTGATATGGAGCTAGACGCCCTGTTGATCATGCTGCTATGCGTCGGGCTGTGGGAGTTTGAATCGCTGGGCGCCTGGGTATTGCTCATTGGCGGCATGCGCTATCTGTTTGTGATGGCGGGCTGGCGATTCAAGTGGCTAACCGCCCCTCTGTTTGCCAGCTTTCGCCGCAAAGCAGTATGCGTATGGCAAGTGGCGGCGCTACTCCTAGCGCTGACGCCGCTCAGCTCGCCGCTAATGGCTAATCTACTAGCGCTCAGCGCACTAGTTTCGTTAGTTTATTCATTCGGGATCGATGTACGGTGGCTCTACGCAAGATCTAAACCCTAAGCAGAGCTACTCGGCCAGCCGATTCTGAAGCGTATTTAAAGCGTCGGTATCGGCCTCTAGCTCGCGGATTGCGTCTTCTAGCTTGGCACGCCTTGTTTCAATATCGCCGGCATCGCCTTCACTGAGAGCCTCTTCAAGATCAGCCTGACGCTCTTGAAGCTCCTCCTGACTGTCACGCACGTCCTTTGCAGCATCGTCTAGCACGCCTGCGTTGGTGCACTGGGCTTCGATAGCGTCTAACGCACGCTGCAAGCCGTCAATACGATGTTGATTATCATGTTCACGGGCGTATTCAAGCTGTTCTTGAACGTCTGCTGTTTTGTCCTCACACAGCATGTCCGTGGCATGTGCCAACGGCATGGTGACAACACCTGCCAACATGACGAACCCGAGCATGGTTAACGATTGCTTTTGCATAGCTATCTCCAGCCTGTTTTACGAATTTTCCTGGCTCGTCATTTTACAGCACTGCCTTACGATGCAAATGCGATATAGTTATCACAAAATACAATTTATTGCATAATAAGAATATTTTATATTCTTTTTGAGAATATAAAATCTCTTCAAAGCAAAATCTCTTCAAAGCATTGGACACCGCTCGCTATGAACATTCAGCAGCTACGCATCGTACGCGAGACCGTGCGTCAGCACTTTAATCTGACAGAAGCCTCCAACGCGCTGTTCACGTCACAGTCTGGGGCCAGTAAGCATATCCGTGATTTAGAACAAGAGCTGGGCGTTGAGCTATTCGAACGGCGCGGCAAGCGTATTCTAGGGCTGACCGTGGCGGGCAGTACGCTAATTGATTGTATTGAGCGTATTTTGTTGGATGTCGAAAACCTCAAACGCTCGGCGCATCAGCTTACCCATGAGGATCAAGGTAGCCTGGCCATTGCAACGACGCATACCCAGGCCCGTTACGCCCTGCCACCAATTATTGCCCGTTTTAAAAAAATCTTTCCCAACGTGCATTTGGAGCTGCATCAGTGCAGCCCGGAGGAAATTGTCTCGTTATTAAAAGCGGGCAAGGTCGATATCGGCATTGCCACGGAAGCGCTTAACGAGGAGGGGCAGCTATTTGCCTGCTTCCCCTTCTACCATTGGTATCACGGCGTAGTAGTGCCTCAAGAACACCCGCTTAATGACGGATTACCACTGACGCTTGAACGCATTACCGAGCATCCTATTGTGACGTACCACGAAGGATATACGGGTCGAAAGCGAATCGATACCGCGTTTTCGGCAGCCGATGTCTACCCTGACATTGTGCTAACCGCGCTTGATGCGGATGTCATCAAAACTTACGTTGAGCTAGGCATGGGCGTTGGCTTGATCGCATCAATGGCCTATCACGAGCAGCGCGACCAGGGCTTAAAACTACTGGATGCCAGCAGCTTATTTCCGCGCAACACCACCTATCTTGCGCTGAGGCGCGGCCACTTTTTACGCGGCTATGCCTATCAGTTTTTGAAGCTTTGCCGTGAAAATCTAGACGAAGAGACCGTCCAGAAAGTGCTAGCGGGTCGTCAGGATTAACCCATCGCTTAATCACAAAAAAACATAAGCAATCCATTTTTTATTCGTTAATTAGCATATAGAACCCCGTTAGGCTGCTCCCATCACATCAATAAACGATCGTTCAAGATACAACTCTGGAGCAGCCGAACTATGCTAACTATCTCTTCATCAACTAGCTCTTCTTCCAGTATTTGGCAACTCTCCAAACTCACGGGCGCCTTTCTGCTGGCCGGCGCGGTGCTGACGGGAGCGGTTACCTTTAGCACCACCGCCCAGGCTCAAAGCGAAAGTGCAGAGCTTCTCAATGTCTCTTATGACCCCACCCGTGAGTTCTATCGCGAATACAACGAACTGTTTGACAAGTTTTGGCAAGCCGAACACGGCCAATCTGTGACCGTTCGCCAGTCTCATGGTGGCTCAGGCTCGCAGGGCCGCGCCATCATCGACGGTATTGACGCTGACGTCGCGACACTCGCTCTTGCATACGATATTGACGCCATTCATGAACGTGCTGACTTGATTCCACAAGACTGGCAGTCGCGCCTTCCTAATAACAGCTCTCCTTACACCTCCACCATCGTTCTTCTAGTGAGAGAAGGTAACCCTAAAAACATTCAGGACTGGGATGACCTCGCTCAAGAAGGCATTGACGTCATTACGCCAAATCCGAAAACGTCTGGTGGCGCCCGCTGGAACTTCCTGGCGCTGTGGGGCTACGGCCTAGAGCAGTTCGATGGTGATGAACAGCAGACCTATGATTTCGTGCGCCAGGTATATGAAAACGTGCCGGTGCTCGACTCAGGTGCCCGCGGCGCGACCAACACCTTTGTTCAGCGCCGCATTGGCGATGTGTTTATCGCCTGGGAAAACGAAGCGTTCTTGTCAGTGGAGCAGCTAGGACAGGGTGAGTACGCAATCATTGTGCCGTCGCAGAGCATTCTAGCTGAGCCACCCGTAACCGTGCTGGATGCCAACGTTGACCGTAAGGGCACCCGCGAAGTAGCAGAAGCCTATTTAGAACATCTCTATACCGATGAAGCCCAGCACTTAGCAGCTAAACACTACTACCGGCCAAGCAATCAGCAAATCTTGGCTGAGTATAGTGATGAGTTTCCAGCACTCGACCTTTTTACCATCGATGAGGTCTTCGGCGGTTGGCAAGAAGCCCAACAGCGCTTCTTCAATGATGGCGGTGTATTTGACGACATTCTCGAAGCGATCAACTCCCAGTAAATCGCGTGTGACCAGCCAGCCAGGGGGCTATCGCCTCCCGGCATTTTAATGAGAAGCCACTATGTCGATCACCCTTGCCAAACGTCGCGTCATCCCAGGGTTTGGCCTCACCATGGGGTTCACCCTGCTATATATGGGATTGGTGTTTCTGATTCCGGTGGGCGCCTTTTTGCTCTATACCACCACCATGAGCTGGGACACGTTTTGGAGTGCGGTCACTCAGCGTCAGGTCGTCGCCTCCTACAAGCTGTCTTTTGGCGGCTCCTTAATTGCCGCAACGATCAACTTGGTGTTTGGGGCATTGGTTGCCTGGGTATTGGTGCGTTACCGGTTTCCGGGTAAGCGTTTGGTCGATGCGCTGGTTGACCTACCGTTTGCCCTGCCAACGGCGGTAGCCGGTATCGCCCTAGTAACGCTCTACGCGAGCACCGGCTGGGTGGGACAATACTTGGATGTGTTTGGCATTCGCATCGCCTACACACAGCTGGGCGTGGTGATTTCCCTTACCTATATCGGCTTACCGTTTGTGGTGCGTACCGTACAACCGGTGTTGGAAGACTTAGAAGCCGAGCTGGAAGAAGCCTCAGCAAGCCTGGGTGCTGATCGTTTCACCACGATACGCCGGGTTATTTTTCCTGCGCTATTTCCCGCCCTGCTCACCGGCTACGCGCTAGCCTTCGCACGGGCGCTGGGCGAGTACGGCTCGGTGGTCTTTATCTCTGGCAATCTGCCGTTTCGAACTGAAATTACCCCGCTATTGATCGTCGCCAAAGCTGAACAATACGACTACCACGGCGCAGCCGCTATTGGCACGGTCATGCTTGTCGCTGCATTTTTAATGCTGCTGGTCATTAACGGCCTGCAGTGGTGGGCCAGTCGGCGCCATGGATAACAGGAGTACGCCGTGACAACGTCATCAACGGTCATTGAGACCCATGACACTATTGCTAAACGCTGGCGACGCGCCACCGAAGAGCCCGCTTGGCTGCGAATCATCCTCATCACCATCGCCTTAATCTTCCTGGGTCTTTTTTTAGTGCTACCGTTAACGGTCGTGCTTTACGGTGCCTTTGAACAAGGTATTGGCGTCTGGTACGACGCGGTAAGCGACCCTGATGCGCTATCGGCGATTCGCTTAACGTTTCTCATCGTGGCCATTGTTGTACCGCTCAATACGTTGTTCGGCGTGGCGGCCGCTTGGTCTATCGCCAAGTTTGAGTTTCGCGGCAAGTCGATTTTAATTTCGCTCATCGACATGCCCTTTGCGATATCACCCGTGGTGGTGGGCTTAATCTTCGTCATTTTGTTCGGCTCACAGGGTTGGCTTGGGCCTTGGCTCTCGGCTCACGATATGCGGATTATTTTCGCCGTTCCTGGCATCGTCATCGTGATCGCTTTTGGCACTCTGCCGTTTGTTGCACGCGAACTTATCCCACTTATGCAGCAGCAGGGTAAAGAGGAAGAAGAGGCTTCTTTAACGCTGGGCGCCAACGGCTGGAAAACGTTCTGGTACGTCACGCTGCCCAATATCAAATGGGGGCTGATTTACGGCGTCATTCTGTGTAATGCCCGCGCAATGGGCGAATTTGGCGCGGTAGCCGTGGTGTCTGGCCGCATTCGCGGTGAAACCAACACCATGCCGCTGCATATCGAAGTGCTTTACAACGAATACATGTTCACCGCCGCCTTTGCCGTCTCGTCGCTATTGACAGGCCTAGCGCTGGTCACCATCGCGATCAAAAGCGCCGTTGAGTGGAACGAAGAGCGCCGTCAGCGCATTGCCGCCGCATGCCCCCCCCTTTAGCTCTTCACAGAGATAAGAGAGAGCCTTCATGAGCATCGAAATTGATCACGTTAACAAACACTTTCGCGACTTTGTGGCGGTAGATAATGTCAGCCTCACTTTCCGTGATGGCGAGCTGACGGCTCTACTTGGCCCTTCTGGTTCGGGCAAAACCACTCTGCTGCGGATCATTGCCGGCCTTGAGCAACCCGATACCGGGTGCATCCGCTTTCATGGCGAAGACACCACTGACCTACACGTCAGCGAACGCGGCGTTGGCTTTGTATTTCAGCACTATGCGCTGTTCAAACATATGACCGTGTTTCAAAACGTGGCTTACGGACTCACCGTTCGACCACGCAAAACACGCCCCAGTAACGTCGAGATTAAGCAAAAGGTCATGCGGCTACTAGAGCTAGTACAGCTGGACTGGACCGCACATCGCTACCCGCACCAGCTTTCCGGTGGCCAGCGCCAGCGCATTGCATTAGCTCGCGCGCTGGCGGTCGAGCCTAAAGTGCTGCTGCTGGATGAGCCTTTCGGCGCACTGGATGCCAAAGTACGCGCAGAGCTTCGCCGCTGGCTACTCAGGCTGCATGATGATATCCACGTCACCAGCGTTTTCGTCACTCACGACCAGGAAGAGGCGTTGGAAGTCTCTGACCGCGTCGTCGTCATGAATAAAGGCCGCGTGGAGCAAGATGGCTCGCCGGAGGAGGTCTATGACCATCCTGCCAATCCTTTCGTTTATCAGTTTTTAGGTAACGTGAACCTGTTCCATGCACGAGTTCATGATGGCGTTGCACGCATTGGCGATGTGCAGCTGCCGGCACCGGAATTTGCAGGCTATAAAAATGAGCTAGGCCAGGCCTACGTGCGACCCCATGAAATCGAAGTGTTTGCTGGGCGTGAGCATGCTGATGCTTTGCATGCCAAAATCGAGCTGGTCTCGGTTGTCGGCCCCACCGTTCGACTTGAACTGCGTACCAATAACAGCGAAGCGCTGATCCACGCCGAGCTCACCAAGCACCGCTTTCGCGCGTTAGGGCTAGCCCAAAATGGAGATGCTTGGATTCGTCCGATTTATAGCCGCATATTTTTACCAGATGGACGCATTGCAAACGGTTAAGCGCTTAGTGGGCGGTCGCTGCTAAACTAGCCCAACGCTGCCCACTCGCTGGAGACACTTAATGACACGGACCCACCATTTAAAGCCAACGTATCAATTACGTTTGGTGCTACATCATGACGTGATTATTGGGCCGGGCAAAGCAGAGCTGCTAGAAATGGTTAGCCAGACAGGATCAATTTCCGCCGCTGGCCGCGCACTCAAGATGAGCTACAAAAAAGCCTGGCAGCTCATCGACACTATGAACAACCACTTTCCCTCCCCTCTTGTATCGACCAGCTCTGGCGGTAACGAGCGCGGCGGTGCTCATCTCACGGAGCTTGGCAAGCAGGTGCTGACTCACTACCGTGCGCTGGAACGCCAGCTCTCGCTGGAGGGCTCGACTGACGCCCAGGCACTGCTTTCGCTATTGGCTCCGGACAGACCTGCCCATCGGGGAGCGTGAACATTAACGTATTGAGCTGATGACCGGTTTTGTGTAATCTCCGCTATATCCAATTGGTAATAACGGAATCATTACAATGCTTACCCATGCTATGAATCGCCGTTTATTAACCACTGCGCTGGCACTGGCGTTTCCCACCTCAGCCTTTGCCACAGACACTATTCAAGTTGCCGCTGCCGCCTCGCTTACCGATGCGCTCAATGACGCCATTGCCGTTTATGAAGCTCAGCATGATGTTGACGTGACGCCCATTTATGCATCGTCCTCGACGCTTGCTCGGCAAATCGCCAATGGCAGCCCAACGGATCTATTCCTGTCTGCCAACGTGCAGTGGATGGATTGGCTTGAAGAGCAAGGCATTAACATCCAACAGCGCAGCGACTTGCTCAAGAATCGTTTGGCGCTGGTATCAGCAAGCCCTGACCTGCCAGAACAGTTCGTACCGGGCGACGAGACACGCATTGCAACGCTGCTGGAAGAGCGTGATCGTCTTTCCGTCGGCGACCCGGATCACGTGCCGGCCGGCATCTACACCCAGCAGGCGCTTGAATTTCTCGGCGAGTGGGTAGAGCTTGAGCCAAGACTTGCACGTGGCAATGACGTCCGCGCGGCGTTAACGCTGGTAGAACGACAGGAAACGCCGCTTGGCGTTGTGTATCAAACAGATGCCTTTGCCAGTGACCGCGTGCGGGTACTCGGGCTATTTCCCACCCCCAGCCATGATCCCATCACCTACCCCATTGCACTGATAGGGGCAGAGCAAAACGACGTGGCCGTGGCACTGCGCGAGTGGTTAGCGAGCGAAGAAGCGCTGACTATTTTTGCTGACTATGGCTTCGACACCGGCATTAGCAGCCCGTGATACTGTCGTCGGCCGAATGGGAGGCCATCCGCCTTAGTTTACTGATCGGCCTTGCGGCCGTGGCCTGGATTTTACCACCGGGTATTGCCGTCGCCTGGTGGTTAGCCCGACACGACTTCAGAGGCAAATCCATCGTCGATGGTTTTATTCATCTGCCGTTGGTGCTGCCACCCGTGGTAGTCGGCTATTTACTCTTGGTGTCGCTCGGTCGACAAGGGGTGGTCGGCCAGTGGTTATATGCCACTCTCGGCGTATCGCTACCCTTCACATGGCAAGGCGCCGCCGTTGCCAGCGGCGTGATGGCATTTCCATTATTGGTACGAGCACTACGCCTATCATTGGAAGCGGTGGATCCCAAGCTTGAAGCCGCAGCGCGAACGCTAGGCGCCAATCACTGGCGAGTATTTACCACCATTACGCTGCCATTAGCCATTCCGGGCCTGCTGACAGGAACCGTTTTAGCCTTTGCCCGTGCGCTTTCGGAGTTTGGCGCCACCATCACATTTGCCTCCAATATCCCGAGTGAAACACGCACCTTGCCGCTGGCGCTGTATACGTTGATCCAAACGCCCGGCCAGGAATCTGCGGCGGCGCGGCTCTGTGTTATCGCTATCATCATCGCCCTGTTCTCATTGATCGCCTCTGAATGGCTGGCTCGGCGTACTAAACAACGACTGCAGGAGCGCGATGCCTACTAATTTTAGACATCCCGCATTGCCTGGGGGCTCATCTTCGCTGTCATTGTCTATCGACCAGCGGCTCGGTAGTTTTCATCTTCAAACCGAGCTGGTACTCCCCGCCCACGGCGTGACCGGTATTTTTGGCACATCAGGAAGCGGCAAAACCAGCTTGCTGCGCCTTATTGCAGGTCTTGAATATCCCGATAGCGGGGTTATTCAGCTGGGTGACCAGGTGCTGCTGGATACCCGGCGCCGTATTAGAGTTGCCGCTCATAAACGTAGAATCGGGGTCGTGTTTCAGGAAGCCCGGCTGTTTCCCCACTACCAGGTACGCGGCAATCTCACCTATGGCATGCCAGCACATGCATCAGCCCGCTTTGATGAAATCGTCGAGCTTCTGGGTATTAAAGCGTTGCTCGAACGTATGCCCGGCACGCTATCGGGTGGGGAAGCCAGGCGGGTTGCCATTGGCCGAGCACTGCTCAGCGACCCTCAGCTATTGCTGATGGATGAACCACTGACAGGGCTAGATGGCCCGCGCAAAGATGAGCTACTGCGCTTTATTGCTCGACTGACCAAGCAGGTAGACATTCCAGTGATTTACGTCAGCCATGATGCGGAGGAAATTTCAGCCATCGCCGATCATCTGGTGCTGATGAAAGCAGGCAGTGTCGTGGCCAGCGACCGCTTGAATCACTTGCTACAACGCTTTGATTTGACTCACGAACTCGGTGGGTTTGACGCTGCATCGATTCTTGAGGGCCGCATAGATGAGCACGACGCGACGTACAATCTGACTCATCTTGCCCTTAATGACACCCATCGATTAGTCATACCGGACACATCGGCCCCGATAGGCAGTCGACTGCGCGTGCGTATCCTCGCACGCGATATTGCCTTAGCGCTGACGCCATTACAGTCAACCAGCTACCGCAACCAGCTCAGCGCCACCATTGAAGATATGACCTCGCTATCGACAAGCCCACACTCGGTTGAGCTGCTTTTAAACATTGGCGATATCCGCCTAAGGGCACGGCTAACGCGAAAGTCCTGGGATGAAATGGGGTTACATATCGGCCAACAGATCACGGCGCTCATTCGCAGCGTATCGGTTGCCCACTATTAATCAGCGCCGGATTTGTGCAGTGCGGTGTATGTCATAAAGGAACATCTTGCGGGGAAGAAGAATTTACTGTCATTGCGTCATCTCCATCTGGGACTGCATAGCCTTGTCTGTTTCATGAGGCCACCAAAACCAACGGATAGGTACATCTGAGCTAGCAGTGCTTGCGGGCAGGTCGACCTGTTCTGCCAACGCAACAATATCCCGTGCCTTAGCGAAGTAATCCTCGCCTTCTTCTAACGTAGCCTCTGATGTAGGGCTCGTCTGGGTAAAAAGCGCGTCCAGAGATATTGCTGGCATGCTGGGCTGATTTTCCACCAGGTGTTGGCGAACGCTCCAAACACCGGATTTTTCATCGACGGTGTAGAGCTTCATTAATACCGCCGCGTAACGTGTAATAAACTCGACGGCAGATACTACATAGTTAGCCGACTCATTGCTAAAAAAGAAATGAAATCCGAGCCTTACCCAGCCTGGACGATATAAGCTTTGGCCTTTTTGGACTAAACGTTCATGTTCTAACGCCGTGTCAGCATCAATTGAAAGCAGCTCATGACCATAAGGACCTGCACACGAACAGCCGCCTCTTGCCTGAATACCAAACAGGTCATTGAGCATGGCAACAATGAGATTGTGGTGGATGTCACGCTGCCCGGCGCGAACGTTAAAAGAGAATATAGACAGCCGCGGCGCATTCACTGGCCCCAAAAGCGTTAAGTTACCCAGCGTTGACCAGCGCGCCATGGCCATCGCTGTCATGGCTTTTTCCTGCGCTTCAATGTAATCCACCCCGACCAGCGATTTAACGCGAAAGGCAAGACCCGCCCGGATGTTGCCCAATATATCCGGGGTGCCGCCCTCCTCCCGGCGCTGAATATCGCTCACATAGCGATGTTCCGTCGCGGTGACATAAGACACCGTACCGCCGCCTGCAACCGAGGGAATGGCATTGCGGCACAGCGCCTTTCTAATCACCAAGACGCCTGAACTACCCGGCCCACCCACGAACTTATGCGGCGAGACAAAAACCGCGTCTAAGTGATCATTTTCCCCGGTGCCCGCCACATTAATATCGACGTAAGGGCCGCTGGCGGCATAGTCAAAAAGCGCCAGCCCATCGTAACGATGCACCAGTGTGGCAATAGCCGAAACGTCCGTTTTGATGCCGGTTACGTTAGAGGCTGCCGAAAACGCGGCAATTTTTAGTGGCCGGTCAACGTAGCGCTTTAGCTGCGCTTCTAGTTCATCCAGGCGGATAAGGCCATCTTGGCCTAGCGAAATACGTACCAAGTCGGCATCGCATTCTCGCCAGATAAGATCGTTGGAATGATGCTCGTAAGGCCCGATAAAAATCACCGGCCTAATGTCACTCGACGTATCGCCCCCCTGCTTTAGCTCTAAAATCTTACAGCAGCGATCAATCGCTGCCGTTGCCCCGGCACCAGCAAACAGCACCGCATAGTCGTCATTAGCCCCAACAGCCTGGGCCACCGCTTGGCGGGCTGACTCGCGATAGCGGGTGGTGACTTTGCCGGTATAAGAAGTCTCGGTGTGCGTATTGGCATAAAACGGCAGCAGCTGCTGGTAAACGGCGTTTTCAACAAAACCTAACGCACGCCCCGAGGCCGTGTAATCAGCATAAAGCAGCGGGCGCATGCCAAATGCGGTAGGAATAGACATACCTTCGCCTATCACGTCATCGCGAAGAAACGCTACCCACTCACTAGAATTGCCCGAGAGGCAGCTCGGTGGTTTTTTTGACTTGTTCCATTGAAAAACATGATGTGACATTATTTAACTCTACTGTCGAAATTAGCCTCTTATAAAAGGCGTCGAAAGACTGATTATCGCGTGTAATGACCTTAAGCAAATAATCATACTCACCGGCCAAACGATTAACTTCCATAATTTCAGGGAAAGACTGCACAGCTGTCTGAAATGTATCTAGCCAGGCTTGGTTATGTTTGTCTGTTTTAATCATGACAAACACAACAAGGCGAAGATTGAGCTTCTCAGGATTGAGAACGGCAATCCTTTTTTCTATAAACCCGTCTTTCTCTAATCGCTGTATTCTTCGCCAGCACGGGGTTACCGATAGCCCAATCCCTTCTGCTAGCTGGGCAATAGAAAGACTATCATCATGCTGAAGCTGTTCAAGAATTTTTAAGTCAAAGCGATCAATAAGCAATTTATTTCCCCTCAGATCAATTTATTAGAAAAATTTTTTATATATTCAAAATATTGCTCCGTCAAGGAAAATAAATTCCTCTGCTATCCCGTCGATAAAAAAGCAAATAATGGAATTATATAAAGTCTGGCGGAGTAATCACACTCTTTATAAACATCAGGAAAACTTTGCAGGCAGGATATTACCAATACTTCTCACCAAGTAAATATAAGCGCTAAAAGCCAGCGTTAATAAAACACTAAAAAGCAGCCAAACTAAAAATCATAAAATATTATAAACTAACCACAAAAACCTATCGAATAGGCAACCCCGCCCTTAAGTTTTAAAAAATACAACACAATCAGCTGCTACACACATTGTTAGCAAAGGCTATATTAGTTCGCCATTACAAACTTTATTTTTAATCATTACCCTTTTTTAATCACTAAAGCATGCTAGGATTCATCGCTATTGAATACCCGAATTTTGCACTCAGGTATGGCCCTATCGCCATACTCGTCAGTAGATATACGCGGTCATTTTTTCAGCTAGCGTTTCTAAGCCATGACACCGATCACCCTGCTGTTCCTGGCCGTCTCAATGTCAGCGGATGCTTTCGCTGCCTCCATCAGCAAAGGCACAGAACTTAAGAAGCCCACTTTGCGCCATGCGATCGGTATCGGCTTAGTCTTTGGCATTACTGAAGCCATCACGCCGGTGCTCGGCTGGGCGGCAGGGAAGGCATCGCAGCAGTATGTGCAAGCCTGGGATCACTGGGTGGCGTTCACCCTGCTTTCAGTGATTGGCCTGCATATGATTTACGCCGGGCTCAAAAAAGACGGCAAAGTAGAACACCGTAAGCAAACACTCTGGCTATTAATTATTACCGCCACGGCTACCAGCATTGATGCGATGGCAGTCGGCGCAAGCCTTGCCTTTATCGATGCCAACATTATCGCTACTAGTTTTGCTATTGGTCTGGCCACAACAATCATGGCTTCAATGGGCACGCTGCTGGGCCACCGGCTTGGTAAGTTTGTTGGCCATTGGGCAGAGTTAATCGGCGGTATTGTATTGATTGGGATTGGGCTGACGGTACTGGCACAGCACACCGCCATTTTTTAAATCTTTTCAGCACGCCCACGCCCTGCACCAGCAATGGCGGCACTTAGCTGCGTCTTATAGGCCTATGTCTATTTCAGATCTATGACCAGGCTTACATCAAGCTCCAAAATGCATCAACCAGCGGGTTCTTTAAGTTTTTCTTTAACGTAAACAAACCAATATCGTAGGGTTCCAGCTCAGGCGTCACATCGAGCACCCGGATACGGTCCATCAATGGGCTGTTATCAAGCACAATTTTTGGCACCACGCCAATCCCAAAGCCCAAGCTCACCATACTCACAATCGCCTCATTACCGGTGACCTGTGCATAAATGCGCGGGGCGATATCTCGTTGACGAAACCATTCGTCCACACGCGCTCTTGAGACACCGCTTTCAGATAAAATCATCGGGATGCTCGCCCACTCCTCCGTTGCCGTTGGCGAATTCATAGGCACATTCGGCACCTGCTGCTCAAGCGGCGCAATAAACAGCAATGGCGACGTCGCAATGGGTTTAAATGCCAGGCCTCGCGCTAAGTTTGCAGGCTGAGCCGCAATACTGAGATCTTCTTTACCATCCAGAACATGCGCAATCGCGTGCTCTGGATCCCCCGTGCGAAGCTTTATTTCAATCGCAGGATAGGCAATACGAAATCGGCGCAGCAGCTCATAAAGAAAGCTGTAGCTTGCGGTGACGGAGCCATACAAACTGATTTCACCGCTTAACTGATCAGAATTATCGGTTAACTCATGGCGGATCAAGTTCCACTGGCTACTGGTATCACGCGCGTATTTAAGAAATTTTTGGCCTTCCTGGGTCAACGCCACGGTTCGATTGTCGCGATTAAACAGCGAGACCCCCAGTTCGTCTTCTAAATGACGAATGTTACGCGACAGCGCAGAAATGCTGATATGGCACTCATCGCTGGCGCGCCCGAAGTGCAGCGTTTCTGCCAAGGCGAGGAATTGTTTTAAAGTTTTAAAATTCATAGCTTTCATTCTATCTCGTCATTGCATAAAACGGGACGTGTTATTGCAAATATATCAATTTAAGAAATAGTCACTTTTGTATAGATTAGCCTTATTCACATGGCGCTGAGCTCCATCTTGAGCGGCCATGTCACGCATTTTGAATACCGAATTCTTAGTATCGGCGTGTCTTACACCGTTTTTTATATCAACATTATGCTCACCAAAAATCAGGATGTTAACGATGGCTAACTATTTCAATACCTTACCGCTACGCGAGCAATTGGCTCAGCTAGCGCAATGCCGCTTCATGCACAGCGCTGAGTTTGCTGATGGCGTCGAAGCACTAAAAGGCAAAAAAATGGTGGTTATCGGCTGTGGTGCACAGGGCCTTAACCAAGGTTTAAACCTGCGCGACAGCGGCCTAGACGTTTCTTACGCACTGCGCCCTGAAGCCATTGAGCAAAAGCGCCAGTCTTGGAAAAACGCCTCTGAAAACGGTTTTGTGGTGGGCACTTATGAAGAGTTAATCCCCACTGCAGACGTTGTGTTGAACCTGACACCCGATAAGCAGCACACGTCAGTTGTGACAGCGGTGATGCCGCTGATGAAGAAAGACGCCTGCCTGTCTTACTCTCACGGTTTCAACATCGTAGAAGAAGGCATGAAAGTTCGCGAAGACTTAACCGTCATCATGGTGGCGCCTAAGTGCCCAGGCTCCGAAGTTCGCGCTGAATACGTGCGCGGTTTCGGGGTTCCTACCCTAATCGCTGTACACGAAGACAACGACCCTAAAGGTGAAGGCCTGGCGCTGGCAAAAGCCTACGCGGTAGGTACGGGCGGCCACAAAGCGGGCGTGCTGATGTCGTCTTTCATCGCGGAAGTTAAATCCGACCTGATGGGTGAGCAAACGATCCTTTGCGGCATGCTGCAAACGGGCTCCCTGCTTTGCTTCGACAAAATGATCGAAGAAGGTATCGATGCAGGCTACGCGTCTCGCTTGATCCAATTCGGTTGGGAAACCGTCACCGAAGCGCTGAAGTACGGCGGCGTGACGAACATGCTAGACCGTCTTTCTAACCCAGCGAAGATCAAAGCGTTCGATCTTTCTGAAGAGTTAAAAGACATCATGCGCCCGCTGTACAACAAGCATCAAGACGACATCATCAGTGGCCACTTCTCTCATACAATGATGGAAGACTGGGGCAATGATGACAAAAATCTGCTGCAGTGGCGTGCCGATACCGCTGAAACGAACTTCGAGAAAACCCCTGCTGGTGATGTGGAAATCTCTGAACAAGAGTTCTTCGACAACGGCATTTTGATGGTCGCCATGGTTAAAGCCGGCGTTGAGCTTGCGTTCGAAACCATGACGGCGGCGGGCATCATTGCTGAATCGGCTTACTACGAGTCGCTGCACGAAACGCCGCTCATCGCCAACACCATCGCGCGTAAGAAACTCTACGAAATGAACGCGACGATCTCTGATACCGCGGAATACGGCTGCTACCTCTACAACCACGCCTGCGTACCGCTGTTGGCAGACTTTATGAAAGGCATTAAATCCGACGTGATCGGTAAAGGACTTTCTGTAGACGACAACGGCGTTGATAATGCACGCTTGATCGAAGTTAACACCGCCCTTCGTTCTCATCCCGTCGAAGCCGTTGGCTCGGTTCTGCGTGGCTACATGGCTGACATGAAGAAAATCGTTTAATCGGCTCATGAACCGATAGGCGTTTAGGTTTTTAAAAGCCAGGTTTTCAAAATCAAGCGCCGCCAAAAAAAGCCGAGCTATCATCACGATATGCTCGGCTTTTTTGGCTCTTCTGTGCTTAAACAATCTCTATCGAACAGCGTAAGGAAGACAGTAATGGATCCATTAATCCGCCCAGGCACTATACGCTTAACAAAAGCGACGGTTAGCTTTGATGATCGCTTCACGCTAAGCGAGATTGATTGGACCATTACGCCAGAACAACATTGGGTGATTACGGGTACTAATGGCGCGGGAAAATCGGCCCTGGCGGCTGCGCTAGCGGGCATTGGTGATATCACGGGGGGAAGCATTCAGGGGCTGCCCAGCAACGTGGGCATCGTCTCTTTTGAAGCCCAGGCGGAGCTTATCGCTCAAGAGCTCAAAAAAGACGACGCCGACATTATGGACGTCATTTCACTTGGCACGCCCGTCAGTGAAATGATTTTTGACCATTGCCAAGATCATCAACTCGCCAGCGAACTTGTAGAAAAGTTCGGGCTGACAACGCTACTCGATCGCGCGTTTCGCAAACTTTCCACCGGCGAAACGCGTAAAGTCATGCTGATTCGCGCACTGGCCAACAAGCCTGATTTACTTATTTTAGACGAGCCGTTCGATGGCCTAGATGTAGCCACGCTGGCCATGCTGCAAGCACATCTCGCCTCTATCATCGACACCGTTCCTATGGTCATGGTGCTGAATCGCTTTGATGAAATGCCGGATTTCATCACCCATGTGGCTTATCTCGTTAAAGAAAAGTCGGATAAAGAGCGTTCAGATAAAAAGCGAGGGGATAAGGGACGATTAGCGCTCACGGTTGATCGCCAGGACAACGCTGCCTTCAATGAGCTCTACCAATTACTGCATTTGAAAACCACCGATCTGAGCGTGCCGGAGGCTGACCCTAGCAATCAACTCCCCCCTCTCGACCCCAGCCAGCCGTTAGTAAAACTGAAGCAAGCGACCATCCAATACGGCGACACCGTGATTGTTGATAAGCTCGATTGGACCATAGAACGAGGCCAGCATTGGCAACTGAGTGGGCCAAACGGTAGCGGCAAAACCTGCGTGTTGTCGTTGATCACCGGCGATCATCCGCAGTGCTATACCAACGATATTTTTGTGTTTGGATTCCAGCGCGGTAACGGCGAAAGCATCTGGCAGATTAAACAGTTTATCGGCTATGTATCGACTAATCTGCAATGGGAATACCGCGTTAGCACCAGCTGCAAAAATGTGATTATCTCTGGCTTCTACGACAGCATCGGCATGTACACCAAGTCCACCGATAGCCAGAAAAAAATTGCCGACCAGTGGCTTGCGCTACTGGGCATGACCGAGCGCGCCGACCAGCCGTTTAACAAGCTTTCTTACGGCGATCAGCGCCTGCTGCTCATTGCCCGCGCCATGGTCAAGCACCCGCCTCTGCTGATTCTAGACGAACCCTGCCTAGGCCTAGACGAAATGAACCGCCAACTCGTCCTGGCTCTGATCGAAAAAATCTGCCAAGGCTTCGAAACCACTGTGCTTTACGTCAACCACCACGCGGAAGACCAGATAGCAGGCATAGAGCATTACTTAGGCCTGGAAAAGAATCACTAGCGCGGAGTGAAGCGATGCGCACCAGCAACAGCGCTCATAATTGAGCGCTTAAATGCCATAATCCCGCTCCACTTTGGCTACCCGAACTTTAAACGCTGAGTACCACGCTTTGTGGCCCAAGCGCTGGGCTTCAAGATGCTCAGCGTGCTGCTTCCAGCGCTTGATAGCTTCCTCGCTTGCCCAGTACGAGACGGTGATGCCCACCGCCTCACGCGCAGACTCAATGCCCAGAAACCCTTCCTGCTGGGAGGCAAGCGCGAGCATTCTGTCAGCCATTGCCCCATAGCCATTATCTTGCTCGGTGCGCACAGAGCTGAAAATGACCGCGTAATAAGGTGGGCTGGGGGTGTTGGCAATTGACATTGCGTCCTCTGGAAATGTTAAGGCGTCCACCGCTTTTTTAACCTGCTCTACAGCCATCGTTGGATGCTCTATTAGTCTTTTTTATCTATCGTTATCTCAATAGTTTTACTGTCACCAGCAAACCATTTCTGAACGTAAAGCGTGCCCACGATAGGCGCCGTTCCTTCATCAGGCACTTCCTTGTAACGCACGCTATTTTTGGTTTCTTTTTCGTATTCAAACATCACTACTTTCTTCGACATGGCATGTCCCCGATATATAACGATTGAAACCTGGGCGACTAACGCCGCTCAGCAGGTGTGTGGCGTGATTCGCGCCATTAAACACTAAACATTTAGCGTTCCCAAAGCCCTGAATCATACATGAGGCGCATGGTGTAGTTGAGCTGAAGAGTTTGATTACTGCCGCACTCAATCTCGCTGCTTCGCCCTGCTGGGGCAGGCCCTGTTACCGTTATGGAAGAGTATCTTCTGAGCGGGTCAAGCAGCCTGTAATCGTAGCCACCATTTGAAAACTCGATGGAGGCGTCACCGTTACTCGCGGCGTAGTAGCTGAAAAACCCCAGCGGCGGCCTTTTTTCAAGTGGATAAAAACGGCGGAAGTGGCCAACATCCGGCATATCGATAGCAGCGCTCTCATCATGCTGTTTATAGTCCCCAGCGTTAGGCTATACCGCGCTACCCAGCTTCATCACCATTGACTGTACGCAAAGCGTCGAACCGACTCTCAGCGCTTCAAGCTGCTCTGTTGCGATAAAACCAGACGATTTATATAAGTTAACGGCACCTTCATTGCCTGTCGTCACGGCAAGCGCTAATAGATGACATCCTCGGCTAATTGCCCAGGCTTTAATTTCCCGCAGAAGAGACGTTGCGATGCCCTTTCCTCTTAGCGCTGGTGAAACCCACATTTGATAGATATGCGCCGTTGCCACATCAGGCTTATGTATCACGCCCCAAGCAAGGCCGACGGGCAGGCCGCCAATCTGTACGATAAGTGGAAGCGCATTTAGGGCTCGCGACTTAAGGTCTAAGCGTAATTGCCAATCCGCATCTGATAATACAGCTTCCTGCTCATACGTTGACCCAAACGAGTCGGGCGCATCCCTTAAAGATTTCAACCTGACTGTTTTGTATAAAACCCAATCTTCTGGAGTTAATACACTGATTTCGAATTCATCCACCGCATGGCCTCCTGATGCGTAACGCTTAGCTAAACTGTACTCTGATTAGGTCGCATCCGGTGGACGTCTGAGAGGCCGAGAACATTATTGAGCGAAGAGTTATGAGCTACTTGCTGGCTCAATATCTTCACCAAACATGATTCGATGGCCCTCGGGTGTTTCGACACCAAACTCTCGCAGGCCCCATGGTTTGTCAGCGATTGCCTGAAAAATATCCGCCCCACGGCGCTGGTAGTCCCGATAAATCTCGTCGATATCCTCACAGTTTACATAGGCGAAGTACGAGTGTTCGTGCGTTTCACGAGCGGATATTTCATCAGGGCAGTGGCCTAACATGATATGAAAACTGCCTAGGCTTAAAAACGACCAGCCCTCAACACGGAATCGAACGGAAAAGCCAAGCTTGTCGAGGAAATAGCCTTCGGTGCTCTCAATATCTTTGACTGCAAGGACATGCTGGGTTGAGGTGACTGAAAACATTATTGGCGCTTCCTAGTGTTGTGTATGCTCTTAATGCATTTGTGAATGCTGTCACTTTAGTAGCACGAAGCGGCGAAAGCTGGGGCGATGCAGGCTGTCCACTTGAAGCATCCTTAGGCTATTAATCAACCAATTCAATACCTAAGACTTCTAACAAGTTTAACGCCTCATATCGTGAGAACTTAGCCCTTTTCACATTATTTTCTCGTATATCAATGGAATATGCAGTGGACTCGCTAAAATCGACTTCTTGCAAATTTGTTCTCATGAAAAGGCTACGACTGAAATCACTATCTGTCATTTTCGAACTAATAAAACTACCTTCACGAAAGTCCACATCATGTAACTTACAGTTATCAAAAACCAACTCATTTAAGGTAAGACCAAAGAAAGACGAGTCATTTAAAATACAGCGCTTAAAACTCAGCTCAAAATCTAAGTGGAAAGCTGACCACGTCGCTTTCGTCCAATCAACTCCAACCAGCTTACTATCTTGAAAATCAAGTTCAAATAGCTTTGTATTTGAAAAATCAACCAAGCTGAGATTACAACGATAAAATGTGCAGCTTGTGAATTTACAGTTCTGAAATTTAGATGCTGAGAACTCACAATCGGAGAACCGGCAACCTTCGAATTCGATGCCGATATACTGTTCATCAGGTAACGAAAGTTTCTCTAAAGAAACGTCGAAATAATGCTCGCCATTTTTTAATGCTGACATCGTATCCTCTCAATAGCTTAACGCTTGGGCTTAGTCACCGGTTTGGAGCGGCAGCGGGAAATCGGTTAGTTGCCGCTTCTGTACATGTCGAGAGCCATGACGCTAAGCATCGCGGCGACACGTCAGCTGCGTCCGGCGGCCATAGACCTCAACTTGTTACAGATTATTCTGCCATTCTAAGTGCTTACAAACATTTTCGTATTCAAGCCATGGCGCACCGTGTGAAACCCAAATATGCGCTTCAGGCTTCAATCCAGGGTCATCATCCAACGTGGCCACTCGAACAATGACATGTGGCTGCGCGACCCTTTCCGCCACCAAGTGAGAGCCACAGTGCCTACAGAAATGACGGAGCTTCCCAGGTGATGATTCATAGGTTGAAAGAGATTCAAGACCTTTGAGCCAGCGGAAATGTTCACGTTTTACACCCGCCGTTGAGGCAAATGGGGCCGCGTGCGCCTTACGACACGTCTGACAATGGCAATGCACGATCGGCATATCCAAGGAATCTATTTCGTAACCAACCTCTTCGCACAAACAGCTTCCTTTCAACCTCACTGGATGATCTCTCTTTTGATATTTAACGCCGCTCAGCACGTGCGGCTTTGAAATGGAGGCGCAGCCGCAATGTAAAAGCCGTCGCCGTGACTGGCCTTGTTAGGGCTACTGCGCTATAGTTGTACGGAGTTTCCGTACGCAAAGGTGGGATTATGGATATCATCAGTGTAAACAAATTCAGAGACAATCTGAAAAGCCTTGTAGAACAAGTTATTAGTAGACACGAGCCCCTCAAGGTGACACGCCGTGCCGGAGAGGCTTTCGTGATCATGAGTGCTGAAGACTGGGAAAGAGAGCAAGAAACCCTCCATGTTCTTCAGAACCGAGAGCTGATGCAACAAATTGCGGCCTCCCTCGATACTCACAGCCGTGGCCAAGGATACACACCTGATGATGAGCAGATGAATGAGATCACTGGTATTTGAGGGCAACACTTGGGAAGCCTATGAAAAGATGCGCGAGAAAGACCAGAGGCTGCACAAAGCCCTCCGCAAGCTGCTGAAAGAAATGCTCCGGCCTGAAGATCCATCCGTTGGCACCGGCAAACCTGAACCACTCAAACACAACTTATCAGGCTTGTGGTCAAGACGCATCTCACAGAAGGACAGGCTGATATACCGGTTCGATGACAAATCCATTTATATTTTCGCCATTGGAGGACACTACGATCAGTCCTAACGCTGCCAACACGTGCTTGTCGCGTGCATTGCTTGGTTATGCTGTGCTGGATGGTCACTTACCAGTCGCCCATACAGTGCCGAGTCAGAGATGATGCCGTTGACTTCCCAACGCTGCCTTAGCAGACCCTCTCGGGAAAATCCTAGTTTCTCTAGCACTTTTGCGGAAGACTGGTTGTCTGGGTCGATCTCAGCTTCAATTCGGCGAAGTCCCAATGAATTGAATCCGTACTGAACTAATGCTTCCCCCGCCTCGCGAATGTAACCCTTTCCCCAAAAAGAACGACCCAAACCAAAGCCGATCTCGGCACGTTTTGATTCTTTGTCGTAGCTAAATAACATACATTTTCCAGCCAGCTCACCTGTAGACTTCAGATACACGCCGAGTACAAGCGACTCTTGACGCTGCATCGAACTTTTACTCTCATTAATGAAGTCAAGAGAGTCCTGAATTGTTGCCCAAGGTGCAGCATTCCAATACCGCATGACCTCAGGGTCAGAGAAAATTTCCTGCAGGCTATCTGAGTCATCAATTACTAAAGGCTTAAGTGTTAATCGCTCGGTTTCAACAACCGGGAAAAATAACTCTTCTGACATCCATTCCTCCCTTTTTACACATTATGCCCGGCTTTGGGGCGGACTTGCAGCCGCGCAGCGGCGGAAAGGCCGTCCCAGCCCCATCGGGGCGACAACAGCCGTTTGTTATGCATTTGTTCCAACTCTCAACTGGAAAATATTACCTTCACAATCACAGCCATCACATACTTGACGTCCACCAAAGTTCCAACTTTTGGGTTGGTATATAGCTCCACCTTTTTCTTTTATTTTCTCGCCAATTAACTCAAGAGGAGCATCGATAAAGAATGATGGCTTTATTGGCGTATCTTCTCTGGCTTTGTCTGTACTAAGCGCCTTTTTAGAAGCCTCAGTTTCAAGTAACACAAGCTCAAAGCTACCAGCTATTAGTAAGGCGTACGATTCATCTTTTTCGAAAACCTCGAATCCAAAGACATGGCAGTAGAATTCGGCTAAGCGGTGGATTGACGAAGAGTAAATAACCAACCCTGTTTTCACATTCCCTCCTTACTTACACACAATCGAATGCATAACGCCAGCAATAAACGGCGCCCTGACAAGGGCGTCCGGTGGAGGCCGAAGGCCGGAACGAATTTGATTGCCTTGTTATGCGTACTTCCGTTCTACAATTTGGAGGTTAAACGCTTCCGACTCTTTGGGGGGCTCAAAGTAACCTGTCACCATCCTAAAGACCTCTTCTGTGTCGAACTGTGCTCGTTCAGGTTGTTCCTTCTGCCGCTGTTTAAGCTGCTTTAAACAAACTTCATCGTCTACCGACAAATAGTACAGTTCATGAGGAATACCATGTTGCAAGTATATATCTTTGAACCAAGCTCTTTGCTTCCGGGTGTTACCAGGAAAATCCAGGACCACGGAGGTACCAGCCAAGAGCACTTGCTCAACGTGTGATCTCAGCACTGGCTTAAGACGAGATGAGTAACTAACGTAATCATTGAAATCTTTGATTTCGCCGGGGAACAGCGCGGCTAGCCATTCATCCTCTGAAATAAGCACGGCTCCCCGCTCACGAGCGATTTCGCCAGACAAAGTGCTTTTGCCTGCTCCCATCTTCCCACAGAAAAATATCAACGTTCCGTACGAACTCATTGCTTAATCCTTACGCATAACGCCCGCCATCACCGGTGACAAAACCGCAGCGGAGCGGAGGGTTTGGCATCCGGTGCATGGCATGGTTATGCAGCGTTTAACGGCTTAATCCGATCAACTTCCTCCTTGACCGATTGAGCAGCAGTCCACAAATCAATAGCGCGCTGTGCATTCAGCCAAAATTCCGGAGAGTTGCCAAACAAACGAGCCAGCCGGAGCGCCATTTCAGGGCTGACAGCACGGCGCTCACGCAACAGTTCATTGACTGACTGGCGAGAGACGCCTAGAGACTCAGCCAGTCCTGCAACCGTCAGGTTATAGTCCGGCAAGAAATCCTCTCTCAGCATTTCACCAGGATGGGTGGGCTTGCGCTGCATGCCGGTAGTGTTAGGAATAGCCATAGTAATTACCTCCCTCAGTGGTAGTCATACACCTCGACTTCGTATGCATCTCCATCTTCAAAACGAAAGCAGATACGCCACTGATCATTTATTGATATCGCGTGCTGACCCTGCCTGTCTCCAGAAAGTGGGTGAAGGCGATTGCCGCGCGGCACTTTCAAGTCCTCCAGCTGTTCGGCCAGGTTCACGTATTCAAGTTTTCTGGCAGCTCTCGGAGCGACATCCGCGGGAAACTTCTTTGTCTTGCCCTTGGAGTAAAGCTCTTGAGTTCGTTTGTCGGCAAAGGATTTGATCATGAGGTAAAGCGTACTCTGTCACGTGACGCGTGTCAATAAGGTAGGGAGCGACTGCATAACGCAGAGCGCACCGGTGACCTTGACGCAGCGAAGCGGAGACAGGGGCGTCCGCGTGACGCGTTTGGTTAACTGGTTTGCTGGTTATTGGCACGGCGCTTCCGCTCCTGCTCAGTCATCTGCCCCAGGCGCTCCTCCAGGGAATTCAGCCCAAGGCGCAAACGGCGTTCGTTCACCGTAGCAGAATCTTCAATGGGAAACGGTGTTGGCCATCCATTTTCGTCAACATCAAACTGTGTGCCGTAGTATTGAAGCTTGCCGGATAAAGTACGTACTCGATCCTGAATGAATGCCAATTGCCAGCCTTCCACATCTTGTCTCGCGACGGCATCTTCCAGCAGCGAAACACATTCCGCCATGAACTCGGTATCTGAAACCGAATGCTGAGCGACCAGCCAGGCAGCTTTGGCAGCGTCCTCAGCGACCAACGAAATGCCGGGCCAGCCGTGGGCACTAATAATTTCCTTCAAACGGGAAGCGTTATGCTCATGCAGAGCTTTCATCTGGGGATGATAAGATTCAGATGGCAGCTCTCCAGATTCGAAGAGTTGCTGCAATAATCGCTGGTCTTCCGTCATCATCGTGACCAGTTCATCAGCGAGATTCTGATTCATGAGCTCCTTCCCTGTTAACGCCTGAATTAAGCCGACCCGCGAAGCGGGTTCGGCTTGAATGAATTGTTAGGCGTCTTCGGAGAAGCTAAATGTATTGACATGTGCTCTAGTCCATGTCCGAAAGCATCTCCATTGCGTCTGCATCCAGAGAGATATTTCTAGCTTTATTCTTATTCTCTTCGTCCAAGTTGATCCAGCCGCGCTTTATGAACTCAACACCGATTTCTTTTTGCTGGTTGAAGTTGTAGCCCTGCGCCTCTGCCGATGAAATGCAGCCGAGTATCATATTTAGTGTGTCTCGGTTTAAGAACATCATCATTGCGTAGGTTTGGGCCACGCCTTGGCGCGAAGATTCTTCCACTACGTAGGATGTAAAGGCCTCTAACTCTTCTTTATTACTAACCCATGCTGGATTCCTGGCTCTCTTTTCTGTACCCGAAGCCCCCGTCGAATCCATGAACGCAACATACGAATCGACAAAAGACTTGCTGTAGCTCTTCTCTTTGTTAGATAGCAGCTGGCTAGAAATTTGATCTATCTCGTCGAGCATGGATTGCTGCTGCCTCGGAGCTTCTTGCTTGATATCGTCGCGGAACTCTCCGTTAGCGAGCTTTTTGTAAGCTAGAAAGAGAAGCCCAATGGCTGGAATAAGCGGAAGCGTAAACGGCATGATTGCGGCGCTAGCAATCGCCACAAAAGGCTTGCCTCGCGTAGATTGGTGAGTCGACACCGCCCAGAATGTGATTAGCGCAACGATGATGTAGTACGCCGCGAACATGTTCTTTCCCCCTGATCTGTCAAATGAAGCCGCAGTCTTAGCGAAACTTCATTAGACGCCTAACGCTTGAGTTAAGCGGCGGCGTAGCCGTCCGCCTTGAACGAGTTGTTAGGCCTTGCTTGCGCTGTGCTTGCGGAAGGCCCGACTGGAAATACTAATCGAGTTCTTGTCCGCATCCTTGGCGTTTGCGAATGAGTAGCCGTTTGCCTCGTGCACAGCACCAAACTTGAGCCCATTTTTTGCTGATGCGGCTGAAAAAGCCACCACGTCGGATACGTGAAAACTGAGCTTGACGCCAACCTGGCCAAGTTTCACGGACTTGGCAGCTTGGTGAATAAGGATGCTGGCCCCACCGTGAGATGCTTGCAACTCAATGAGTCCTTCAACTACCTGCCCAGATGTCTCGAAGCCGAAGTGCTTGCTGTAGAACGCAGCCGTTTTCTGCATGTCGCGGGCGTAGATGATGATTGTTCCAAGTGATGGACTCATGCGCGAAATCTCAATTGAGGTGCAAGGATTCGGGGACTGTGGCTCGTGAGGCCTAACAGTGATTATACACCCTGCTACAAAACCCCAATAAACGCGGCCGCACATTCATTGGGGTTTTGTAGCCACCCAATTTGACTTTACCCCATTGATTCCTTTGAGAACAAAGCCAATTTTGGCAGCATATCCAAAATTCGCGTGCTTGCGCGGTTTGCCACACCCAATAATACTGCATATAAATACATGCAAAGTCATAAAGGAGGCAACCTATGAAACTGATGGAGAGGGTGAAGGCTGCCCTCAGAGTCAAGCGCTATAGCCTTCGTACTAAGAAGACGTATTGCTATTGGACTCGCTTCTTCATTCGTTTTCATGGAATGCACCACGATGGCGGGTGAAGAAGTAAGGCAATTCCTGGAGCACCTCGCAATTGAACGACATGTGGCAGCTTCTGGATCAATCAGGCATTTCATCTAAACTGCTGGCTTTCTCAAGATAAGATCAAATCGATGCCAGTGGTGCTTTACCAGCCCACCCTCTCCCTCACTATCGCGAAAAAGCTTGATCTCTAAACCGCCGCAAAGGGCTTCAACTTCTTGCGTCGAGTGAAAGCTCATACCTGGATGCTTGGCCCAATCGTGCCGATTACCAAAGATATGCCCGACAAATAAGCCTCCCGGCTCAAGCGCTGAAAGGATCATGTCCCACAGTATGGGAAAGTGCGTTGGCTCGCAAAACGGCAGGCTTAGCCCGGCGTGGACCAGGGCAGACGGTGGAAAGCCTTTCAAATCCTCGAAGCGCGAAGTCATCACCTTCAGTTTAGCGCTGGGTAATTCAGCTTTCAGTGTTTCGACTCGCGCAATAGCATTGGGCTCTTTGTCGATTGCCAATACCTTCCAACCGGACGTCAGCAACAGCGCGGTTTCGGTGCCGCCTCCACATCCTAAATCGATAGCATGGCCGTTGCCTTTGGGTAAGCACTCATCCCCCAAAGCGCGCCGTAACAGGGGCGAGGCGGCTCGTGTTTGATTGGCGCAATAAAAGGCTTCCCAGTTTGTCTTGTTAACAGTGGTCAATGTCGGTGCTTCCTGATCGCATCATGCCGTGATGATGAGTGGTAATAGTCACAATTGATTCAAATTAACACGTAACACCACTGTTCACTCCCTTGCATCTCCCCCCATCGCCGCCTAGACTCGCGGAGTTGAATGCTTGACGGGGTGCCGGTGAAATCCGGCTGAGATGGCGCAGGGCAAGCATTTTTAGCTGCCGAGCGCTGGTCCCGCTGAACCTGATCCGGCTAATGCGCTGTATTTCATATGAGATGCAGCGCGGGTACCGGCGTAGGGATCAAGCGATGGCCTTGGCTAGCTCTCTTACGATCGCACGCCACCTTTGAGCGCCATTTCCTCGATCTTTTTCGCCTTACCTCCGGATCACCACCACCGGAGGCATCATGGGCTACCGCTTTACTGATCTCACCACCGCCTGCCAGCAAGATTGGCGCGCTTATATTGAGCACAATTTCGTGCGTCAGTTGGGCAATGCCACGCTGCCTGAGGCATCGTTTCGCCACTACTTAAAGCAGGATTATCTGTTTCTGATTCACTTCGCCCGCGCCTACGCGCTGGCCGCTTACAAAAGCCCCACCCTTGCCGATCTTCGCCAGGCCCACGAAGGCTTAAAAGCCATTGTGGATGTGGAGCTGGGCCTGCACGTGGGCTTTTGCAAGGAGTGGGGCATTAGCGAAGCAGAACTGGCGGAGCTTCCCGAAGCCAGAGCCACGTTGGCCTACACCCGCTACGTATTGGACACCGGCAACCGCGGCGACCTGCTTGATCTGCACGTAGCACTGGCCCCCTGCCTGGTGGGCTATGGCGAAATCGCCAACTGGCTGAACACCCAACCCACAACCCTGCGCGGCGCGCAAAACCCTTTTGATGCTTGGATTGCCATGTACGAAGGCGAAGAGTTTCAAGCCGCTATGCAGGCGGAGCTTGCATGGCTCAACGCCCGCCTTACCGATGTTACCCCCGCCCGCTTTAAAGAGCTGAGCAAAATCTTCCGCGATGCTACCCGCCTGGAAATCGATTTCTGGCAGATGGGCCTGTCGCTAACAGACGAAGACCTGTCTCACTAATCCTTCCCAACAACAATCGAAGAGACCGCAATGACTAATACCTTAACGGCTAAGACCGCCACCAGTAAAACCAGCCACTTTTTAGCTGAAACCGCCCAGGTCGATGCCGCCGCCATTGCGCCGCTACCCGGCTCGCGCAAGGTGTACATTGAAGGCTCGCGTGCAGATATCCGCGTGCCGTTTCGGGAGATCTCGCTTTCGCCGACTAAAACCAGCGGCATTGATGAAGAGAACCCGCCGCTGCTGGTGTACGACACCTCCGGCCCCTACACCGACCCAGATGCCAACAACGATTTACGCAAAGGCTTGCCCGCCCTTCGCCGCACCTGGATTGAAGAGCGTAACGATACCGAGTTCCTGTCAGGCCATACCTCTAATTACGGCAAGCGCCGCGCTAACGACCCCACGCTTGCACAGCTGCGCTTTGATTTAACCCGTACGCCGCGCCGCGCTAAAGCAGGCAAGAACGTTACCCAGCTTTACTACGCCCGCCAGGGCATTATTACCCCGGAAATGGAGTTTATTGCCATTCGCGAAAACCAGCGACGCCAGGCGTTAGGTACCGCAGAAGTGGAACGCATTCTGGGCCATCAGCACCCCGGCCAGAGCTTTGGCGCCAGCCTGCCGGAAGAAATCACGCCTGAGTTTGTGCGCGATGAAGTCGCCCGTGGGCGGGCGATTATCCCCAATAACATCAACCATCCAGAATCTGAGCCGATGATTATTGGCCGTAATTTTCTGGTCAAGATCAACGGCAACCTGGGTAACTCGGCGGTGACGTCTTCCATTGAGGAAGAAGTGGACAAGATGACCTGGGGAATCCGCTGGGGCGCGGATACCATTATGGATCTCTCCACTGGGCAAAACATCCACGAAACACGCGAGTGGATCCTGCGCAACTCGCCGGTGCCGATTGGCACGGTGCCCATTTATCAGGCGCTGGAAAAGGTTAAAGGCGTGGCCGAAGACCTTACCTGGGAAGTGTTCCGCGATACGCTGATTGAACAGGCCGAACAGGGGGTGGACTACTTCACCATTCACGCGGGCGTGCTGCTGCGCTATGTGCCGCTTACCGCCAAGCGAGTGACCGGTATCGTCAGCCGCGGCGGTTCCATCATGGCCAAGTGGTGCCTGTTCCATCACCAGGAGAGCTTTCTGTACACCCACTTCGAGGAGATCTGCGAGATCTGTAAGCAGTACGACGTGGCGTTCTCCCTCGGCGATGGCCTGCGCCCTGGCTCGGTAGCCGATGCCAACGACGAAGCGCAAATGGCCGAGCTTAAAACCCTGGGCGAGCTCACTCATATCGCTTGGAAGCACGATGTACAGGTGATGATCGAAGGCCCCGGTCATGTTCCCATGCACCTGGTGAAAGCAAACATGGATAAGCAACTGGAATACTGCGACGAGGCGCCCTTCTATACCCTCGGGCCGCTGGTCACGGATATCGCCCCCGGCTACGACCACATCACCTCGGGTATTGGGGCGGCGATGATTGGCTGGTTTGGCTGCGCGATGCTTTGCTACGTCACGCCCAAAGAGCACCTGGGCCTGCCCAATAAAGACGACGTTAAAACCGGCATCATTACCTACAAGATTGCCGCCCACGCAGCGGATTTAGCCAAGGGCCACCCGGCGGCGCAGCGGCGTGATAACGCGCTTTCCAAGGCGCGCTTTGAATTCCGCTGGGAAGATCAGTTCAACCTGGGACTAGACCCGGACACCGCCCGCGAATATCACGACGAAACCCTGCCCAAGGACTCCGCGAAGGTGGCCCACTTCTGCTCCATGTGCGGGCCGAAGTTCTGCTCCATGAAAATCAGCCAGGAAGTGCGTGAGTATGCCAATGAGCATGGTTTGAATGGCGATCAGGAGGCGGTGATGAAAGGCATGGAAGAGCAGGCGGAGAAGTTTCGACAGAAAGGCAGCGCGCTGTATCAAGAGGTGTAAGCACACCCTGCGCTGAGTGTTTGTTAGCCCTCGCGATGCAAGCGAGGGCTTTTTATTGCCCACTCACTGCTGAAATACAAACTGACGTTATAAACAGATCAATCTTCCCAACCTCTTCATTGTTATGATATAACATATTTTATATAAAGCCGTTTTACGAGATAAGCGCCATGGGATTGTTAAGAGCCGTAGTCACGCCACTCCTGGTAAGCATAGCTGCATTCAGCGCAGGCACTGCTGGGGCCAGCGAGCCCGCACTAAAGGTGGTGGCTTCGTTTTCCATTATTAACGATTTTGCTCAGCAAATAGGCGGTGACCGGATCACCCTTACGAGTATTGTCGGGCCAGATTCAGATGCGCATATGTACGAGCCAACGCCGGCCGACGTAAAGGCCGTGGCACAGGCTGATATCGTGCTGATCAATGGTTTGATGTTCGAGGGATTCTTGGCACGCCTAATCGCGGCCAGCGGCAGCGATGCGGAGATAGTCACGCTGACGGATAACGCCGAGATTCTGCAAGACCCCCAGGGCGGCCACTACCATTTTATTGGCGATAAGGCTGTGTTCCACGCGGCACCGGAAGACCCGCACGCCTGGCAATCGGTTAGCAACGCGCAGGTGTATGTCAGCAATATCGCCCAGGCATTCTGCGCAGCAGATCCGGCTGGCTGCAGTGCGTATGAAGCCAATCAACAGCGCTACTCGGCCACACTAACAACACTCGATGACGATATCCGCGAGCAGCTAAGAACCCTTCCCGAGTCGCGGCGTACAGCGGTGGTCGCTCATCATGCCTTTCGCTACTTCGAAAATGCATACGGCCTAACCTTTCTAGCCCCTCAAGGCATGTCAACGGAATCTGAAGCCAGCGCTGCAAATGTCGCAGGCTTAATCGATGAACTTCAAGCACAGCAGGTCTCGGCGGTGTTTGCCGAGAACATTTCCAGCCCGCGCTTGGTCGAGCAGATTGCCACTGAAGCGGGCCTACCCATGGGCGGCACCCTTTACTCTGATGCGCTTTCCAGCACAGCAGGGCCCGCGCCAACGTATGAAGCCATGATGCGCTACAACGTTGCCACGCTAATGTCGGCGCTTACGCCGCCTTAATCCTTTCTGACTGTGACGTATACCCAGCAAGGCACTACGAACGTTCTGTTTTCAGGAGATGTTATGAAGAAACGCATTTTGGCCCGCTCAATCGCGGCGTTAGCGGTCGCTATTGGCAGCACCAGCGCTTATGCCCACGATGAGAGTGTCACCGAGTGGCGGCTTTTCGTCGCGGACCAAGCGTCCCCTACAGTGAGTGTTATTGATGCCACTGACAAAGCGCTGATCGACACATATAAGCTCAGCGGGCCGGCGGCGCTGCATCGTACCAGCAGCGGCCAAACGGTATTTGCCGTTCAAGGCTCAGAAGGCCGCGTCTCGGCGATCAATACCGGGGTCGCGTTTCATGACCACGGCGACCATGCCGATATTGATGTCGATGCGCCCGAGCACCTGGATATAGAGCTAACGGGTGAGCGTCCGGCCCATTTTGTTGAACAGCAGGGCTATATCGCCCAATGGTTTGACGGCGAAGATGAGGCGCGCTTTTTTACCGAAAACAGTGTGCTTGAGGGTCAGCCAGAGATTCGTACAGCTAACATTGAAGCTGCCCATCACGGTGTTGCAGTGCCCTATCAGCATCACGCCGTTGTATCGATTGCTAACCCTGACGACGCTTCCCAACGCCCCATTGGTGCGCGAGTAGTAGACTTTGAGGGCAATCATGTTGGAGAAGACGTCGCATGCCCAGGGCTGCATGGCTCGGCTGGCTCAGGCAGCCTTTATGCCTTGGCGTGCCAAACCGGCCTGCTGATTATTTCAACTCAAGACGGCATGCCTGAGATCGAGCACCTGGCCTACCCTGCTTCGCTGCCAGAAGGCAGTGCTTCAACGCTACTCGGCGGTAAAGGACTGCAATACTTTATTGGCAACTTTGGCGCTGACCGTCTCGTGATTATCGACCCCTCTCAAGGGGAAGAAGGCTTTCAGCTAGTGCAGTTGCCTACTCGCCGCGTCCACTTTGCCACTGATCCTATTCGTCCGCGGTTCGCCTATGTGTTTACCGAAGATGGCCAGTTGCATAAGGTAGATGTGCTCAGTGGCGAGCTGACGCAATCACTGCGTTTGACAGACCCCTACTCCATGGACGGCCATTGGAACGACCCGCGACCACGCATTGCCATCGCTGGAGACAACATCGTGGTGACCGATCCCGCAGCGGAAACACTACATTTCGTGGATGCTAATAGCTTTGAACAAGTGGATGAGATGCCACTAGAAGGGAAACCGTTCAATATTGTGGCGGTGGGCGGAAGCGGCGTTTCCCACCACCATTGATGTGACGGCAGCTCCCGCAAACGCAAACAGGGGGCCGAAGGCCCCCTGTTGTTATCAGTCATTACTGTTAGTCAGTAATGACTACAGCGTAAGAATTAGTGCTTTTTCTTAAGCGCGTCCTTGACTTCACCTTTACCTTTTTGCAGCTCACCCTTTGCTTGCTGGGCTTTGCCTTTGGCTTCAGTTTTTTCGCTGCCGGTTACTTTACCCGCAGCTTCTTTCACTTTACCAGCAGCCTTGTTGGCAGTACCTTTCGCTTTATCTTCTTTACCTGTTGACATGACGAGCACCTCTAATCCGTTAGTAGGGAAAACGCCGTATGTGAAAGTGTGAACTGTACTGAGAATCACACATCGACATATCACCAGAGTAGTCTCTATTAAAAAAGTTGCGCTAATTTATTTATGATCGCTTTATTTCTGGCAAGCGCGTGGGCTCCCAGTAATTCAATAAATAGTGCAAACACGACATCACAAGCAGCGTTGACACCAGCGCCACGCTCATGGAAGAAAACCGATAAAGTGCACTATAAACAAGGTCTTGATTAGGTCCAAGTGACTGCCCAAAGAGAATACCCAGGGTCGTTAGCCCACCAAAACCAATCCCTGAGCCGCCCCCTTCGTGAATATGTTCACGCCCAAAAAGCATTAATCCCAACCAATAAATAATCACCACCAGCAGGAAATGATGGCTTTGGGTATACAACAGCAGCTGCATTAGAAGCGCTAAATTGCACCCCAGCAACGTGCCTACCGCCCGCTTCGCGGCGGAAAGGCGTGCGCCGGAGTATCCCAAGGCAAACAAAATCAAAATGGTCGCCATCTGCGCCGAAAGCGAGTCTTTTAAGTCAAAGGCTTGAAACACAACAAAAGAAAGCGTCGCAGTTATCCCACCAATCAACGTTTCATGGCGAATTTGCGCCAGCGATTTGGCACTTTTCGGCGGTGGTTTACGAGCCTCAACGTCAGGGAACAGGGTATGCATGAGCATGGCAATAAATACCGCTAGGCCGCTCGCGGCTAAATTACAGGCCAACAAATCGCTTAAGTCGGTGCCGGGGTAACTGGCAAAATGAAGCAGGATGCTGAGTGTGAGCACACCATTGGCGCCGAATAAAAACAGCGGCCCCTTTGCCATTAAGTTAAATCGAAATAAAAATATGCCCAGCACCACCAGCGTCATTATCACCGGCATATGTTTGAGCAGCCCAACCACCAGGCTAACTTCCAGCACGTTGAGGGAAACATTGGTTAAAAACTGGCGAATAATACTGCCATTAAGGATAGGCACCATGCCCAGCAAGAACATCGGGAAAACGGTAAAAAATACCCCGTAGTTCCAGCCCATTAGCTGACTGACCACAAACCCCAGCGTACCGCCGCCCGCCACCCGCAAGCACTGGCGCAGACCATTTTGGGTTAGCCCAGGGCGAGAAGCACGCGGCACATTAGAACCACCGCGCTTACCCCACCACTCGCTTAGCGGCTTAATATACATAGTGCAGCAAGCTAATCAGGTGCGCCTGCAGCCAGCCAAAGGGTTTTGCCAACACAAAGTCGCTCGGCTGAAGCTGCACGGTGGCGCGCGCACCGCTCGGCAGCGCGTTTATAATCGGCTGCTGGAGAGCAACATGCACGCGCATACGCTGGGCGTCACGAATCCAGCGGTCGGATGTGGGAATATCGGCTAATTGGCCGTCGGCGGCTAGCTGCCCTTCGCGTACACCGGCGTCCACGGCAATCACCCGCGCGTCAAATACTTGACCCGGCCATGCATCGAAAACCACTTGTGCGGGGTCGCCAAGCACTACATGGCGCAAACTCTTTTCACGAAAATCGGCAATGATATCCACTTCTTCAGCCACCACTGCGACGGCCGGCTGGCCGGCTTGAACGTAGTCGCCAACGCCTAGCTGCAGGTTAGTCACATTGCCTGACTGGGCGGCGCGCACCTGCGTATGAGCAAGGTCCAGCTGAGCCTGTGCCAGCGCGTTTTCTGCCTGACGAACGCGCAGATTCGTATTACCTGAATCGCCTAGCTGCACTTCAAGACTGACGATTTTCGCCCTGGCGGCGGCGACGCTTGCTTGCGCCGTTCGTTCAGCGGCCACCTGCTGATCGTACTGCTGACGCGATACGCTTTGGCGAGACAGCAGCGTTTCAGCACGCCGACGTTCACTCTGGCTTTCACTGGCCGTTGCCTCTGCCGATGCCAAATCTGCCTGTGCGGAGGCCAAGTCTGCCTCTAAGCGGGCATTCTCTCGCTCGGCCTGCTCACGATTAAGACGCGCCTGATCGACCGCTAACGCAAAGGGCGCCGCCTCTATCTGAAACAGCACATCGCCCTTTGCAACACGTTGATGATCGCGCACTGAGAGTTCGTCTACCGGGCCACTAAGCTCAGGCGCAATGCGAGTAACCGGCCGCATTACCCGCGCTTCCGGCGTCATTGGCATAAAGCTGTCGGCCACTAAAAAATAAATAAATAACACTATGAAGGCGACAATAGCGACCTTCACCCAGCGGGCAAATGTTTGATCGGGGGTCATGCAGGGCTCACTTGTTAGCCGCCAGGGTAGCCCTGGCCAGCGCCGCTGATGGGCGCGCATTGTATAAGATACTTTAGTCTAACAAATAATTAGCTGGCTAACAATGTTGGCCGATGCATGGAACACATATGCTTTGATAATGGTGGGTCGTAAAAACCAAAAAAACCCATGGCATAAAGGCCATGGGCTTGACGATTAACACAGATTACTAACGATTAAAAACGATAGCGCAGACCTACGCTGGCAGCATCAAACGTGTAGGCAGACTTATCAAGGTAGCGCATATAGTCAGCACCTACGGCTAAATTCGGTGCGACGTCAAATTCCGCGCCGCCGCCATACGAAAAGCCACTTTCACGATCACTATTAAAATCTACGTCCGTAACGCCCGCTAAGCCGTAAATGCGAACGTCAGGCGAGACGGGGAAAATACCTTTGGCGTAAGCACCCGCTAAATAATCCAGCTCAGCGCCACCGTCAGAGCCGCCCGTACCTAAGTGCCCTTCTAGTGCGAAGTAATCGTTAAACTGCGCACCGCCGCGCAGGCGTAGGCCCACGGAATCACGCGAAGAGCCATTGTCTGGATCAAGGCTCCAGAACATCGCATCACCACCTACGTATCCTTGTGGATAGTTGAAGGATTGCTGTGCTTGAGCAGATGCTGCGAACGTACCTGCGCCAACCAGGAGTGCCGCGGATGCTAGTGATAATACGGACATCTTCATAGGTTGTACCTCAGTTAAAAAACAGTGTTTCCTTACTCCGCTGCATTGTGGTCCATTCCTATCAATAACGCAAATATTTACCTTCCCTTGGATAAGCTAAGCACCACAATCCCCCCGACAACAACCGCACCACCGACTAGCTGCCCGGGGCTAAGCATTTGACCTAAAACAAAATAACCGAGCACCAGCGACGCCACTGGCTCGATATTCATTACCGGCGCATTACGCGCCATATCAAGCCTAGGTACAAAAATAAATAGGACTGAAAACGCCGACCCATACAGCAGGGCAAGTAGCGCAAGCCCTAACCAACCCGAGCTATTTTCAGGCAGGCTCATGCCTCCCGGCACGACACCCGCGATACCGCCAATGACCATCGCGGTAAACACTGTCTGCATGGTCAGCAGGCTGCGCAGCGTACTGCCTACGCCGGCTAAACGGTGCTCGGTCACCCACAGCGCACAAGCAAAAACAAACGCGGCCACGAGGCCAAAACAAATCCCTGCGACCCAGCCTGGCCCCATGTCATCGGTATTGGCTAACCAGGAAGGAATATCCAGCACCACCAGCAGCCCAATTAAGATAGTGCCCATGATCAAACAGCTACGCAGCGTTGGTCGCGGGCCGCCAAATGCCCAGCTTAACAACGCCAGCTGAATGGGAAAGGTATTGACCAGCAGCAGTGCAATCACCACGGGCAGCCTTGCTACCGCCGAGTAAAGGCTAACGCTCTGAATCGCAATTAGCAGCCCTACGGTTAGCTGCCAGGGCCAACTGCCTGCGGGCAGCCACAGGCGCTTTTTCTGCACAACCACCAGTGCCAAAAGTATTAGGCATGCCACACCTGAGCGCGTTAATACCGCGAGTAATAGCCCAGCACCATTATCAAATGCCAGCCGTGCAGAGACATGATTGGCGGCAAACATTGTCGCCACTGTTACCATCAGCAGGATGGCTAAACGACGCGGCAATAGACTGGGCAAAGAGGACGCAGGCATAAGAACGAAACGGCTCACAGTGGCAAAGTAAGAAGAGAGATAGCGAGAGATGGGCATCTACATTAAGCATGCCTCGCTTTTGTGGGCAAGGCTAAGGAAATCTAGTGGCTTATTTCCGCACCGCCGCATATTAAGCCAAAGTCTAACTCCATGCGTTGTTTAATCCGCCCAATTAATCGCTTGAAGAGCTGAGAGGTCAGGCTGAGCAGCGGATATCATTAAAACGCCCCGAGCAGATGTCTACTCGGGGCGCTATGTGACGGCGAGTGGCCTAAGCGATCAGCTTAGTTACACCAGCATGGGCACCATTGCCTCTAATACCATCACAATGCTCATTGCCGTAATGGTCAGGATAGAAACACCAAAGACACGCTTGGCCCAGCGGACATCGTCGTCTAAACGATAACCACGCAGCGCCAAGTAGAGCCAGTAGCCGCCCATGGTGAGCGCCACACACAGATATCCAGCGCCTGCCTGGCTGGCTAAACCTAATGCCAGCGAAGCAGGAATAAACGCCACGATGTAGCCAAGAATATGGTGCTTGGCCATTTTGACCC
>NZ_JBQDLQ010000002.1:0-96114 GCF_052095695.1 Halomonas sp.
GGTGGAAGAGCGCACCGACGGCAAGGTGGATATCGAGATCTACCCCAACGCCACCCTCGGTGACGAACGCACGCTGCTGGAAGGCATGCAGATCGGCACAGTGGATATGGGTGTGATCACTAACGGGCCGGTGGCCAACTTTGTCGAAGAGATGGCAGTGTTTGAACTGCCGTTCCTGTTTCCCTCGCCAGACGCCGCTTATGAAGTGCTCGATGGCCCGATTGGCCAGGAGCTGCTGGATAAGCTATCAGACGTCAATCTGAAAGGCTTGGCCTACGCCGAGCGCGGCTTTCGTAACCTGACCAACAGCGAGCGCGCGGTGAACACGCCGGAAGACCTGGACGGCCTGCGTATGCGCGTGATGGAAAATCCGGTGTATACCGATACTTTCCGTGAACTTGGCGCCAATGCTATTCCCATGGCTTGGACCGAAGCCCTCACCGCGATGCAGCAGGGCACCATCGATGGGCAGGAAAACCCCGTGAACGTGATCCATTCGTTCAAGCTCGATGAAACCCAACATTACATGACGCTTTCGCGCCATACCTATGCACCGGCCATTTTTGTGATGGGTATGCCGGTCTGGAATCAGCTACCCGAGCCCGTGCAGGTGGTGTTGAAAGAGTCGGCGCAGGAAGCGGCGGAGTATGAGCGCCAGGTCAACGCCGAGATGGAAGCCGAGCAGTTAGCAGCGCTGCGCGAAGCGGGTATGGAGATCAACGAAACGCCGGATATTGAAGCGTTCCAAGCCGCCGTTGCGCCTGTTTATGAGAAGTACGGCGAACAGTTTGGCGATTATCTTCCCCGCATTCGCGAAGCACTGAACGAATAAGCAGCTCCTTAGGCATCGCTTAATTCGTTAACGCAAAAGGCCACCGTTCGGTGGCCTTTTGCTTAGCTCAAAACAAATTGTACGTGGCGCGCTTAGGCTAAAATTTTACCTGGGTTGAGCAGGTTCTTAGGGTCTAGCGCCAGCTTCATGCGCTTCATTAGCGCGATTTCTTCTGGCGAGCGTGAAAGCGCCAGATAGTCGCGTTTTTCAAGCCCCACGCCGTGCTCGGCGGAAATCGAGCCGTTGTAGTGTACTAGCGAACCGTACACCAGCTCTTCCACTTCGCGGCGGCTGTGCGGGCTGGCATCGCGCACCGTAATCATAATGTGCAGGTTGCCATCGCCCAAATGGCCAAACACGACCATCGTGCCGGTTTCCGGCCACTGCGCATTCAGCTTGCCCTCTAATGCCGTTACGTATCCATTCATATGCGTGATCGGCAGGCTGATATCGTAGGAAAACATGGGATTAAGCTCATGCACCAGCGTTTCGATATCCTCGCGCACATCCCAGATACCCTGGCGCTGCGTACTGGAGTTAGCCAGCACGGCATCGGTGATTAGCCCAGCTTCCAGCGCTTTTTCTAACACGCGGGCGAACGCCTCGGCTTCCTGCTTTTCATCGGAGCCCAGGGTTTCGATGATGGCATAGAACGGTGAGTCGGTCGCCAACAGCGGCGTATGTTTGGTCGTGGCTGAGGTCATCAACGCGTAGTGATTGTTCCACAGCGCTTCAAAAGCGCTCAGGCTATTCGCAAGCTCTTTAGACGCGAGCTTCAGCAGCGATGTCAGCGCGTCAAACGAGGGCACGGCGACCAGGGCCGTTTGCTCGCTGGGCATATTGGGATGCAGGCGCAGCACGGCGCGCGTAACGATCCCTAGCGTACCTTCGCTGCCGATGAACATCTGTTTGAGATCATAACCGGCGTTATTTTTCAGCATGGTATTCATCGAACTCACCACGGTGCCGTCACTCAATACCACCTCTAGCCCCAGCACCTGCTGGCGCATCATACCGTAGCGTATAACCCGGATACCGCCCGCATTGGTAGCGATGTTGCCGCCAATGGTGCAAGAACCACGCGCGCCCAGGTCGAGTGCAAACTGCATATCGATCTCTTGGGCAGCTTCCTGGACACGCTGAAGCGTCACGCCTGCCTGTACCTGCATCGTCGAACCGATCGCATCGATAGTCTCAATCTGATTCATCAGCTCTAGCGATACCACCAGCTCATTGGGGCTGGCCACGGCGCCGTGCACGATGCCGGTTAGCCCGCCGTGCGTCACCACTGGCTGCTTGGCGGCATGGCATTTCGCCATGACTTGGCTGAGTTGCTCGGTCGATTGCGGTCTGATGATCGCTTTCGCTTCGCAAGGCGCTTTGGTGAACCAATCGACGCTTCGCTGCGCGATATCGTCACCTAGCAGCACACCTGTTTTGCCTACGATGTTTAAAAGATCGTTAATCAGCGTGTCCATTATCTGTTCCTATTATGGCCAGTCAGCGCAGTGAGCAATCTGGCGATCTTGGGCAAGCATACCGCAACGCCCCTCTTTCGATTCGCTGGGCTGTGAAGGCTATCGCCAACGGGGCGCTTGCTCGGTAATCCCCCATGCTTAGAGGGCTTCAAAAGTAGGTTCAGGCCACAGTGGTCAGTGTCTGTTGCGGGGGTATACCCCCAAGCGCCATGTTCGGTCGTTCGTGATTGTAGGTCCATGACCATCGCGTTGCATATTCCTGAACCGCTTCAATAAGGCGGCTAGGACATAATGGAAGCGAAACTGCTTCAGCCGACCATCTCTTCGATGTCGCGAAAGATTAACGCCCACTTATCGTCGTCTATCTCCAAACCAACGAGGTTGCGTAGAAGAAATGCGCCCTCTGCCGCCAAATAGGCAAGTCTGCGCTGTCGACTCTCCCAATCATTTGCGTCCAGATCGTCTATGCGAACCCGGTACCAGTTCTGCATTTCTGAGCTGGCGTAGCCGCTGCTTGCTAGCGTAGCGAGCATCGCGGAGACTGTCCTGCCGACGTGACTCTCTTCTCGTTGTGTAGACTGGAGGTGGGCTTTCAAGCGGGCATCAGCAGTTCTGTCCTCCCCGAGAATGGCTTGGTACTTCTCGGCCTCGCGGACCATCCACCTCGCCAGTAACGCCTCGACCATCGCCTCGCGAGTGCCAAAGACTGTCTGCACACTTGCCTTCGACAAGGAAGCTGCTTTAGCTAATGATCCGAACGACAACGAAACGGCGCCTCCGCTGGCAATCACACCTTCCGCCAAATCGAGCAACTGTTCACGATCGATCAATCTCGGTCTAGCCATACTATTTCCCTTCTCACCCTGTTAAGATACGATCGTATTCATATACTAGCATACCTAATGCCGCAATTTTTCAATCAAGCAGGATCGAATGTAAATGACTCTCTCTCCACTCGCTCGCCGGGCCACCTACGTGGTAGTTTTTGAAACATTCGCAATCGCTCTTGCGACATTACTTCTCATGGCTCTCAGCGGGGGTGAAGCACACAGTTCGCTACCAGTTGCAGCTGCAAGCTCCCTTGCCGCTGTGATCTGGAATTTTATCTATAACACGCTCTTCGAACGGTGGGAGGTGAGCCGCAGTATCGAGGCCCGTTCCCTTGGCCTGCGTGTTGCCCATGCCGTTGGTTTTGAAGTTGGCCTGGTCATCATTCTAATCCCTCTGTTCATGTGGTGGTACCAAGTGGGACCGCTCGATGCACTTAAAATGGAAGTGGCGCTACTGGTGTTCTTCCTGGTCTTCACCTTCGTGTTCACGTGGATTTTCGATCACTTAGTGCCGATCAAGCGCGAGGCTTGATCGGCAAACTTTCTCCTGCCAAAAACGTCCACTTTTGACCGATCTTGGCCTATCGCATTTCTGGTGTCGATAGGATTACCTCTTGAGCCCGCGTTCTAGCACTTTTTTCTTTCTATGATAAATCACAGGAGTAGAATCATTTATTTGTGCGCTAAAACCAATATGCTATAGATGACGCCCCTGTCACAGATAGCCCCCTTGTCTCACTATAAAAAAACTGCCCATTCCAAGGAGATCACGTGGATAACGCCACCCGTTCCAATATGCCTTACCAACTGCTTCAGCGCGCGACGCTAGCCATGGTTTGCACCAGCCTTCTGGGGCTTTCGCTGGCCACTCATGCTGACACGCTACCCGCCACCACGCTGCGCCTGGCGCACGTTGTTAATAGCGATGATACTTACCACATTGCGGCAACGCGCTTGCAGGAACTGCTCAGCGAAAAGAGCGACGGTGCGATCAGCATCGAAATTTTCCCGAATGCTTCGCTAGGTGATGAGCGTACGCTGCTGGAAGGTATGCAGATTGGTACCGTCGATATGGGCGTTATTACCAACGGGCCGGTGGCTAACTTCGTTGATGAGTTTTCCGTTTTTGAGCTGCCGTTTCTGTTTCCTTCTGCCGAAGCCGCCTACTCGGTGTTAGATGGTGACATCGGCCAGGAGATCCTCGACAAGCTGGAAGGCGTCAATCTCAAAGGGCTGGCTTACGCCGAGCGCGGTTTTCGTAACATCACCAATAGCCGCAACGCGATTAATACCCCTGACGATCTTGATGATTTAAGGCTACGCGTGATCGAAAACGAAGTGTATGTGGATACCTTCCGCACGCTGGGTGCCAACGCCGTGCCGATGGCCTGGACCGAAGCACTGACCGCCCTACAGCAAGGCACTATTGATGGGCAGGAAAACCCCATCAATGCAATCTCTGCGTTCAATCTGGCGGAAACTCAGGGTTACCTGACCATGACCCGCCACATTTACGCACCGGCGCTGTTTATTATGAGCCTGCCCAAATGGAATTCACTACCCGAAGACGTGCAGACTTTAGTGCTTGAGGCATCACGTGAGGCATCCACCTACGCACGCGAACAAAATGCGGAAATGGAAGCCGAGCAGTTAGTCGCCCTTGAAGCCGCCGGCATGGAAATCAACGACTCGCCGGATATTGACGCGTTTCAGGCCGCGGTAGCCCCGGTCTACGAAAAATACGGCAGTCAGTTCGGTGACTATCTCCCCCGTATTCAGGAGGCGCTGCAGTAACGTGGCCACTTTGTCGCAATCGTTATTATCACTATTAAGAGGCATTGAGCGCGGGCTGGATAAGATTCTCCAGCCCATCGTGTTCCTTGGCATGGCCGCCCTGATTGGCGTGATCACGCTGCAAATTGTCTCTCGGGTGCTATTTAGCGCCGTTGGCTGGACCGAAGAAGTCGCCCGCTTTCTACTGGTATGGATCACCTTTTTGGCCGGCACCCTGGCATTTCAGCGCGGGCGGCATATTGCCGTGACCTTTGCGGTAGATGCCCTACCCGGCCGTCTGCGCCAAGCGGCAAAGGTTATCGCCCTGCTCATCGTGCTGGCCTTTATGATCACGCTGATTGTGATTGGCTACCGCTATATGCAGGTGCAGAGCTTTCAGAAATCCGCCTCGCTGCGCCTGTCGATGACCTATGTGTATGCGGTGATGCCAATCTGCGCGGCCATCATGGCGTGGTATGCGCTGGTCGATATTCTAGAGCTGCTGCTTAACGGCGAGTCCTCCCATCACCAGGAGGAACCGCTATGACGCTACTGCTATTTGGGCTTTTCTTCCTGTTTATGCTGCTGGGCGTGCCGATCGCTTTTGCGATTGGCGCAAGCGCCCTGTATGCCCTGTATCAGTCGGGCGTACCGCTGATGGTCGTCACCCAGCAGATGTTCCAGGGTATTAACTCCTTTGCGCTGGTCGCGATCCCGATGTTTATTCTGGCCGGTGATTTAATGGCGCAGGGTAAGGTGAGCGAAAAACTGGTCAGCTTTGCCGATTCGCTAGTGGGCTTTATGCGCGGCGGGCTGTCGGTGGTTTCCGTGATGGCGGGCATGTTCTTTGCGGCGATTTCCGGCTCAGGGGCCGCTACTACGGCGGCCGTAGGGTCAAGCCTAGTACCAGAGCTTAAACGCAAGGGCTACGACCCGGCCTCGGCGGCTAGCCTGATCGCCGCCAGCGGCACCATTGGCGTGGTCATTCCGCCCTCGGTGCCGATGATTATCTATGCGGTCATCGCCCAGCAGTCGGTATCCAAGCTGTTTTTAAACGGCTTTTTGCCAGGGCTAGCAATGGGATTAGGGCTAATGGCCATCGCCATTGCCCAGGCCTATAAGCGCCAATACCCTAAAGGTACGCCGCTATCGCTAGCCACTATTCTGCGCACCTTTAAAGATGCCAGCTGGGGGCTGATGACGCCAGTGATCATCCTGGGCGGTATTTTCACGGGGCTATTCACACCGTCAGAAGCAGCGGTCGTCGCGGTCAATTACGCCATGCTGGTATCGCTGCTTGTGTATCGTGACCTGACGCTAATGCAGGTTTATAAGCTGTTGATTCGCTCTGCGATGACCACGGCGGTGATTATGCTGGTGATTGCGATGTCAGCGGTGCTGAGCTGGACGCTCTCCAGCTGGCAGGTGCCGGGCGCCATTGCCCAAGCCGTGCTATCGCTCTCGACCGACCCCTACGTGATTATGCTGCTGGTGGTCGGCGTTATTTTGCTCACTGGGGTGTTTATTGAAACGGCCAGCGCGCTGATTATTCTCACGCCGGTACTGCTGCCGCTGGTGCTTCAGCTGGGGATTGATCCTATCCACTTTGGTTTGATCATTGTGGTGGGGCTTTCGATTGGCATGATTACCCCGCCGGTGGCGATTAACCTTTACGTGGCGTCATCGATCACGCAGCTGCCGCTTGAGCGCATCACCCGCGCCATCGTGCCGTATTTATTGGGGCTGATTGGCGTGCTGCTACTGGTGGTTTATGTGCCGATTATGCTGGGCTGGTCGGGGGGTTAAACCAACGACAGCCCCCCGCCTAGGCTTTCCGGATTGTCATAACCACCGAGCACGCGTCAGGCGAGCAGCTCACGGTATCCCATCAGTGTGAAAGCACTAGGGTTTACTAAGCGCCCTTCGGCCTCCACCCGGCCGTCGTCGTGGAACAGTACGCGACCGTAATCAGGGTCTTCGACGACCCAGGCCTGCTGCTCGCGCACAGGCTCGATCTGGTGACGCGCCAGGAAGTCCTCTGCCGAGGAGTCGCGCCCCAGCCTCACAACCCACCAGCTGCGCTGCCCGGGAACACGTATTTCGTGGTGGGCGGAAGCGCCGCGCTGCATCAGTCGCGGGGCTTCGCTGGTGGTCAGCGCCAGTACGCCGGACCCCGAACGGGCGGCGGCGCCGCGCTCGTTGAGTCGCCACTCGTCGAACACCGGGGTGGGGAACCAGCAGTGGGTGAAATCCGGCTGACTGGCATGGCCTTCGAACACCACAATGGCCAGGTTGCGGTATTGCTGGATGCGGGGAATGCTGGCCGAGCCACCCCAGAACGAGGGTCGTCCAAAGCCCGCCTGTACCCGTTCGCCAGGATGATTGATCCATATCTGAGCGTGCGGATCAGCACCGATACGCGCCTGAATCAGCGTCTCCTGATACCCCCACTCGAACCAACGGTAACAAGCGGTACTGCCCATGGCGGTGTCGCGGGTCTTGTAGTGGTAGAGCCGAGAGAAGCCGTTCTCGCCCTGCTGATAGATCCACTCCTGACCCTCGTCGCCCTGCCAACAGGCTCTCTGGCCCAGTGTCTCGGGCAGCGTCAGAGCGTGATCGCGCAGGCACAGCGCCAGTTGCGCCAGGCAGTGGACATGGGCGCCGAAGCTGCCGGTGCGCCACAGCAGACGCGCCAGCCCGGTCAGCTCCAGGGTGTCGGCGACACACAGTGAGTGCTGGTAGCTGCGCCCCTGGGCCCCGGTGAGAACTCCCTGGTGGGCGGAGTTGGCCACGATTGTCACCAGCCGCTCGATAGCCCGCGCCGCCCGCTGGCGCAGTTCGTCGTCGGGGCCGAGGGCGAAAATCGCGGTAAAGCCCTTGAGATCGATCGGGAAGTAAGGCGCTGAGTTGAACTCGGCCATCTCCGCACTCTCGAAATGATCGAACCACGCCATCAGCCGCTGCCGGCCCGTCTCACGCTGCTCGGCACCGGTTCGCCCCGAGCGCCGGAAGCGCGCTTCCGGGTGCAGATGGCCGGCGAGATAGCAGGCGGTGTGGAAAAGCAGTGCGTGGTTCTCGGAGAAGTACCACTGCACATCGTTGCCCGGCTCGTCCATCCAGTAGCGGTAGTCGAGGATGGCGGCATCGATGCGCGCCAACAGCGCCGGCGACAGCCGATGGCCGTGATTGATACGCGACCAGAGCAGCGGCACCAGCGAGAAGTCAGCACAGTCGTAGCACTGCTCAATGGCCGGTAACTCTGCTTCGATGATCCTCTCGGCGGTAGCGCGCATCGCCTCGCTGCCCTCGTCGAGACAGGCCAGCGCCCGCTCGGTATCCGACTCGGCGTTGGCGGCGATCCAGCCCAGCGTCTCATCGATGCGGTCGTGCAGCTCCGCGGCGGGGGTGCCCAGCGCGGAACGACGGGTGATCTCCGCGCCCAGCCGCAGGTCGGTGACAAAGCCATCGTGGTCGAACGTGATATCGAAATAGCGGTAGTCGGCGGGCAGTTCACGGGACTCGCAGAGAGGTGCCCGCTGCGCGCCGGCGGGGATCTCGAGCTGATATCGCTGGCGGCCGTGGGACATGAAATGCCCGGCGACCTCCACGCTGGCCGTCACGGGCCGCGTGAACGGCTGGGGGCAGACCAGTTCGATCGCCTCGCCGTCGTAGACGGCGCGATCGAGGTGCATTGCCTCCAGGGCGCGCTCGACCTCGCGCACTGTCTCGGGGGCGGCCGTGAAGGGGTAGCCGACCTGGGCATCGGGGCCGTCGAGCCAGACCAGCGAGAGGCGAATCACCGCGTCGCGTTCGCACAGATCCTCGAACTGAAAGACGATATCGTTATCGCCAGCCTGCAACTCGGCCTCGAACTCGGTCTCGTCCATGGCGTTGCGGGTCGCCGGCGAGAGCCAGCCGGCGCTTTCGCCATTGACGTAAATGCGTGCCGCGCCGCAGATTCCCGCGCGCAGGCGTGCCGTGCCCGCCTGTTCGGCCCGTATGGCGGTCCGCGCCCAGCCGCGGATGCGTGTCGGGCGGAACCAGAATCCTGACAGATCCAGCCATGGCGAGCCCATCGGCAGCACGTTGCGGGCCTGCCACCAGTCGGGCAGCGGCTGCGGCTCGAGCGGTTGATCGCGACGTTCGGCTATGTAGGCGGTACGGCAGGGGTAAGTGTGCGGGATCCAGTTCTTCTCCTTGGTCAGGAAGAAGGTGGAATCCATCTCGCCTTCCATGGTGGTGTCGGCCACATCGTAGGCCGCCTCCACCAGCGGTAGCACCTGCCAGTAGGTGAGCGACTCTCCGGTTCGAAGGTTCATCAGCGCAGACTCGCAATGGATACGGGATCGACATCTTCGTAGGCCTGGTTTTCCCCGGTCATGCCCCAGACGAAGGCGTAGGGGCCGGTACCCGCCCCCATGTGGATCGACCAGGCCGGCGACAGCACGACATCGCCGTTGGCCACTACCAGATGGCGGGTGTTGTCAGGGCGCCCCATGAAATGCATGACACGATCCTCCTCGGCCAGATCGAAGTAGCAGTAGGCCTCCATGCGACGCTCGTGCAGATGCGGCGGCATGGTGTTCCACAGCGACCCGGGGGCCGGGTCGGTGATGCCCATCAGCAGCAGGCACGAGGGCGCCACCTTGGGGTGCACGTACATCGCCAGCGAGCGGACGTTGCTTCTGGCCGCGTCGCCCATGGTGATGACCTTCGCTTCCGATTTGGGAATCAGGCGATGGGGGATGTCCGCGCCGGCGGGCACCGAGTTCATGTAGAAGCGGGCCGGTGCGTCGGCCTCGTCGCTGCCCAGGGTGATCTCCTTCGCCCCACGGCCGACGTAGAGCACATCGCGGTTGGCCAGCGCATGGCGCTCCCCGTCGATCTCGATCCAGCCCGGCTGGCCCAGGTTGGCGATGCCCATCTCGCGGGCATCGAAGAAATAGGGGGTGCCGACATCGCTGCCGTCGCCGAAGGTCAGCGGCGACTGAAGAGGCACGGCGCCGCCCACGATCATGCGATCCAGATGGGTATAGGTGAAGACGATCTCACCGGGGGTGAAAAGGCCCTCGACCATGAAGGTTTCACGTAGCGCTGCAGTATCCATGGAATCGATCTGATTGGGACCGGCGCCGTATCGTGTTGTCATGCTCATGATGTTGCTCCCTGATGGATGGAAAAATAAGAAATCAACGCGCCAGCCAGCCGCCGTCCACGTTCAATACGGTGCCGTGGATGTAGTTGGCGGCCGGCGACGCGAGAAAGACGGCGCTGTCGGCGATATCGCGGGGTTCGCCCCAGCGGCCGGCGGGAATACGGGCGAGGATCGCTTCCGAGCGCTCGGGGTCGTTGCGCAGCGCCTCGGTGTTGTTGGTGGCGATATAGCCCGGCGCGATAGCATTGACGTTGATGCCAGAGGCCGCCCACTCGTTGGCGAGCAGCTTGGTCAGTCCCGCCACGCCATGCTTGGCGGCGGTGTAGGAGGCCACGCGAATACCGCCCTGGAAGCTCAGAAGAGAAGCGATATTGACGATCTTGCCTGTGGCCCCGCGCTCCAGCAGCGCTTTGGCGAACGCCTGAGAGGTGAAAAAGAGCGCCTTGAGATTGACGTCTATCACCTCATCCCAGTCCTGTTCGGAGAAGTCGATAGCGGCGGCGCGGCGAATCATGCCGGCGTTGTTGACCAGCACATCGATCCGCCGTGACTGGAAGAGATCGGTGGCCGCCATGGGGTCGGCGAAGTCGATGATCATGGCCTCGGCGTTACCGCCATTCCCGGTGATGGTATCGACAGTCTCCTGCGTCGAGCGACGCCCGGCGCAGATGACGCTGGCACCCGCCTCGGCGATGGCGATGGCGATGGCACGACCGATACCGGTGTTGGCGCCAGTGACCAGTGCCGTGTGTCCTGTGAGTGAAAATCGTGACATGGGAACTCCTCTACTTTGTCTGTCTTTCCATTGGGTCGGATCGTCCATTCAAACGCGTTACATCAGGCCGAAAAGACGTGGCAGCCCCAGCGACAACCAGGGAATGTAGGTGACCATCAGCAGAGCGATCACCAACGCGAAAAAGAACGGCAGAATCGGTCTCACGACCTGATCGATACGCAGCCCGGCGACCGAACAGCCTACGAACAGCACACTCCCCACCGGAGGTGTCATCGAGCCGACCCCGAGATTGAAGATCAGCATGATGCCGAACTGTACCGGGTCCATGCCCATCTGCTGGGCGATAGGCAGAAAGATGGGCGTGAAGATGAGCACGGCAGGGGTCAGATCGATGAAAAAGCCGATGATCAAAAGACACAGGTTCATGATCAGAAAAATGATAATCAGGTTGTCGAACTGAAGGATCGTATCGGCAATCATGTCGGGGATGCCCGCGATCGTCATGACATAGGACATGACCCCCGACGCTGCGATAAGAAACAGAATGGAGGCGGTCAGGACCGCCGAGCGGCAAACGATTCGCAGATATTCCCGGGGCGTGGTCATGCGGTAGGCCAGCGAGAGAACCAGTGCATAGAGTACGGCAACCGCCGCTGCCTCCGTCGCGGTGAAGACACCGATGACGATACCGCCGATGATTACCACGATCATTCCCAGTGCCGGTAAAGCGCGAAGAACGATTTTTAGCGCTTCATCAGGCGTGCTTCGAACGCTGCTCCGGTAGCCGCGCTTCCTGGCGATGATGCCCGCCACGATCATGACGGTCAGGCCCATCAGCATGCCCGGGATGTAGCCAGCAATGAACAGTGCCGAGATAGAGGTTCCGCCAGAGACCAGCGAAAACAGAATCAGCGGACCACTGGGGGGAATCAGAATGCCGGTCGGCGCGGAGGCGATATTGACGGCAGCGGAGTAGTTGGCCGCGTAGCCCTCCTTGCGCTGCAATGGCCCCATGGTGCCGCCAACCGCCGCTGCGGCGGCAATCGACGAGCCGGAAATCGCCCCAAAGAGCATGTTGGCAATGACATTGGTATGCGCCAGAGAGCCAGGCAGTCTCCCTCCCACCAGGCGAGCCAGGTCGATCAGCCGGATGGCGATACCGCCCTTGTTCATGATGTCACCGGCCAGAATGAAGAAAGGGATGGCGAGCAGGGTGAAGCTGTCCAGCCCGGAAAACATCTTCTGCGTAGAGATAAAAAGCGCGGTTTCTGGAGGAAGGTAGGCGATACCCACCAGCAAGGACGAGAAGACGATCACTACCGATATCGGCAACCCCATGAAAAGCAGCAGGAAGAAAACACCGAAGAGGACGAAGGCGGCGTTAAGCGGATCTGCCATGAAGTTCATCAAGGCCATCATGTCAGGACTCCTCAACACTGGATTTGGCGTAAGGCAAGCGCAGGCGGCCTGTCATGATCAGAAAGACGTTGATGAGCTGCAGAGCAGAGATGAGCACCGCCGATATCGGCAGGATCAAATAAATGTATCCCATTGAAACCTGCATGATGGGCGACACCTGATTCAGCGCCGACATGCTGGCTTTCCACCCTCCCCATAGCAGAACGAGTCCGGCAAAAGCCAACACCACGAGAGCATTGATGAGATACAGAATCCGACCGGCCTTGTCTGGTAAAAGAGAAGGAATCAGATCCAGGGAGAGGTGTTTGTTGGCGCCAAAGCAGTAAGCCGAACCTGTCAGCGCCATCCAGATCATCACAAAGCGCAGACTCTCCTCAGTGTACAGAGCAGGAACCCCCAACAAGTATCGTGCTGCTACCTGCCAGAGCATCAAACAGACCATGGCGATCAGCATCATCGCCATCAAAACCAAAAGAACTCTTTCCAACCATTTCTTGAACGAAAGCATGAGATCACTCCGGGATCGAACCACGGAAATAGAGGGTGCTGTTTCTTGAATAACAATTTTATTGGAGCAGCATCCAAATACTGAATACCAGAACTAAAATTTGCAATATGAAAAAAAATTTCATTTCTTATACAATAGTCATGAATGTCTTGGCCGATCCACAGGGGGTGGTGCGATGAGTAAAAAGGGAAGACGACTGAAACTTGCCGATGTGGCAGCTCACTGCAATGTTTCGATCAGCACCGCATCGCGGGCGCTATCGGGTACACCGGGAGTACGTGCCGACCTGCGTGAGCGAATTCTCGCCACGGCGCGTGAACTGAACTATCAACAGCCCAGCACGCTGGCCGGTATGCGCATCGTAGTGCTGGCCAGCGCCAGAGCGCTGGTGGACTACCAGCGCAATCAATTCACGACTCACGTGCTATACGGCATCAAGGCCCAGGCCAAGCTGCTGGGCATGGAGCTCGAAATGCAGAGCGCGCCCGACCGCGAGAGCGAGCTGGCATTACTGAAAGAGGCCGAAGCATCGAAGGAAGTGGCCGGGCTGCTGTTCCTGGCGGTGGACGACGAAGTCGTGCTGGCACAGGCGCGAACGCTGGCCAAGCCCATCGTGCTGGTCAATGGCGACGACCCGTTGATGCAGCTCTCGAGTGTGGCGCCGCACAACCGGGCAGCGGCCGCCGCCGCCACCCAGTATCTTGTCGATCTGGGGCATCAGCGCATTCTGTTCTGCACCAACCCAGGGCGTCGCACCATCGAGCGGCGCCGCGAGGGCTGGCTCGAGTCACTGCCGATCGAGGCACAGGCAGATCGGGATGAACTCGTCGTCGAGGTCGATGAGTGGACGCCGGAAGCAGCAAGGGCAGGAATCGCGGCAAGGCTCGATCAGGGCGACAATTTCACCGCCGTGCTGTGCGCCGGCGACAGCCTCGCCATCGGTGTGGTGCTGGAACTCCGCGCCCGTGGGCTACGGGTTCCGCAGGACATTTCGGTGGTCGGTATCGACGGCCTCCCCCAGGGAGAATTTCTGATACCCGCGCTGACCTCGGTGCATGTTCCTATGCATAGCATCGGGCAGGCTGCGGTCAAGCTGATGCGCGATCATGTGCTCGACGAAAACTTCATTGCCAGGCGCGTCGAGCTTGCCTGTGAACTCGTCGTGCGCGCTTCGTCAGGACTAAAGTCCCAGATATGAAATTTTTTTTCATATAGATATTATTTTTCATCCCGGGCAGAATCGATCCGAACCTTGCAGAAACGGGGTTGTAAACCGTCGAGTCTGCAAATGGATTTACGGGAGAAAAGCATGAAAATATTTACAACAGCTCTCACAGCACTCTCGGTGGTAACGTTAGGTATCGCCAGCGCCAATGCTGATGTACGCATGCGACTAGCCAATACACTGTCAAACAATCATCCGAGTAGCGTTGTGCTTCAGCAGTTCGCCGACGAAGTCCATGAAAAAACGGATGGCGAGGTGTCGATCCGACTTTTCGTCAATGCTGTATTGGGCTCCGAGCGAGAAGTCCTTGAGCAGCTTCAAAACGGCGCCGTTGATATCACCCGCGTAAGCGCAGCAAGCCTGGAAAACTTCGCGCCTATTTTCCGCGTCTTCTCACTTCCTTACATTTTCAAGGATGAGGACGATTTCTACGACAAAATGAGAGGGCCTGTCGCCTCTACTGTTTATGAGGCGACCAGGGACGATGGTTTCCAGGGGCTGACTTTTTTCGATAGCGGTGCCCGCTCTTTTTACAACATCTCCAAGCCGATCGAGACCCCCGAGGATCTTCAGGGACTCAAACTCCGGGTCATCAATTCCAATACATCCATCCGCATGGTGGAGTTGTTGGGTGGGACACCGACGCCGCTTCCCTACGGAGAGGCCTATACCGCGCTGCAGTCGGGCGTAATCGATGGCGCTGAAAACAACCCCACCGCCCTCACCATCGGACGACATGGCGAGGTGGCGAAATACTACTCCCTCGATCAGCATCAGCGTATTCCCGACTTTCTAGTGATCTCCAACCGTGCCATGGAGAAGCTGACCGACGATCAGCAGAGCATCGTCCGTGAGGCGGCTGTCCATGCCACGGAAGCCTATCGCGACCTGTGGGGCGAAGCGGTGCGCAAGGCCCTTGCCGATGCTCGCGAGATGGGAGTGGAGATTAACCGGCCTGACCAGGAACCGTTTCGTCACGCCGTTCAGCCGCTTATTGATGAGTATCACCAAGACGACCTGTTCGGCCCTCTACTGGAGCAAATCATTTCGGATTGACCCCGCCTAACCGGAGTGAGCTGTTGAAGAGATGTCATCACCTTGACTCCTTGAAGGGTGGAGGCGTCTCCCCAAGCGGCTTACTCCTCTTGTTCAGCTCACAGTGTTCTCGGTTACATGGAGATGGTTTTGTCATGGGCGCTCTGCCAGAAATTTCGAAAGATGAACTTAAACGCGATATCGCGCTCGTTATCAAAGGACTAACCGAACTGCGCCACGACGGTCGCTTTCACGAGCCAAACCTTGATGGCACTGCAGGCGATTACGTCAGTTTCAACAGTTGGGAGTGGCCACAGGGTGTCGGACTCTACGGGATCGCCAGGCTCTGGCAGCATACCGGCGATGAAGAGACGAAAAAGCTGCTGGAAAACTGGTACGACGCCCAGTTGTCCTCCGGACTGCCCCCCCTCAACGTCAATACCACTGCACCTATGCTTGCTCTGTCGATTCTATGGGCGGAGACCGGCGATCCCCGCTGGGAGAGCGCCCTCGCCAGTTGGGCCGAGCAGTTGATGGCGGAGATGCCACGCACACGCTGCGGCGGGTTTCAGCACAACGTGTCAGATAAGATCAATGACAATGAGCTCTGGGACGATACACTGTTCATGGTTGCACTTTTTCTGGCCAACTATGGCCGGGCCGCCGATCGCCCGGAGCTGTCCGAGGAGGCCTGTCTACAGTTTCTGTTACACACTCACTACTTGAGCGAGCGCGAGACCGGCCTGTGGTTTCATGGGTGGACGTTCGACGGCCACCATAGCTTCGCGCGGGCCCGCTGGGCGCGGGGCAATTCCTGGATTTCCGCCGGCCTGCTGGATTTCCTCGAAACGGCCGACCTGACGCCGTCGCTCGAACGTTATTTTGGCTGGGTGCTGCGCGCCCAGATGGAAACGCTGCTCGAATACCAGTGTTCCAGCGGCGCTTGGCGAACGCTGGTAGACGATGAAACCTCCTATGAAGAGATCTCCGCCACGGCGGCGTTCGGTTACGCTTTTCTGAAAGGGGCACGGCTCGGTTATGGCGACGAGCGTTGGGAGCGTGCCGGCAGGCTGGCACTGCAGGCAGTGAGCGATAACATCAAGGAAGATGGCACGGTTGCCAACGTCTCCTACGGCACGAGGATGGGGCACACGCTGCAGTTTTATCGGGATATTCCGATTCATCCCACTGCCTATGGTCAGTCGATGTCGCTTATGTGCCTGGTGGAAGCACTTCAGCACTGAGCCTGTCTGGCTAACGGAGAGCACAGTCTAGATTAACGGCCTTTTGGCAATCTAGCGCTCTCGACCAAGCCCTCTTCCTTAACCTCGGAAAGGGCTTTTTCCATATTGCATTGATAATATGCATATACGTAGGTCACTCCTTAGCATCCACGATCTCGGCGATATCCATCACCTCACCACACCGGCTGGGGCTGTATCCCGGCAGGCCACTTACCGCGTCCTGAAAAGGGGCGCCACGCAGGATGTCCAGAAAGGTTTGAAAGCGTGACTCTTTCAAGGAGCGGTGGTGACAGGCCAGCAGGTAATCCTCGGTAGCCAGCGGAATGAAGTCGAGCCCGAACTTCTGGGCGGCGGCTTCCACGCCAAAGCCTACGTCCGCCATGCCCGCCGCCACGTAGGCGGCCACGGCGGAGTGGGTGTACTCCTCTATTTCAAAGCCGCGAATCTGCTTGCTGGATACCCCCGCCTCTTTCAACAAGCAGTCCAGCAGCGAACGCGTGCCTGACGAGAGCTGGCGGTTTACAAAGCGCACACCGCTCGCGCCCAACGAAGTGATGGCCTCGATGCCCAGAGGGTTGCCCGCCGCAACGATCAAGCCCTGGGTACGGGTAATGAAGCCGATCACGCGGTGGTGATGGGGCTTTAAAAGGCCTTCGTAGGTGTGTCGAACGCGCTCGCCGACCGAACCGCGCGGCAGGTGAAATCCTGCCACATCACACGTGCCCCGGTTGAGCGCGGCCAGCGACTCATGTGGGCTGCAGTACTGCAGGTCCAGCGGCAGCGCTTCCAGGTGTTTGGGCAGAAGCTCCACGGCAAAACCGTGGCTGGCGTGCAGACGCAGTATCGAGAGCACGCCCTGCTGCTCGCGCTGAATGGCCAGGTTCAGCTCGGAGCCCAGGCTCTCGAGTTGCGGCCCCAGCCGCGCGATGGCGCGCTGTTCGGCCCACAAGAGCTTTTCTCCCAGCGTTGATAGCTGTGCTCCCCGGCCGCGCTGCAGCTCCACAAGCGCCACCCCAAAAAATGCATCACCCTGGCGCAATAAGTTCCAGGCGTGCCGGTATGAGATACCCACATCTGCGGCGGCATGGGTTAATTTACCCCGACGATATATCGCGTCCAAGAGGCGAAGTAGCTGTAAATCCAGCTGATTACCCACGTCGTCACGAAAGTACCAGGTGGGAATCACGGTAATTTTCTTCATTGGCATGATTCTTCATATTTTATCGCTGTAGGCTTGATGCTAGCTTGGCATTGACCGTGATGCACGCCTCTTCTAATTAATAGATATTTAAAATAGGTATAAGCGTGCATATTTATAATAAACAATCAGTACCGGGAGAGACATGATGAATCAGTCTCCAGAATGGTCGTTGCAGTCGATACAGGCCGAGATCGATGCGCTAAAATACAAGCCCGGCGCGCTGCTGCCGATTCTTCATGCCCTCCAGGATCGCTTTGGCTTTATTCCTTCCGACGCCATAGCGTTGATCGCCGAGTCGTTGACACAGACCCGCGCGGAGGTGCACGGCGTGATCAGCTTCTATCATCACTTTCGCACTACGCCGCCGGGTCGCCACGTGGTGCAGATCTGCCGCGCCGAGGCGTGCCAGTCCGTCGGCGCGCGAGCGCTCGAAGCTCACGCCAAGACGCGCCTAGGCGTCGATTACCACCAGACCACGCCGGATCGTGAAATCACGCTAGAGGCCGTTTACTGTCTAGGCAACTGCGCCTGTGGGCCGTCGATTCGCGTGGGCGATAGCGTGCGCGGCCGCGTGACGCCGGAAGCGTTCGATGACCTGATGGATGAGCTGCAAACCCGGCCGCTGGAGGTGATGGCATGAGCATTCGTGTCTTCGTTCCTCGCGATACCACCGCGCTTTCTCTGGGTGCCGATAGTGTCGCCCGACGCTTCGAGCGCGAAGCCGCCGCCCGCCACGAGGGAATTGCCATCGTGCGCAACGGCTCCCGCGGGCTTTTCTGGCTGGAGCCGATGGTCGAGGTGGAAACCCCGCAAGGCCGCGTCGCCTACGGGCCGGTCGCGCCTGCTGATGTGCCCACGCTGCTCGACAGCGGCCTGCTGGAAGGCAGCATCAGCCATCCGCTAGCGCTAGGGCCGGTGGAGGAAATCGAGTACCTGGCCCGCCAGCAGCGCCTAACTTTCGCACGCATCGGCGTCACCGATCCGCTCTGCCTTGAGGATTATCGCGCCCATCGTGGCTTTGCCGGGCTCGAAGCGGCACTTACGCTTTCAGGCCAGGAAATCGTCGAGGAAGTGAAGGCCTCAGGGCTTCGCGGGCGCGGCGGTGCGGCGTTCCCTACCGGCATCAAGTGGCAGACGGTGCTGGATGCGCCCTCGGATCAGAAGTACATCGTCTGCAACGCCGATGAAGGCGACTCTGGCACCTTTGCTGACCGGCTGGTGATGGAGTGCGACCCCTATATGCTGATTGAGGGCATGACCATCGCCGGGCTCGCGGTGGCTGCCACTCAGGGCTATATCTACCTGCGCTCGGAGTATCCGCTGGCCAAAGAGATCCTCGATGAGGCCATTGCCCGCGCTGAGGCCGCCGGCTACCTGGGCGGCGATATTCGCGAAAGCGGCCGTACTTTTCACCTAGAAGTGCGTCTGGGCGCTGGCGCCTACATCTGCGGCGAGGAGACGTCGCTGCTCGAAAGCCTGGAGGGCAAGCGGGGCCTGGTACGCTTCAAGCCGCCGCTGCCTGCCATCGAAGGGCTATTTGGCCGCCCGACCGTGGTCAATAACGTGCTCTCGCTGGCCACCGTGCCGTTTATTCTTGCCGAAGGCGCTGAAGCCTATGCTACTCACGGCATGGGCCGTTCACGCGGCACTCTGGCGCTTCAGTTGGCAGGCAACGTTCAGCGCGGCGGGCTGGTGGAGCTGGCCTTCGGCACCACCCTGCGCACTCTGATGGAAGAGTTCGGTGGCGGCACGCTAAGCGGCAAACCGCTGCGCGCTGTGCAGGTGGGCGGTCCGCTGGGTGCCTACCTGCCCGAATCCCAGTGGGATCTACCGCTGGACTACGAAGCCTTCGCTGCTGAGAGCGCGGTGCTGGGTCATGGCGGCGTGGTGATGTTCGATGAAAGCGTGGACATGGCCGAACAGGCGCGCTTCTCGATGGAATTCTGCAAGGTGGAGTCCTGCGGCAAGTGTACGCCATGCCGTATCGGCTCGACCCGCGGCGTGGAGGTGATCGACCGCATCTGCGCCAACGACAACCGCGAGGCCAACCTTGCCCTTCTGGGTGATCTTTGCGAAACGATGGTAGATGGTTCGCTCTGCGCCATGGGCGGCATGACCCCCTTCCCGGTACAGAGTGCCCTGAAACACTTCCCCGGCGATTTCCAGCGGGCGGCGAACGGAGACAGATCATGATTGAACATTTCGATCCACGGCGTCAGGCCAACAGTGTCGATTTCAGTAAAGACTATGGCACGCCCTCCGCCAACCCAAACGCCGATGCCACCTTTGTCAGCCTCGATATCGATGGCGTCGCCATCAGCGTGCCGGAAGGCACCTCAGTTCTACGCGCCGCGGCACTTGCCAATATCAGTATTCCCAAGCTCTGCGCCACCGACAGTTTAGAGGCTTTCGGCTCCTGCCGGCTGTGCGCCGTTGAGGTCGAAGGCCGCCGCGGCCTGCCCGCCTCCTGCACTACGCCCGTGGTGCAAGGCATGAAAGTGACGACACAAAACGAACGGCTGGCCAAGCTGCGCCGAGGCGTGATGGAGCTGTACATTTCCGACCACCCGCTGGACTGCTTGACCTGCCCTGCCAACGGCGACTGCGAGCTGCAGGACATGGCGGGAAGCGTGGGGCTTCGCGAAGTGCGCTACGGCTTTGCCGGCGAGAACCATCTGGACGCGGTCAAGGACGAATCCAACCCCTACTTCACGTTTGACCCGAGCAAATGCATCGTCTGCTCGCGCTGTGTGCGCGCCTGCGAGGAAGTGCAGGGCACCTTCGCGCTGACCATCGACGGCCGCGGGTTTGAATCCAAGGTGGCCGCGGGCCAGGACGGCGCCTTCATGGATTCGGATTGCGTCTCGTGCGGGGCCTGCGTTCAGGCCTGCCCCACGGCCACGCTGATGGAAAACAGCGTGATCGATCACGGCGTGCCGGATCGAAGCGTGGTCACTACCTGCGCCTACTGCGGCGTGGGCTGCTCGTTCGAAGCCCAGATGAAGGGCGACAAGCTGGTGCGCATGGTGCCTTACAAAGGCGGCGACGCCAACCACGGCCACTCCTGCGTGAAGGGGCGCTTCGCCTTCGGTTACGCCTCGCACCCAGACCGCCTGACCACGCCGATGATTCGCGATTCCATCGACCTGCCCTGGGTTGAGGCCAGCTGGGAAGAGGCCATTGGCTTTGCCGCGAAACGCCTGAAAGCAATTCAGGCCGAGCACGGCCGCGAGAGCATCGGTGGCATCACCTCCTCGCGCTGCACCAACGAAGAGACCTACCTGGTGCAGAAGCTAATCCGCGCGGCGTTCGGCAACAATAATACCGACACCTGCGCCCGGGTTTGTCACTCGCCCACCGGCTACGGCCTGAAGACCACGCTGGGCGAATCCGCCGGCACCCAGACGTTCGACTCGGTGATGAAATCCGACGCCATCATCGTGATCGGCGCTAATCCCACCGATGCCCACCCGGTGTTTGGCTCGATGATGCGCAAACGTCTGCGCCAGGGCGCGAAGCTGATCGTCGCCGACCCGCGCCGCATCGATCTGCTGAAAACTCCACACATGAATGAGGCCCAGCACCTGCCGCTGCGCCCGGGCACCAATGTCGCTCTGATCAACGCACTCGGTCACGTGGTGGTCACCGAAGGGTTGGAGGACACGGACTTCGTCGCCAAACGCTGCGACACCGAGGCCTATCAGTGCTGGCGCGCGTTCATTATTGAGCCGCGCCACTCCCCGGAGGCGAGCAAAGCCATTACCGGCGTGCCCGCCGAGGCTGTACGCCAGGCGGCACGCACCTACGCGACCGCAAGCAACGGCGCGATCTACTACGGGCTGGGTGTGACCGAGCACAGCCAAGGCTCCACCATGGTGATGGGCATTGCCAACTTGGCGCTGGCCACCGGTAACATCGGCCGCGAAGGTGTGGGCGTGAATCCGCTACGCGGCCAGAACAACGTGCAGGGTTCCTGCGACATGGGCTCCTTCCCTCATGAACTGCCGGGCTACCAGCACGTTGCCGACCCCATTGCCCGTGGGCACTTCGAGAACGTGTGGGGCGTGAAACTCGACGACGAGCCGGGGCTGCGTATCCCGAACATGTTCGACGCCGCCATCGAAGGCACCTTCAAGGCGCTCTACGTGCAGGGCGAAGATATCGCCCAGTCCGATCCCAATACCCAGCACGTCGAGGCCGCGCTGCGCTCGCTGGACTGCCTGATCGTGCAAGATATCTTCCTGAACGAGACGGCCAAGTTCGCTCACGTATTGCTACCGGGCTCGAGCTTTCTGGAGAAGGACGGCACCTTCACCAACGCCGAACGGCGTATCAACCGGGTGCGCAAGGTCATGCCGCCGGTAGCGGGTAAGCAGGATTGGGAGGTCACACAGGATTTGGCCATCGCCCTGGGCTACCCGATGCACTACGCCCACCCGTCAGAGATCATGGACGAGATCGCCTCGCTTGCGCCGAGCTTTAGCGGGGTTAGCTACGAAAAGCTCGAGCAACACGGCAGCCTGCAGTGGCCGTGCAACGACGACAATCCGCGCGGCATGCCGACCATGCACGAGTTCAGCTTCCCGATCGGGCTGGGCCGCTTTGCGATCACCGAGTACGTGGCCACCGAAGAACGTACCAACCGCCGCTTCCCACTGCTGCTCACCACCGGGCGAATTCTCAGCCAGTACAACGTGGGCGCCCAGACCCGGCGCACCGCCAACCAGCGCTGGCACGACGAGGACATCCTCGAGCTGCACCCCAGTGACGCGGAGCTTCGCGGCGTGCGTGATGGCGACTGGCTGGGCATCAGCAGCCGCTCGGGCCAGACGGTGTTACGCGCCCGGCTTAGCGAACGCATGCAGCCTGGGGTAGTCTATACGACGTTCCACCACCCCGGCAGTGGTGCCAACGTGATCACCACCGATAACTCGGATTGGGCCACCAACTGCCCCGAATATAAGGTGACCGCCGTGCAGGTAGAAAAAGTCAGCCAGCCCTCCGCCTGGCAGCAGCGTTTTACGACCTTCGACAAAGCTCAAAAGAGTCATCTTGCGAAGGCGCAGCAGGAGGTGCCATGAGCGCAGCGCGCGAACTCGATGCCCCCACCCGGCCGGCCACCGCCCTGGCGCGCCAACCGGTCGAGATGTGCAGCAGCGCAAACGGCTGGGTCGCCAATAGCCAAGAGGACACTCTGGCGCTCGAAGCCCCCGTCGCGCTGATCTACAACGGTATTTCCCATGCGGTGATGATGGCAAGCCCGGCGGATCTTGAAGACCTTGCGCTGGGCTTTAGCCTCACTGAGGGCATTATCGCGCACCCTCACGAGTGCTATGACCGAGAGGTGAAAGAAGAGGTGAACGGCCTGGCCGTTCACCTGACCATTGCCACCCAGCGCCTGATGGCACTGAAAGAGCGCCGGCGCAGCATGACCGGGCGTACCGGCTGCGGGCTTTGCGGCACCGAAGCGCTCGATCAGGCGATCCGACCAATTCCACGGGTGAGTGCGCCGCCTCTTGACGACGCGGCCATTCAATACGCGCTGGGCGAGCTGAATGCCTACCAGCCGTTAAAGGCGGCAACGGGCGCCGTGCACGGCGCCGCCTGGTGCAATTTGCAAGGCCGCATTCAGCGGCTGCGCGAAGATGTAGGCCGCCACAATGCCCTAGACAAGCTGATCGGCTCGCTCGCCGGCGACGGCGCAGCACTTGAAAAAGGATTTGTGCTGGTTTCCAGCCGGGCCAGTTACGAGATGGTGCACAAGTGTGCAAGCGCGGGTATCGGCGCGCTGGTAGCCGTATCTGCCGCAACGGCCCTGGCCGTGGAACAGGCCCAGGCGGCTGACCTGCTGCTGGCAGGGTTTGCCCGCCCTGGCCGCCATCTGATCTACCATCGCCCCGCTACTGCACAAGGTTGAGGAGAAACACCGTGTCGACCAACAGTGATGACAACCTGATTCGCATGACCAACCAGATCGCCACTAATCTGGGCGGCGGCCGTGATGAGGATGCCGCCGCCGCAGCCGTATGCCACCACCTGGAAACCTTCTGGGCGCGCCCCATGAAACAGCGTCTGGTGGCCAGCCTTGCCCAGAGCGATACTGGGCTTTCCCCGCTGGCGCACCGCGCCGCCACCCTACTGGCCCATAAACTTGCCGAGCGGCAGGCCAGTTAACGCTCCTCATAGATAAGGCGCACGGCTTTTCTGACCGTAATCCGGGGCGTTTATGACAGAAATACGGCCACCAGCAATGGACCATGCCGTGTGAATTTGGCTAACTAAATATGCCTTTCATCAATTTTTATATTAGATATCAACCTTTCCGAAGTAATAAACGACTTTTTAAAGCCATTCAGACTCTTTGATAACCTGGGTTAAGGTCATAAAAGGCTACTAGCTCTACTGTAAATGAGTGGTGGCCAAGGATGGCCCGTTTTAGCAAGCTGCTAACCACATTTTTCAGTTGCCCTGACCACTTAAACCGCTTGGTCAGGGCGTTTTTTTTATAGGGCTGCCGCAACATCAGGCCGACGCTCGTCAAGCATTCCTTTATCGAGAATAAAGCGGATGATCTCCTCAAGCCCAACCCCATCATAAAGATTGGTAAATACAAACGGCCGCTCGCCGCGCATCTTTTTGGAATCTCGCGCCATAATGTCTAATGACGCGTGAACCTGTTCCGCGATATCCATTTTATTGATAATCAGCAAATCGGACTTGGTGATTCCTGGCCCGCCCTTGCGTGGAATCTTGTCGCCGGCAGAAACGTCGATCACGTAAAGCGTTAGGTCGGAAAGCTCAGGGCTAAAGGTCGCTGAAAGATTATCGCCCCCCGACTCTACCATCACTAGCTCAAGCTTAGGATGACGCGCCTGTAGCTCATCAATGGCGGCCAGGTTCATCGAAGCATCTTCACGAATAGCCGTATGCGGACAGCCGCCGGTTTCCACGCCCAAAATGCGATCGGCAGGCAGCGCATCGTGTTTGAGCAAAAAGTCGGCGTCTTCGCGGGTATAAATATCGTTCGTTACCACCGCGATGTCGTAATAATCGCGCAGCGCTAAGCAAAGCTGCTTGAGCAGCGCCGTTTTACCGGAACCCACCGGGCCGCCTACTCCAATACGTAAACAGTGCGTCATAACATGTCCTCAATAAGCGGATTAACTGCTGAGCTACCTAACGTCTAAAAAACGTGAATATGCTAGCTTCTAAACAGGCGTGAATATTGCGTTTCGTGTAATGCGCTGGCGAGTGCCAACCCGGGCAGTACAGGGCCTAGCTCGTCGTCATCTAACGTCAGCGCATAATCAACGGCATCAACCAAAGCGGGGCGCAGCTGCTCAATAATACGCTGCGCAGCGGTGTGGCCAAGCGGTAGCGCTTTGCAGGCCACGGCTAGCTGGTTTTCCAGCCACGCCCAGGCAAAGCCGAGCAACATTTGCCGAATAGACGCGCCACGCAGGCGGGCCGCGAAGGCAAATAGCGTTACATAGCCTGGGTGAGCCGGTAATAAGGGCGGTAGTAAGTCTTCACTCGACATCAGGTTTAAGCTATTCAACAAGCGCTTTAACGATGCGCCCAGGCGGCTATCTTCAGCGGCTAATTCCGCCGTTTCCCGCGTGGCAGCCAGCCACTCATCCCACCGCTTGATTGCATCACGGTCTGCGTAATCCATGGCCTTGTGCAGCCGCGCCAGTACCGGTAGTTCGCAGCGCGTTATGCCATCTTCCAAGACGCCGCACAGCCATTCGGTCAGGCTGGCCTCATCCCGTACCCAGTCAAGTTCAAATGCGCTTTCCAACCCTTGCGAGAAAGCAAATGCCCCGATGGGCAGCGCCGGGCTAACCAATTGCATCAACCCCAACAGCGCTAAATCGTCGTGCTGCCCGGTGGATGCGGCTTGCTCAGTGGGCATGGTGATGCTCATGATCGTGATCGTGCGTATGGTCGTGGCCGTGCGCATGGCCATGGGAGTGCCCACCGCCTACTTGGTTATAGGCGCCCGGTTCTGGGTCGAAGGTCGCGTCATGGTGCTCAAGTGTGGCGCCTAACAGCACGGCCAGTTCCTCCAGCACGTGATCTGGCGGAAAGCGCACCCAGCTGCCTTTTTCATCATCACCCAAGGCTAGCTGAACGTGGCGATTACCTAGATGATAGGCCAGCCGCGCCAGCGGTAAGCCCGTACTCACTCGCGCGGTAACCACCGGTTCTATGGCGGCACAGATACGTACCACCTCGCCGCTTTCGGCTTTCAGGCCTTCACCGCTACGCAGTACCGGCCCGCGATCTAAAAACAACCCAAGCTCACGGCCGCTATCGCTTTTGGCCTTCAGGCGCCCACGAATTCGCAGCTCGAAGGGCAGCGTGAGTGTGTCATTAGCCGCACTCTCCTCCACGGGGCCTATACGTTCTATCAGTTTCAGCATTGCTATTTCCCGTTGAAATTTTCCGCAGCCTAGCCGGGGAAGCCCTGCATGAGGGCGCTGTAAATACATCCTTGTAAGCTACTTTTGCCATCCATGGCAAAAAGCCCTCACTCCGAGCTACCCCGGCTAACCCGGCTGTGGCGATGATAGTTCACTCAATCAAAACAAGTGATAGCGCTGGGCCAGCGGCAGTTCGGTGGCCGGCTCGCAGGTTAAAATTTCGCCGTCACAGCGCACTTCGTAAGTTTGCGGGTCGACGGTAAGCTCGGGGCAGGCATCGTTGAGCTTCATATCTTTCTTTCGCACACCGCGCACGTTTTTACACGCAGCCAGCGTACTTTGCAGGCCCAGGCGCTCCTTAATACCGGCATCTAGCGCGGCCTGGCTAACGAAGTTGAGTCGAATTTGACTGGTCGCACGGCCGAAAGCGCCAAACATGGGTCGGTAGTGAACCGGCTGGGGCGTGGGGATTGATGCATTGGGGTCGCCCATGGGCGCACCCACAATCATGCCGCCTTTTAAAATCAGTGCCGGTTTAACGCCGAAGAAAGCAGGCTTCCACAGCACTAAATCAGCCAGTTTACCCACTTCTACCGACCCAACTTCATGAGCAATACCGTGAGTGATCGCGGGGTTGATGGTGTACTTGGCGATATAGCGCTTGGCACGAAAGTTATCGGCGCCCAGCGCTTCATCTTCTGGCAGTAAGCCGCGCTGTACTCTCATTTTATGCGCGGTTTGCCAAGTGCGGCAGACCACCTCGCCGACACGTCCCATGGCTTGGGAGTCTGAGGCAATCATCGAGATCACGCCAAGGTCATGCAGAATGTCTTCAGCGGCAATGGTTTCGCGGCGAATGCGTGAGTCTGCAAAGGCGACATCTTCAGGAATATTGGGGTCGAGGTGATGACACACCATCAGCATATCGAGATGCTCGTCGATGGTGTTGATCGTGTAGGGCCGTGTCGGGTTGGTGGATGACGGCAGCACATACTCTTTCGAACAGGCGGTCAAGATATCCGGTGCGTGGCCGCCGCCCGCCCCTTCCGTGTGATAGGTGTGAATACCGCGCTCTTTAAAGGCTGCTAGGGTGTCTTCGACAAAGCCCGACTCGTTTAGCGTGTCGGTATGAATAGCAATCTGCACATCGTACTTTTCCGCCACGGTTAAGCAGTTATCAATGGAGGCCGGCGTGGTGCCCCAGTCTTCGTGGAGCTTTAGGCCCATGGCACCCGCTTCTAGCTGGGCCTCAAGCGCTTCGGGCAGGCTGGCATTGCCTTTCCCCAGCAGGCCGATATTCATCGGCAGGTCATCAACGGCTTGCAGCATTTTACCAATATGCCATGCGCCGGGCGTACAGGTCGTGGCGTTGGTACCGGTAGCCGGCCCGGTGCCTCCGCCTAGCATAGTGGTGATGCCACTCATCAATGCTTCTTCGACCTGCTGGGGGCAAATAAAGTGAATATGCGAGTCGATGCCGCCAGCGGTAAGAATTTTGCCTTCGCCTGAGATAATTTCAGTGCCGGGACCAATCACGATATCAACATCGGGCTGTACGTCCGGGTTGCCGGATTTGCCAATGGCAGCGATACGGCCATTTTGCAGCCCTACATCGGCTTTAACGATGCCCCTCCAGTCTAAGATCAGCGCGTTGGTGATGACGGTATCCATCACCGAGTCATCAACACGCTGGCTTTGGCCCATACCATCGCGAATCACTTTGCCACCGCCGAACTTCACTTCATCACCGTAGTGAGTGGCGTCCTTTTCGACTTCAATCCATAGCTCGGTGTCGCCCAGGCGCACACGATCGCCCACCGTGGGACCGTACATATCGGCGTAGGCCCGCCGACTGATCTTATTGGTCGGCTTCATGACTGGCCTCCTGCTTTGTCTGGTTTTTGTGCATGTCGCGCGCTTTGCGCAGTCTCGGGCGCATCAGAAAGCAGCGCAGTAGCAGATAAAGCGCCCATCACATCGCCACGGAAGCCGTAGATTTCCCGCTTGCCGACAAACGGAATCAGCGTGACCTCACGGGTCTGGCCAGGCTCAAAGCGAATCGCCGTGCCTGCTGCCACGTCTAAACGAAAGCCGCGGGTTTTGACGCGATCAAAAATGAGCGCGGGATTGGCTTCAGCAAAATGATAGTGAGAGCCTAGCTGGATGGGGCGGTCACCGGTATTCGCAACGTCTACCGTAATGCGCTCACGCCCCACGCACAGTTCAATATCGCCCTCTTTTAACTGATACTCACCAGGAATCATCGTATCTTCTCCAAGAGGGGCGCTTAGTTGATGGGGGTATGCACAGTGACCAGCTTGGTGCCATCTGGAAACGTGGCTTCAACCTGGACTTCGTCAACCATCTCAGCAACGCCTTCCATTACGTCTTCACGGCTAAGTATTTCACGGCCATAGCTCATTAAATCCGCCACGCTGCGGCCATCCCGAGCACCTTCAATGATCTCAAAGCTGATCAGCGCCACCGCCTCGGGATAGTTGAGCTTCAAACCACGCGCTTTGCGGCGCTCGGCAAGCTGGGCGGCTGAAAACAGCATCAGCTTATCTTTGTCTCGCGGGGTTAATTCCATTGGGGGCCTCTCCACAGGTGTAGCACAATCGTGATTATCAGGTTAACCAGATACGCGGCGTATGCGCTTCACGCTCAATCCAACGCGGACGCAGTAGCCTCCAGGCCTGCTCGCACAGCGACCAGGCTTCATTGCGTGAATGACCCAAGTAGCGCAGCAACAGTACGCCGTAACGCACGGTGACGGCCCAACGAGGGTTATCCGGCAACGCCTCGCGCAGGGTATCAATAGCGGCAGGAGCATCAGCAATACCTACCGCCCAGAGGGTAGCTTGTACGGTTGCGCCGCCTTGCCCCCAGCGTCCTGCAAAGCGTGGGTGTAACGGGTCAAGTGGCTGGCGCTCTAACCACAGCGGCCTGCCATCTAGCGTGAGCCGAAAGTGTTGTTCAATGCGGCCCGAAACGTAGGGCAAATCGCTTGCCGGGCGCCCCAGCGCCATCATTTCCCAACCTAAGCAGCGAGCGCTGCCGTGTAGGGCAATATGCATGCGCTGCTCACCTTTCGAGCCATCAAAGGCGATGGTTTCTTGGGGCAGCCATTCCAGAATCGCGTTATCTTCCACGCTTAGCTGAGTGTGTTGAGTCCAGGCAACGCCTTGGCTGTCGGCTTTATATAGTTTGTTGGCCGCGGGAGTGGTGAGCAGCGCATGGGCACCGCTTTTGACCTGGGCCGAAATGGTTAACGCATCACCGCTCACTAACCCGCCGGGCGGATGTAACACATAGACATGGCAAGGGCCGTCGTATGCACCGCTCTTGCCTTCAATAGAGCGACCCTCTGGATAAAAAGGCCGCTGCACTCGCAGCGGCCCCTGATGGCGAGCCTGTACCATGCGCGTGGCGCCATCGCGCTGAGCAAACGTTAATGCCAGCGAGGCCGACCAGCGGCGGCTTGCATCAAAGCGATGCCCGGAGTCAGCATGCAGCGTCGGTGTTGTGGTGTCGCACAAAATCATGAGGCGCGGCTGCTCTCTTTTTAATAGGCGTTTCAATAGCAAGTGCAATTAATGCGCCAAAATAGTGAAAGACAGCTTAAAGCAGCGCTTACATAGGCTTAGGTCTCAAAATGCATCCTTGATCAGCTCTAACTGCACCAATAGCGCTCAAAAAAATAATGTGGCGCACCAAAAAGATGCTCTTAGCGTTACAACCCTCGATTAACGCGTTTTCCGAGGGTTGATTGCCGTTTTGGCGGTCGGTGGCCTGCTATTTCCGCTTGTCGGCGCGTCGCTAATCGTGATGCTGCTGCTTGATTGGCTGATTGTGCGTCCAAGACAGGAAAAACAATTAGCCTAAGCTCAATAACGCTCCGGCCCTGATGCTATCACTAGCATAAGGGCCGGAAGGTATTTCAACATTGCTCTTAGCAACAGCGCCTGGTTAAAAACGCATTATCAGGAGTCTGAAGCCAAGTTCTTAAGGTCAGCAACAATAGACGTCATCGAATCACTGTCGCGGATCATGAATTTTGCTTTACCGTGGCGATCAAACGCAAAAACGGCGCTGGAGTGAGTGACCTCATAGTTGCCGTGCTCATCCTTTTCGCCGTATTCGTAGGCAATACGATACCGGCTAGCGACCGCGTCTATATCAGCTCTATCGCCGGTCAGGCCGATAAACTCGGGCCCAAACGCATCGGTATATGTTTGCAGCACGCTGGGCGTGTCACGCTCAGGATCAACCGAAATAAACAACACCTGTAGATTGTCCCGATCACCCTCATCCAATTGCCGTATGGCTGATGCAACGGTTGACAGCATGATAGGGCAAACATCAGGGCAGTTCGTAAAGCCAAAGTAAACCAGTGTGGCTTTATCGGCATAGGCCGTTTCATCGACGGCCTCGCTATCCTCATTGACTAAATCAAAATCGAGTGCCGGCAGCATGTCGGCAACGTCGTTAGTGCGCCAACTTTCGTCGCTACATCCTACTAGCAACAATAGCCCGATAAACAAACATAGCCTTTTAATCATAGCTAAACATCCACCACAAGAACTGTCTTACATTGATCCGGGAGCAACGACGGTGAAGGTAACCGGCAGCTCTGGCTGATTTTCAAAGTGAAGCAGCACATCCACTTCGTCGCCTTGCTCCAACGGCTCAGCTCTGTGCATGAACATAAGATGATAACCTTTGGGAGCAAAGGCAAAACTCTCACCAGGAGCGACGTCGACTTTTTCAACAGACTCCATGCGCGCCATATCATTTTCGGTGGTGCTAACGTGCATTTCGGTCATATGAAACGCCGCGCTTTCTGCGCCCACCAGGGTGAGCGGTTCATCACTTGTATTGGTAATATTAAAGTAGCCGGCACCGGGTAAGTCGCCGGGCAGTAGACTCAGCCTCGCATCGGTGACTTCAGGTCCAGCAGCCTGCACGCTGCCTGCCGACAGCGCTAACGCTAAGAGCCCCCACACTGCTTTAGTACGCACGTTTAGCATTTTAGCTTCCCTGATTGTTAACGTTTAGTTGTGGACAGCAAGGTATTAGCCGCCTGATTAGACACTATTCGACAACTTAGCTGACGCTGTCATGGGGCTAATCAGGCGTTAGTCAATAAGCGCTATTAACAAAGAGAGCCAAGGCTACAGTTCGACTTATATCGACGCGAATTAATATCGAGTACGAGGTCGTGATTAGTCGTGTCATAAAAGAAGGGCGCAAAACCTTTTTCTGCTGACGGCGTTTTGTATAAGCCGCACACACCGTAGCCGTAGTTAACACTCTGCAAGTACTGAAGCTCCACGTCATCAGACGTTTCAAGCGCTGTCGCCGTCGCTAATGCTCGCTGAATATCACCTTCTTGATTTTGATCAGACATCGCCTGACTACCAAAGATGAGCCCCCCCAAAATGACGATGGCGATAAGGGGAATGGCGACAAGCAGTATGAAAGGACGGTTTTTACGCATAGTGGGCTTTTTAACAGTAGTCCGCATTGAGGTTAACGTCGTTGACAATGACTCTAGCGGTTGCAAGCCTATTTATCCATTGAGAGTGGCCAATTGCGCCAATCTGCCACACCCAATGGAGCGGGGATTGTCTTAAAAGGTAGTGAAATAGCGCCACCAGTAGGTCCAGTCCATTTCTCACGGCGATCTGTGATGCCTGAATATTATCGAAGTTGATTTTACCAACTCTCGAAAACTGCCTCACAACTTAGCGACTAATGCCAAAAAAACTTGAAAAAGAGTACATAGTACACCAAAATCCCAATGTAAAAGAGGAGCTAAACCAGTGTGAGTAATGCGATTGATTTCATCGAAACCGCGCTATTTACTAAGCAGATACAGCTACTGGCCACTGATGATGAATTGAAGGAGCTTCAAAAAGAACTGATTGCTCAGCCAGATAAAGGCGATTTGATTCAGGGGACAGGAGGCCTGCGCAAAATGCGCATGGCCACAGGTAGACAAGGAAAAAGCGGTAGCGCTAGGGTCATTTACTTTTTGGCCACGCATGAAGCCATCTATTTACTACTGGCTTACCCAAAAAGCGCTAAAGATAGCTTAACCCAGTCAGAAAAGGTGGTTTTGAAAAAATTAACAAAGCAGTTGAAAGAGGAGCACGCACTGTGAGTATTTTTAACGAGCTTAAAGACTCTCTAGAAGAAGCGGTGGATATTCAAAAGAAAAAAACGCCTGCTTCACGCGTGACGCGTTTTGAAGTCACCGATGTGAAACAGATCCGGACGACCCTCAATGTATCCCAGGCAGAGTTCGCCAAGGCGATGGGGACCAGCATTGATACAATCAAAAGCTGGGAAAAAAAACGGCGTAACCCCACGGGTTTAGCGGCTAAAGTGCTCGCGACCATTCAGGACAACCCCGCGTTCTATCAGGAGCTAGAATCCCACTAGATTGCTATCAAAATATGCTGCTTTTTTTGTCTTTGTATATGCATCAGCCTTCAGTGCTTAGAAGATGTTAACGAAGAGAAGGCAGCTAGAAAGCGCCCGCCAACCGACAGGCGCTTGGCTAGATAAAGACTAACCGGCTGTGGATAACTTAGACCGTCAGGTGCTGCTTAATAAGCTCGTTAGAAAGCTCACTGATCTCGCCTTTGGCGACCGGTCGACCACGATCCATAATCACGAAACGGTCGGCGTACTTGCGGGCGAAGGGCAGCTTCTGTTCAACCAGTAGCACCGTCAAACCATCCTCATTGATCAACTGACGAATCACCTGGCCAATTTGCGCGACGATATTGGGCTGAATGCCCTCCCCCGGTTCATCCAAAATGAGCAGTTGGGGTGCAATCACCAGCGCGCGGCCGATGGCGAGCTGCTGCTGTTGGCCACCGGAAAGATCGCCTCCACGCCGGTGTTTCATTTCTTTTAGCACGGGGAACAGCTCGTATATCCGTTCGGGGATTTTCTTCAGCCTGTCCCGACGCGCCGCTAAGCCGGTGCGCAGGTTTTCTTCCACGGTCAGTAGCGGAAAAATCTGCCGCCCCTGGGGCACATAGCCAATTCCCAGTCGCGAACGCGCTTCCACGGCTTTTTGGGTTAGTTCGATCTCACCCGCCTCTCCGCGTGTGTAGCGTAACGCACCGCTTTTCACCGCGACTTCGCCCATCACTGCTTTCAACAACGTGGTTTTACCCACGCCGTTGCGGCCCATCACGCAAGTACACTGGCCGGCGGGCACATCCAGGTCTAAATCCCAAAGGGTGTGGCTTTCGCCATAAAACTGGTTGAGCTTTTCAATGGCTAGCATCAGGCGGCCTCCTCATCATCAGCACCCAAATACACTTCGATGACCTTAGGATCACTGGATACCTGATCCATGGTGCCTTCCGCCAGCACGCTGCCCTGATGCAATACAGTGACTTGGCGCGCAATCGAGCGTACAAACCCCATATCATGTTCCACGACGACCACGGACTGCTTGCCAGCCAGCCCGGTGAGCAGTTCAGCGGTGCGCTCCATCTCCTGCTCGGTCATGCCCGCCACTGGCTCATCTACCAGCAGTAACCGTGGGCGCTGCATTAGCAGCATGCCGATCTCCAGCCACTGCTTTTGGCCATGGGAAAGAATCCCTGCGGGCTGATGGCGAAGCGCCGTTAAGCCGATGGTTTCCAACACTTCATCGATGCGGTCTCTAATTTCGCCGGTCATACGCGCGGTAAGCGTAGGAAAAATTCGCTTGTCGGCGGCCATGGCCAGCTCCAGGTTTTCAAATACCGACAGCGCTTCAAACACCGTGGGCTTTTGAAACTTGCGACCAATGCCTAAGCTTGCGATATCTGGCTCGTTCATATTAAGCAGGTTATGGCGGCTGCCAAACCAAACGCTGCCGCTATTAGGGCGAGTTTTACCGGTAATAATATCCATCATGGTGGTTTTACCTGCGCCGTTAGGGCCGATAATGCAGCGCAGCTCGCCATCATCAATGGTCAAATTGAGGTTATTGATCGCTTTAAAGCCATCGAAGCTAACGGTGACATCCTCCATATACAGGATAGGACCATGGCGCACGTCCACCGGAGAATCCTGCGGCGCCATAAAATCGAATACCCGATCACGCTGAGTTAGCGATTGCAGCAAGCTCATGCGGAAGCCTCCTTGGGCGTGATTGGTCTGGCGGTATTATCTTCGCGCTTACGCCGCTTGATATGGCGAAACAGCCCCGCCACGCCCTTGGGCAGAAATACCGTGACCAATACAAACATCGCCCCTAGCGCAAACAGCCACGCATCCGGCATGACGCCGGTAAAAAACGTTTTGGCGTAGTTGACTAAAATAGCGCCAATCACCGCGCCATAAAGCGTGGCGCGACCGCCTAAGGCCACCCACAGCACAATTTCGATAGAGAAAATCGGTGAAAACTCGCTAGGGTTAATGATCCCTACCTGTGGCACATAAAGTGCCCCCGCCAAGCCTGCCAACATCGCCGACACCACAAATACAAACAGCTGAAAGCGCTCGACTCGGTAGCCAAGAAAGCGCGTACGGGCTTCGGCATCACGCGTGGCGATACTGACCCGGCCCAGTTTGCTGGTTACTATGGCACGGCACAGAATATAGCCCAGACCCAATGCAACCCCGGTGGCGATAAACAGGCCCAGGCGCGTATCGTTGCTGCGCAGGTTGTATCCCAGCAGCTCGCGGAAGTCGGTTAAGCCATTGTTACCGCCAAACCCCATCTCATTGCGAAAGAACGCCAGCATTAAGGCAAACGTTAGCGCCTGGGTAATGATCGACAGATATACCCCGGTCACTCGCGAGCGAAACGCCAAGAAGCCAAAAACTAACGCCAGCAGCCCGGGGGCCAAGAGCACCATGGCAAAGGCAAACCAGGCCATGTCGAAGCCCTGCCAGAACCACGGCAGGCTGTCCCAGTTTAAAAACACCATAAAGTCCGGCAAGACGGGGTGACCGTAAGTGCCGCGGTCGCCAATCTGGCGCATCAGGTACATGCCCATGGCGTAGCCGCCAATAGCAAAAAACGCACCGTGGCCCAAGCTTAATATCCCCAGATAGCCCCACACTAAATCCACCGCCACGGCTAGCAGCGCATAGCTTAGATATTTACCGAACAGATTGACCGTATACGCGCCAATATGCAGCGGATTCTCCGGTGGTATCACCACATGTAGCAGCGTGACTAACGCCAGCGCAGCGACCAGCACGCCTAAAAAAATCTGCGTAGAGCGCTCACTAAACGGACGTGTTAGCCAAAAATTGGTCGATGATTCGGTCGTCAATGACATCGCTTAGCCCTCCGCAGCCCGGCCCTTCTGCGGGAAGAGTCCACGCGGGCGTTTTTGAATGAATAGGATGATAAAGACCAAGACGATAATTTTGGCCAGCACTGCGCCCGCCCAAGGCTCTAATACCTGATTAATAATCCCCAGCGATAGGCCCGCCACCAGCGTCCCCCAGAGGTTTCCGACGCCGCCAAACACCACCACCATAAAGGAGTCGATGATGTAGTTTTGCCCCAGGTTAGGGCCAACGTTGGTCAACTGAGAAAGCGCGACACCGGCCAAGCCGGCCACGCCCGAACCGAGCGCGAAGGTCATAATATCGACACGGGTAGCGCGAATGCCCATCGAGCGGGCCATCGCCCTATTTTGCGTCACGGCGCGCACATCAAGCCCTAGCCGTGTGCGGCGCATAATCAGCATCAGCGCCGCAAACACTACCAGCGCAAACCCCAGCACTACCATGCGGTTAAGCGTGAGTGACAGTGCATCATTAATCACCAGAGAGCCGCTCATCCACTCCGGCGTAATCACCGTGCGGTTAAGCGGTGAAATAACGGTGCGCACCAGCTGCTGCAGAATCAGGCTAATACCAAAGGTCGCCAGCAGGGTTTCCAGCGGGCGGCCTTTTAAAAACTGAATAACGCCGCGTTCGATGGCAATGCCCGCTAACGCTGCGACCATAAAGCCAGCAGGAATAGCAAGAATCAGCGCCAACCCTGGCTGGCCGGGCAACAGCTGCTGCATTCCCCAGGTGGTATAAGCGCCCAGCATCATCAGTTCACCGTGGGCCATATTGATCACGCCCATAACGCCAAAGGTAATCGCCAGGCCAATGGCTGCCAGCACTAGTACCGAGCCGAGGCTTAAACCGAAGTAGAGCGTTTCCAAGCCACGATTAATCTTGAGATTTTGTTCAATGCTGCCCAAAGCGCTCGCCGCTGCGTCTGCCACAATAGGGTCATCCCCGTTCACGGCGCGGCTAAGCGCGACCCGTGCGCGAGGATGCAAACTGCCACGCAGCGCTTCAACGCCCGCCAGCTCACCGCTTTCCACTTGGTAGATCGCTAACGCCTGGGAAAGCCTGCGGACAACCTGGCTATCCTGCTCGTCGGCAATCAGTTCACTGAGCGGCTCGGCCAGCGTTTCGTCCACTTCGCCCAGTAGCCGTTCTGCCGAGCGGCGACGACGCTCAACGTTAGGCGAGTAAAGATCAACCACGGCAATAGCGCTGCGCAGCTGATTGCGCAGCGCGTTATTTATGCCGATACGATCTAAGTCGCGGCGCGACATCTGGCCCAGCGCTTCGCCCGTTAGTACATCGGCAACCGGCCACTCGCGGCCGCTGTTGTCGAGCACCAGCACTATTCTGCCATCGTCAGCACTCTGTAAGCGGCCATCTAATAGCGCCTGCAGCCAATCGCGGGCGCGCTCGTCATCGCTTTGCAAAATCGCGGTGATGGCGTCGCCTTTGGCAGGATAAGAGTCAACGTTCAGCGCTTCTAGCAGCTCAAGCGCGGCGGCGTCAGCGTTAGCTGTAGAACTCGTTTGGGCTTGCGAGGTGACTGTGATGCTCAACAACAGCAGGCACAGTAGCCCTAAGGAAAGGAAACGCCTCATGGAGTTCTTCCTTTGGTTATCTGAGAGAGAAAGGTAGCGTGCTCCTCTACGCCTCACTTTTCAGTCAGGCGTAGAGGGAAATCATCGTTATTCTGCGAGGGCCGCTTCGGCCTCTTCTACGGCGGTACTGCCGCCGCACGAGCCGTTCACGACGTTAAAGTTGCCGCATTCAAGCGGCTTGCGCCAATCGGCAATCAGGTCACGCGAACCGGGTAGGTAATCCGACCAAGCATCGCCTGCCACGGTAGACGGCGTCTGCCAGACAATATCAAACTGGCCGTTATCCTGAATTTCACCAATCAGCACCGGCTTGGTGATGTGATGGTTGGGCATCATCGCCGCATAGCCACCGGATAGATTCGGCACCGTCACGCCAATAATCGCATCTTTTACGCTGTCGACATCGGTGGTGCCTGCTTTACGAACCGCTTCAGCCCACATATTAAAGCCAATGTAGTGCGCCTCCATCGGGTCATTCGTCACCGCCTCTTCGTCGCCGGTGTAGTCGATCCATGCATCGATAAAGTCATAATTGTCATCATTATCGACGCTCATGAAGTAGTTCCAAGCGGCTAAATGCCCCACCAGCGGCCCCGTATCGATACCGGTAAGTTCCTGTTCGCCCACGGAGAAGGCGATGACCGGAATGTCGGCGGCATCAATGCCCTGGTTAGCAAGCTCGGTGTAGAACGGCACGTTGGCATCGCCATTAATCGTCGAGATAACGGCGGTGCGCTTACCCTCTTCGCCAAAACGGCCCAGCTCAGACACAATATTCTGCCAATCGGAATGACCGAAAGGCGTGTAGTTGACCATGATGTCTTCGTCGGCGATGCCATACTCATCTTTGAGAAACGCCTCAAGAATCCGGTTAGTCGTGCGCGGATACACGTAGTCGGTGCCGATCAGCGCGAAGCGCTCGATACCCACTTCGTTGATTAGATATTCAACGGCGGGAATCGCCTGCTGGTTAGGCGCCGCACCGGTGTAGAAGACGTTTTCTGAGGACTCTTCACCTTCGTACTGCACCGGGTAGAACAGCAGGCCGTTGAGCTCTTCCACGACGGGCAGCACCGCTTTACGGGAAACAGAGGTCCAGTTACCGAAAATAACGTCAACGTCTTCCTGAGCCAGCAGCTCACGGGCGCGTTCAGCAAACAGCGGCCAGTTAGACGCAGGATCAACGACAACGGCCTCTAGCTGGCGACCCAGCAGGCCACCCGCTTCGTTCTGCTGTTCAATCAACATTTCGACGGTGTCTTTAAGAACGGTTTCACTGATCGCCATAGTGCCGGAGAGCGAGTGCAGAATGCCGACCTTAATCGGGTCTTCGCTCTGATCAGCGCCTTGAGCGACGGCCTGAGCGCTGGCCCCCATGACGGCAGCGGCGAGCAAGGCGGTCGCAAAGCGGCCAGGAGAGCGGATTACGCTTAGGTGTCTCGAGCGAGCGCTTGTGTTGTATGGCAATGTGATCACTTTAACCTCCTTGCACCCCTTATGTGTGGGGCTTGTTAATTGGCGTCGCATTCAGGGCTGTTGTGTTAGCTCCCCCCTAATACGTTCATTAGCCATTAACACTTGCAAGGGATGCGCCAGATTGGCACAACACTTTTTTACAGCCATTTATTCAATGACTTATTGATACTATAAAAACCCACAGCTTAGTCGAGCGCACCAAAATCAAGCATCAGGCTTGAGCTTAAGCACGCTATCAATGCACCAATAAAACCCTGCGCACCAATCTGGCACTTAACGGACGTCCATACACAACAGCAACGCTAAGCCCACTATCTGGTTACAAAGCCGATAAAAGCGTGAGATACAAAAAAGGAGCCTGGATATCCCCAAGGCTCCTTATTAATCATCCAAAACGTACCGCTAATAAGTTACACAGCAGCACTTTTCTTGCGGCGTTTTTTCAGCAGCGGTAGGCCAAGCGACAGCAAGGCAACCAGCAGCAGCCCCAGCGAAATCGGTTTGTCGATGAAGGTTGTCCAATCGCCACCCGAGATTTGCAGCGCACGGCGCATGGACTCTTCCATGATATTACCCAAAATCAGCGCCAGGATTAGCGGCGCCGCCGGGAAACCAAACAAGCGCATTCCCAGGCCAACCAAGCCAAAGCCCAACAGCAGCAGCAGATCAAACACGCTGAAGCTCATGCCGTAAACGCCGATCATGCAGAAGATTAGGATGAGTGATAACAGCAATGGCCGGGGCATATCGAGAATTTTGGCGATGTAGGGAATCAGCGGCAGGTTAAGCGCCAGCAGGAAGATATTGCCAATATACATACTGGCAACCACGCCCCAGAATACGTCCGGGCGCTGCTCAAGCATCATGGGGCCAGGGTTCACGCCCATTACCAAAAGCGCGCCCAGTAGAACCGCAGTAGTACCCGAGCCCGGTACCCCGAGCGTTAATAGCGGTACAAAGGAGCCGGTACAAGCAGCGTTATTGGCCGCCTCTGGTGCCGCGACGCCCTTGATATTGCCCTGTCCAAAGGTGTGGCCATCTTTAGCAATACGCTTTTCCATGCTGTAGCCCAAAAATGAGCCGATAGTTGCGCCCGCACCTGGCAGCACGCCGGTAAAGAAACCCAGCACCGAGCTACGGCTAATAGGGCCAGCAATCTCTTTTACTTCATTGCGAGTCAACTTCAGTGAGCCAATCGCATTACGCGGTACTTCTTTGCCACCGCCGCCGCGCAGCAGCATATAAAACACCTCGGCAAGCGCGAAAATACCCAGCGCTACGACAAGGAAATCAATGCCATCGAGAAGCTGAATGGAGCCAAACGTATAGCGCTCGGTGCCGGTCTGCATATCGATACCCACAATCGAGATAATCACCCCAACCACGGCGGCAATGAGCCCTTTGACCAGTGACTTATCCGACAGCGAGACTACGGCGGTTAAGCCCAGCACCATGAGTGCAAAGTATTCAGAAGGGCCAAAGCTGACGGCCACTTTCGACAACAGCGGTGCGATCAGCATTAAGAAAATAACGGAAACAGTGCCACCGATAAAGGAAGCGTAGGCGGCAATCGCCAGCGCTTTGCCCGCTTGCCCTTTTTTAGCCATCGGGTAGCCATCAAAAGAGGTCGCCACCGTACCCGCCACGCCCGGGGCGTTGAGCAGTATCGAAGACGTAGAGCCGCCGAAGATGGCGCCGTAATAAACCCCCGCCATTAAAATTAAACCTGACGAAGGCTCCATGGCAAAGGTAATAGGAATCATGAGGGCAAGTGCGCTAATAGGGCCTAAGCCCGGCAGCATGCCAATAATAGTGCCGGCGAATACGCCAGCAAACACGTAAGCGATATTGATCGGCTCAAGCGCGATGCCAAAGCCGTACATCAGATTATTGAAGGCATCCATGGGAATTACTCTCTTAAAGACCTGCTAGCTTAATTTCGGCTAAAGCGGCTGGTTTAGAAAGGCAGCACGCCTGTGGGTAGATAGACGTCCATCACTCGCGTCATAGTGAGATAGAGCGCTAGCACTACCCCCAGCGACGTAGCGAGGTTAACCGTATGGCGGCGGTAGCCGTAGTAAGCCGTTAAGCCCACGCAAAGCAGTGTCGAGGCGAGCACGAAGCCCAACGGCACCAGCAAAAATGCATAGGCAGCAATTGCCAGCGAGGTCACGATGACTCGTGCCCAGGGCGTTAATAGCAGCGGCCCTTGTTGTGCCTCTTGATCAATTTCGTCAGCACCGGCAATCGGCGTAGGCTTCTCAAAAAACAGAAAAGCCGACAGTATCAATAAAGAAACCCCTAATACTTTGGGAAACAGGTCCGAATCGACCGGCCGCGGTAGCGGGAAGGTCGGGATTTGCCATGCCATCGCGATGTAGGCGACAGCCAATAGCGCCAATACCAGCGCTAACCACTGATTGGTATTTAAACGAGTCATAGGAATCTCTCCAAAGGAGCCAACGCACCGACTGTCGTTAACAACCAGCTTTAGTCTCGGTCTTTAAGAACAGTTGCTTAAAAACATGTTCTTAAAAACAGGTACTGAAAAACAAGTGGTTAACAGCAGTAGCGCCCCAACCGCACTGAAGCGGCTGGGTTATACAGGAGTAGGATTACTGGCGCAGCAAACCAAGTTCGCCCAGCACATCGCTGAACTGCTCTTGCTGCTGATCCAGGAAGGCACCAAATTCTTCGCTGTTTTGGTAGGCGTCGATCCAGCCCAGCTGGTCACTCGCGTCACGCCAGGCGTCGGTTTCAAGCATTTCCGCGAACAGATCTTCGTAGTAGGCCACGGCTTCTTCCGGCATATCCGGCGTGCCCATGATGCCGCGCCAGATATCGAAGGTGTAGTCAAAGCCCTGCTCTTGATAGGTGGGCACTTCACTCAAACCACCACCCAGGCGCTCTTCAGAGGAAACACCCAGTGCGCGAAGCTGGCTACCTTCGCCCAATTGGCCGACTGACTCGCCAGCACCGGTGATGACCGCTTCAATATGGCCACCCATCAGGTTGGTCATGGCATCGCCGCCGCCCGAAAACGGAATATAGTTGATGTCCGCAGCATCCATACCCGCCGCTGAGGCCAAACCTGCCACAGAGATATGATCCATCGAACCCGGTGCACTACCACCGCCAACGCTCAAGCTAGGGTCTTCTTTCAGCGCATTGAACAGGTCTTCAAGGGTTTGATACTCAGAGTCCGCCGCGACCAGAATGATCGAGTAGTCGGTATTAATCCTAGCGACCGGGGTAAAGTCGGTGTGGTCATAGCGTGAGGCGCCTGCCAGCGGCACCAGAATCATCGGCGGACTAGTCGCAAACAGCTTATGCGGATTGCCGGTGTCGCGTGCCACTTGTGCCCAGGCGACGGCACCGCCACCACCTGGTACGTTGATCGCGGCGAAGCTTTCATCGGCCAGCCCCTCTTGCTGGATCACCCGGGACATGGTGCGAGCAAGCGTGTCCCAACCACCGCCCGGATTAGCTGGCGCGACGAATTCAATCGAGCGACTTGGCGTCCACTCTTGCGCCTGTGCGGCGGTCGTCATTCCAGCAAATGCGGCTAGCGGTAGAGCAAATACAGATAAGCGCTTGAGAGTAAGCGAGGTCATGATGGCGTTTCTCCACATCTCAGTGTTGTTGTATGGGTATTGGTATAAATAGTTGTCTTATTATGTGATGACACGCCGCGAACGTTAGAAGAACGTGCCCCTGACCGACAAGCTTGTGAGCATAAAAGGCAAAAAGTTCATTCTATTCATTCTGTTCACAACATGAACCCTTCATTAACGCGGCGGCGCATCTTCCAAAATGCGCCGCCTTCCATTGCTACCGGCCCCAATTCAGCTTAGCCGTGAAGCATCCGTGGATCAAACGGTTATCACGCCGAGTAAAACAGCACACATCAATAGCACGATACTCAGCCCCCACATCCAGAAGAACGAATAGCGCAAGTGCTTGTGCATCTCTAAACCGGAGAGACCTAGCGCCAGCCACACGGCGGGAGCCAAGGGAGATACGAAGGTACCCACGATGTTACCAATGATCATGGCATAGGCTGTCGAATACGAATCGATATCAAAGGAGAGACCGATTTGCTCTACCACAGGGAACAGAGCGAAGTAGTAGGCATCCGTGCTAAGCAGCAAGTCCAACGGCACACCCAGAACCCCAATAATGATATGCAGGTAGTTAGAGAAGGCGCTCGGCAGTACCGTCACCACATCATTGGCGATGGCATTTAACATGCCCGTACCGTTCAAGACCCCTAGGAACAGGCCTGCAGAGATAATGATAGAGGCCATGGTTAAGGCACTCGGCGCATGCGCTTGAATGCGCGCCATTTGCTCTTTTGGGGTACGATAGTTCACCAGCAGCGCCACAGCAACACCCAGTAAGAACGCCAACCCCGCAGGCAATATACCGGCAACCAGAATCGTGATGACGGCAATAGCGATGATGGCATTAACCCAGATCAGCTTTGGTCGCAGTAGGCTAACATCAACATCGTTTGAGAAGACGCCTTGGGTTAGTGAGCCTTCGTCATGCTCCTGGCCCGGATGAAGCGTGCCGTAGGTTTTTAAAATCCGGCGTTTTTCCAGAATTCCCATAAAAACCGCTAGCGCCAGCATTAACACCATGCCGATGGCCTGGATCTGAATCAGTGGATACCATAATTCAGTGACATCTACATCCAGTACCGACGCCACTCGCCCCAATGGTCCGCCCCACGGCACCATATTCACGATAGAGGCAGAGCCGGCAATAAGCAGCAATAGTAAGTAAGGATTCATGCGTAGCCGCAGATAGAGCGGCAACAGTGCCGGTATAGTGATCAGGAATGTGGATGCGCCGGAGCCATCTAACTGAGCCACCATGGCAATGAGCACGGTAATCAGAGCGACAGTAATAATATTGCCTCTCGACAGGGCGATCATCTTATTGATCACCGGCTCAAACAGCCCCGTGTCCTGCATGATTCCAAAGAAAATAATAGCGAAAATGAACATTACTGCGACATTCATCACGGAGCTTAGCCCCGCACTAAAAAACTCACCTAGATCCGTCGCATCAAAGCCTGCCGCAAAAGCTGCGATTACCGGCGGAATAACCATTGCCACCAGAGGAGAGACGCGCCCACTAATAAGGAGGCCGACGATAACGATGATGGTGATAAAACCAATGACACTTAAGCTCATTCGTCATTAACCTTTTCTTTAATTCTTAAGCTTAATCATCCCTAGCAACGGCGAACACGCGCTCGCCTTAGACCTTAATAGACTTAGCGACGAACCGCATCGCGCTCAGCCCCATTGAGGGCATAGCGACAAGCATTGGTTGCCTAATAGCTGAGTCGGGGTATTCTCCCCGCCCTAGGAATTGACTAGCGTTAGAAATTGGCTGAAATGGGAAGGATCCTACGCATTCACCTTCAGGGTGACACTAGGTCCAGTCAGGAACATCTGAGGCAGTCCAGACCCTCTAAAACGCCTTAATGTCAGGGATTCTGACGATCATGACGCTCTTCTTGTGAAGAAATCATTACTAAGCTGGCGTGCTGAGCGCACATTAAAGGATTGGCACAACGCCTCTCAACGTTATGAACATAATGAACAAAAAATTCATTTTGGGCATTGTGTGCATTTTGTTCACACGACTCCATCTTCTCTTACGACGCTACTCCTCTTCGCACCAAGGCAAGGCGTCACCGACCAAACGATAGCGGCGCTCGGGCCTCCCGACGTCGCCGTAGCCCAGCTCGGCGTTTACCAGTTGCACCGAGACCAAAAACTCTAAATAGCGGCGCGCCGTGGAGCGGCTAGTGCCCATCTCCCGCGCCACCTGCATCGCAGCCTGAGGCTGAGATGATGCCTGAAGCGCAGCCACCACCGCACGCAGGGTTAGGCGATCAATACCTTTGGGAAGCATGCGTGTTTTCTGTGCCGAACGCCCCGCACTACTGGGTTGTAATCGGGCCAGTACGTGATCCAATTCATCCTGGCTCAGCTCTGCGTAGTTGGCCAGCACTTCGCGCTCATGGCGAAAACGAATGAGCATCTGACTCATCCGGGCGGCTTCAATTGGCTTAATCAAGTAATCAAAAACCCCACCGCGCAGCGCCTTGCTGATCGTTTCCACCTCGCGAGCAGCCGTTACCATCACGATATCCACATGCACATAGTCGCGCCGGATTGCCCATAAAAGCTCTAGCCCTTCTACATCGGGTAAGTAGGCATCCAGCAAAACCAGATGAACATCATCGGCATGCTGGGCCATCAGCGCTTTAGCCTCACTGCCATTGCGCGCCATACCGACGACGTAAAAACCGTCGCTTTGCTCAATAAAGGCTTTATGGATATCGGCAATGCGAAAATCATCTTCGATGACCAAAATACCGTATTGCTTGGCAGACATGCATTTTCCCCTAGCAATGTTTCATCATTGTTGTAGTGGCAATATGTAGTGGCGATGGTAACAGGCGCCGGTGTTGCTCGGTTGTATCGATTAAACCCAAAGTGCTGCGTTCATACGGTGCGGGAAGCGGCGCACAGCGAGCGATCTAGCACGGCGATAAAACACGCGCCCTCAAGCTCACTTTCCTCTAGCGTCACCGCTCCTCCGTTTTGACGACACAGCCTTGCGACGAGTGCTAAGCCAATGCCCTGATGCTTGCCGTTTTTGGTTGAAAAGCCATCTTGGAAAATCGACTCGGCGAGTTCAGCGGGCACGCCTGGGCCGTTATCTTCCACCTCAATCAGTAGCTGCTCGCCTAGGTCGGTGAAAAACAGGCGCACTTTAGGCTCCTTACTCGGCCCATTAAGCGCGGCGTGGCAGGCATTATCTAGCAGGTTGCCGACCACACTCATCATGACTTCTTGCCCGGTAGGCGTAAGCGCGCAAGAAAGTGAGCTTTGCGAGTCGATTTCCAGCGCCACGCCAAGCTCCCGCGCTCGGGTGAGTTTACCCAGCAGCGTGCCACTAAGCACGGCGTCAGCCACATGGCGCATTAAAAAGCTCATCTGCGCCTGGGTACGCTCCGTTTCTTGGTGGATCAGCGCCAGCGCCTCGTCAGTGCGCTTTAACTGTAGCAAGCCCGAAATAGTGTAAAGCTTATTGGAAAACTCATGCGCCTGAGCACGCAGCATATCCACGTCGCGGCTAGCCTGGGTCAATGCTTGAGACAGATCAATGATCTCGCGACGACTACGAAACGTGGCCACCGCGCCCTCGACCTCGCCCTCATGCAGAATCGGCACGCGGTTCACCACTACCGGATGATCGCCTAGCCACATCTCCTGATCAAACTCCCGCTCGCCGTGCTTGAGGACTTCTAAGAGCCGAGAATTAGGCACCACCCCGCGGATCGGCTGCCCGAGCAGCACATGCGCATCGTCTAGATTAAGAAAGCGCCGCGCCTGCTGATTGACCAGGGTGATATGGCCCTCACGATTAACCGCCAGCACGCCCTCGTGAATAGATTGCAAAATGGCCTCTTTTTCCATCGCTAAGCGGGCTATTTCATAGGGTTCAAGTCCCAAGATCACTCGTTTAAGATGCTGCGACAGCCAATAAGCCCCGGTAAACCCTAGGCAAATCATTAGCCCGACCAGCCACCAGCCGAAGCTGGTGTATCTGCCCACATCCATGGCAACGCGATCCATCATGAAGCCGACGGAAACAACGCCAATGATATTGCCCTCCTCGTCCCAAATGGGGGCTTTTCCTCGCATGGCGGTACCCAAAGAGCCTGTCGCCTCTGAGACATAAAATTGACCATAAATCAGCGCTTGGTCGTTGTCTCCTCCCACCATTTTCTCGCCAATCCGCTCCTGCACCGGATGCGAGTAGCGCCTGCTTTGCGCATCACCGACCACCACGTAGCGCGCCCCCGTTTCATGGCGAATGCGCTCTGCGAGCGGCTGAATAATGAAAGATGGGTCAGGAATAGCAAATGCGTTGATAATTTGCGGCATCGACGCCACCGTTTTGGCCACCGCCAGCGCCCGCTCGCCCATCTGTTGGCTAATAATTTCTGCCTTACGATGATTGAGATACGTACCCTGTGCCAGTAGCATGCCAGCTAGCAGTAGCCCGACTAACAGCATTACCTGAAGACGAAAGCTGCGTTTATACCAGCTGCGCCTAGCGCGAGTACGGCGCCAGCGCTGAAGGTCAGCTAAGTTGCGGGGGCGAGAAATGGTCATAGATACGCTCAAAATACGTGACAGCGTCATTATGACACGCGTCGGCCAACGGCGTTGAACGTCGCCACTTTCTGTCATCGTTCGCTGATATAATGGCTGAATGCCTTACTCAAGGAGGGACGTTGTGGCGATCACTCGATGGATGCTCTTGCTGGTCTGCTGGCCATTGTGGCTAACAGCAGCTTATGCCAGCCCGTTCTATGCACCACCCGCGCCGAAAGAGGACGCCCCGGTGTTCAGTGGCGATGCTGAACTCGGCTTTACCCGCCTTTCAGGCAACACCGACAGCCAAACGCTTATTGGCAAAACACTGTTAACGTGGCTAACGGGTAACTTTACCTATTCTCTGCGCGGTGAAGTCCGCAACGTGACAAAAGATGACGAAACCAGCGCTGAGCAATATTTGGTGGCCGGGCGCGAACGCTATGACTTAAAGGGCCCACACTATTTGTTTGGATTCGCCCGCTGGGAAAAAGACCGCTTCGCGGGCTATGACCAGCAGCTCTCCGTCGTTGGTGGCTATGGCCGACAGATTTTTGAGACCGATGCTCATACGCTGTCGCTAGAAGCAGGCCCGGGCTACCGACATGACCGCTTGCGAGATGACGATAACGATCGACTGGCAGTGGCCTATACCGCACTCGACTACCGTTGGGGATTTTCTGACTATGCGGATCTTCAGCAGGAAATGTCATTGGAGTATACCGAGCAAAATGTCACATCCCGCTCGCTAACAGCGCTTACCGCACGACTCAATTCAAAGCTTTCACTACGTCTTTCACACGAAATCAAGCACAACTCCGAGCCGCCTGCCGATGCCAGTGAGCGTACCGACAGCACCGTAAGCGCGTCTCTTCTTTACCACTGGTGAGCCAAAAGCGTGCAGGCTATTTTTTTACGCACCAAAATAAAACGAGTTCGACGTTGGTCTATATTGTCGATATACTGTGTCCAGTTTCCTGTCCTCGCGCCATTCATTGAATGGCGCTTTTTTTTGAGCTGATTTCAGACGACCTAAACGCGTCAGCCCCTTAGCGACGTGCGTTGATAGCGGCTTATCCGCCTCCTGGCCCCCATAAAGGTAGTTAACCAACCTGGCCCTAACATTGAGGGCGCCAAGCGGTCTCCCCTCGGCGATCCTATTGTACTGATCCTCAACGTCGTCTTTATCATCGCCTTTCTGGCGCGTCGCTTTACGACGTTGATCTAGTCGCCGATAGCATAAGTGCAGGCTTTGCATGGACCGCACTGGTCTTAGGTAGCTACTTTCAACTACTGCTGCTAATGATGTTCCTTATTGCGATTGGCTTGGCCATGACCCCGGCCGCCAAAGCTAAAATCGGCAACCTAGCCACACCCGAGATGAGCACATTTAAGTGGCTCTCGATTATTCTGTGTACGCTGCTCGCAGGCGGTGGCGTATTTTTTGCGGCTGGTGAGCCGGTGTATCACTTTGTAGTGACGCCTCCCGCCTTTGATAGCGAAGCGGGCACGCCCGACGCCGTTACCGGTGCATTGGCCCAGTCGTTTATGCACCGGGGGTTTATGGCCTGGGCGGTGCTGGGTTCCCTCACCGCCGTCGTATTGGCCCATGCCCATTACGTGAAAGGCCAGCCGCTTCAGCCGCGTACACAGCCTTATCCCATTCTGGGCGAGCGGCTCATGCGTGGCCCGCTCGGCGGCTTAGTCGATGCTTGCTGCGTGATCGCCTTAGTGGCAGGTACGGTGGGCCCGATTGGCTTTCTGGCCACACAGGTCAGCTATGGCCTGCACGAATTGTTCGGCTTGCCCGAGGGCTACCGGTCAGCTAATCATTCTTGCCGTGCTTGGCACCGTGTACGTGCTCTCTGCAATGAGCGGTGTCCATAAAGGCATTCAAATTCTTAGCCGCTTTAATGTGCTGCTAGCGCTGGCTATTGGTGCAGTGATTATTGTTTTTGGCCCGACGCTATTTTTAGTTAATGGCTATGTTTCCGATATGGGCACCTATATCAGCGACTTCTTTACGATGGCAACCATGACCGCAGAAACCGCACCGGCGTGGTGGATGCAGTGGCGATTCTTGCGCCTATTGCGACCACCGTGTGGTTCACCCTACTGGGCGGCTCGGGCATTTATTACCAGCTAAACGGCGTGCTTGATTTAACCGATGCGCGGACTAACTTTCAGTTTGACGTTGCCACGTTAACGGTTGCCCAAGCATTGCCCGGCGGCACCTGGATGGCCGCCGTTCTGCTACATATGGGCGCAGGTCAAATTGGCGCGCTGCAGCAGTTTATCGTTATCACCTCGATTCCGGTGTCATTGATCTTACTGCCATCGCTATGGAATGGCCCGCAGGCGGCGTATGCCATGGCGCGTGAGCAGGGAATTATTGACCGTTAATCAAAGTTGCCGCTGGTGATAAGGGCAGTGACGTTTGGCAATCAATTCTCCACTCGCCTCATGAGCTATGATGACCCCCTTACATCACCTCGGCGCTTAGGCATCGGGGCGGTTCATAGGTTATCAGGAGCTCCTCGCTTGGCATCACGTAATCTTCCTTCAACTACCGCCATGCAGTGTTTTGAGGCTGCGGCGCGTCATATGAGCTTTACCCGGGCAGCCGATGAGCTGAGCCTGACGCAAAGCGCGGTCAGCAAGCAAGTCGCGCATCTTGAGTCGATCTTGCAACATAAGCTTTTTCGTCGGGTTAGACGCAGCCTTCTGCTCACGCCAGAAGGCGCTATCTTTCTGAGCGACGTACGCAAAGTGCTTGCCCAGCTTGAGATGTCGACCCATACCATCATGACCTATAGCGGCAATAGCGAGGTACTCAAAGTTGCGACGCTGCCAAGCTTTGGCAGCCGCTGGCTAGCCGACAAACTGCCGGCCTTTTTAGCCGCAAACCCGGGTATTAGTTTGGAGTTTCATGACCGCGTGGAGGACTTTGATCTAGAGCAGCAAGATGTCGATATCGCGCTGTTTTACGGTCACGGCAGCTGGCCTAATCTTGCCTGCCATAAACTGGTAGATGAAGAGATGGTCGCCGTTGCCGCTCCTACTCTGCTGGCGCAGCATCCCGTTGAGGCTGCCAACGACTTAGCTCAACTGCCGCTACTGCACCTTTCCACTCGCCCTGATGCCTGGCACCACTGGTTTGCCGGTCAGGAGATTGCGACTGACCGCAGCTATCACGGCACCCGCTTTGAAACTTTCCCGATGCTGGTGCGTACCGCCATGGCCGGGGGTGGCGTCGCGTTGGTACCACACTTTGTGGTAGATGAAGAACTGGCCGCCAACCGGCTCATGCTGGCCTGGCCACATCGTTTGCATAGCGAAAGCGCGTATTATTTGGTCTATCCCGAGCATTTAGGCGAGCTGGCTAAAGTTCGCCGTTTTGTCGAGTACCTGGCGGCAAGTGCTGCTGTGACCACAGCCATTGAGAGTCGCCTATAAACAACTCAGGCCGCACGTTTAAGGCAGCCTGAGGGGGGTCACATCATCAAGGAAAGACGAATTAGCCCGCTAGCGCTGCCAATATGCGCTGCTGAGAGGCCTGCTCCCGCTCGGCATAAAGCGCCAGCTCGTCCGTCACCGGCGCACCTAGTGCTTCTTCAAATGCCTCTCGATTGGCGTCGCCAGCATAGGCATCGCTGGCGTTGCCGCCCAAATTAGACTGAAAAATACCCGCAGCGCTGACCGGTAAGAAGTCTTCATAGGTAATGGGCTGCGCCTCAACCAAACCCTGTGCTATTAAGGCATCCATATCGCTACTGGTATTGCCTGTAGCGACTTTTCCAGCATCGGTGAGGTGATAGTGGAAGTAAGCGAGTCCTTCGCGGCGCATCGCTTCATCGCTGTCAGGCAGCGCTGTAAATACTTTATTCATCACCGCTTGGTGGGCATCGTTATCCAATCCTGCCGTCTCCTTACGGCCTTCATTTAACAGCTTATCGTAAAGCGCCCGCCCTTTAGGTGTGAGCGCCATGCCTCGCTGCTCGACCTCGCCAAAGCGGGCGGTATGCGTGCCCTGGGCATCGCCTGCAAAGCGGATCGATTCCTCAAGCGCCTTGAAGCTCGTCTGGCGCAGCAAGATGGACGCTTCACGGCGCGGCGGGCCTTCGATGACTGCTTTCGGGTTCATGCCAACGCTTGGCATACGGCGCTGAACTTCGTCGATATCCAACGTGCGCGGCGTTAAATGGTTGATATGCGGCCCGCGAAAACACACCACATCGGCAATTAGACGGTGTTCAGCGCTAAGCGCCTGGTAGGTGTCTAGATCTACCGTGGCATCCTGGTGCCATCGGAACGTTTCTAGAGCTTCGTTAACAAACTGATCGGCCTCGTCGCTAGTTAATCCGCCTTGTGTTTCAAAGCGCTTGATCAAATCGCGCACTTTAGGTGTGAAAATATCCCGCTTAGTCAGAATCTCTTCAGCACGCTGGCGCAGCGCCTCGCTTTCAGTAAGCTCTAGGCGCAACAGCGAGGTAAACACGCGGAAAGGATTGCACGCCAGCGCTTCACCTTCGATAGGGCGAAAAGCCGTCGAGTGCACCGGCACGCCTGCTTCGGACAAATCGTAATAGCCGACTGGGTACATGCCCATCACCGCAAACAGGCGGCGCAGCATGGATAATTCATCGGCGGAACCTACGCGAATTGCCCCGTGACGCTCTACGCTCAGTCGCGCCAGCTCTCCTTGAGCTTCCAATCGCCGGCGCAGCGCAGGCTGCTGGTTCAGCGTCTCTTGGTTAACCTGCTCCACCAGTTCCAACAACGTGCCGTACTGGGGCACTTCCGTTTGATACATCGCCGACATAGCAGTGGAGAAACGGTCGCGTACGTCATTGGTGGCTAAAAAAGGGGTCTGAGTCATTTCACGGCTCTCGATAACGTATTGCTTCTGTTATTCAGGGGTTAATATCCTTATCAAAGCAAATTCAAGCGGTAGATCACAAACGAAAAAAAACGCTCAATGCATGCCAAATTGGAATGCATGGCGAATTAAGTGACTGTCACTGAAGCGTTCAAAACAAACAGTCGAGGCAAGGGAATGGAATAGTCGCGCTTACGCAACGCAGCGAGGCCGCCCCTAGGCAGCCTCGCTGAGGGTTAAGATAACAGAGGCTTAGGTTTCACCCACATCATCATGGTCAGGCTTTTCATGTTCAAACGTTTCAGGGGCTGATTGAAGGCTGCGAGGGTCAAACCGATCATCCGTTGCAGAGAGATCACCGGCTTTAGGCTGCCCAGCGGGGCTACCATCAATCGTAAAGGCTTGCTGCATAACCCGTAAGTTCGCGGGCGGCGCAGAGCCTGTTTTATCTTGCCCGAAGTAAAGCGTCGTATGCGGGAACGGAATCTCGATACCCGCCTCATCAAAGCGCAGCTTGACCAAGCGGTTGTAAGCACGGCCAACGCCCCACTGATCGCCCGGCGTGGTCTTAATCACTACACGGATGTTCACGGAGCTATCTGCCAAGGCAATTACGCCTGCCACCGTCATATCGGCCAACAGTTGATGACTATGCTCTTCGCTGGCTTTGAGATCTTCAAAGGCAAGTTGGAGCTGCTCAATGGCGCCGTCAATGCTTTCACGATACGCAATGCCGTACTCGCCAACGTGATTACCAAACTCACGCATATAGTTAGAGACGGTGTCGACGCTTGAGAACGGCACAATGTGATACGTACCAGAGAGATCACGGATCCCTACAGAGCGAATGCTAAGCTTTTCAGCAGTACCGGTAACGCCACCCACGGTGACGACATCGCCGGTATTCATCGCATTTTCGATCTGGATAAACACGCCCGTAATCACGTCTTGAACGAGCTTCTGTGCGCCAAAACCAATCGCTAAACCGAGCACACCGGCACCGGCAATCAGCGGGCCAATGTTGATGCCAATTTCCGACAGCACAATCATGCCGGTAATGGCCACCATCGCAATGGCCAGTGCATTACGGAACAGGCTGAGCAGCGTTTTCGCCCGTGCAGAAGGCTCACCCATGCCCGTTTCCGGGTTAAGTTTGTGCTCAATCAAGCTTGCCAAGCACAGCCAAACTATAAGTGAAACAATCAAAATAACGGCGACGCCGGTTAGGTTACCGACTAAGTTCGCGCCGCGCTCAGAGGCGTACCAAGCGGCTAAATTAAAGGCGCCCCAGGCATTTAGCACCAGCATGATGACCACGACCAAAATGATCGTGCGCAGCACGCGCAGCGCATTAGGCACATAGCTATTTAGCCGCGTTTCAAGCAGCGGCAGCTTACGACGCAGATCGTCTGACAGCGTGATGCGGCGGCCAATTGTCTGCGTAAGGAAAGTGGATACCAATAGCCCGATCACAACGGCCGCTAACGTCTTCAACGTGGCGAACATAACAAACGGCAACGCATCACCAGGGCGAGTTAACGTCAGTACAAACACCATCAGGAAGTAAAATAGTGCGAATAGATGCCAGGTGCGTGCAAACAGCTGTAGTGAGACGCGGCTGGCCGTCATCGTTGTTCTCGATGCGGTCGCGTTAAGATTATTACGCACGCGCGCACGGTTTTTAAACACAAAGCCGACGGCGTAAATGAACGCCATTAACATGATCAGCGTACCGACTGCCTGACCAAGCGACGCGGCCAGATAAAAGTTCACCAGCGGCACCACGACCATAAGACCGTAACCAACCATGCCAATCAAGCGTGCCAGCCAACGGTTCCAGTAGGATGCTTCCTGGGCCGAAATAGGCAGCAGGCGCAGCCCTTCATAGCGCGAAGAGAACAACATCCGCACCGCGGCTTTAAGTAATTCGATAATTAAGAAAGCATTTAAAAACAGCGAAGCGCGGGTGGAAAGTTCACCGGTTTCACCTACCGCAAAAGTGGCCAACAAATTGCCACCCACATAGGCAAGGACAATCAGCAGCAAATCGATAACTGCGGCAATTACCACGCAGCCAATTAAGCGCAATACGGGTGTTAAGTTGCTGCCGTTGAGCGACAAACCGCTTATCTTAGTAAATAGTGGCTTCGCTAACCGCCTGAAAATCATAAACATTGCAAATGTCGCAACAATCACGATGCCCAGATTGATCGCTGCACTGGTGAAGGACGCCAAATCAAAGACGCTATCGGCCCCTTGCCCCGTGAACAGGTCTCCTAAGATGCTTGCCACTTGCTCAAACTGCCCACCCACATCACTCACCACGCGGCTAGTGAGTTCAGCCAATTGCCGCGGTAGGGATACATCTTCCGGCGCCAGCTGGCTGCCCTCTGCGGCGGCTTCAGGCGATAGTTCAGCGGCAATATCAGCGGGTAGCGCTGAGGCCTGATTGCGCAGCATATCAATCAGCTCTTGTCGCGACTGCTCATTCTCTAAGAGACCCGCCAACGCCTCGTAGGAGGTAGGCTCTGCCTGCGCCGATGAGGCTGAACTATCGGCATTGGCCGATGCATTCGGCGTGCTCTGCGCCATTGCTGGGGTGGCCATTAAGGCAATCATTGCCAGCAACCAGACACCTAGCCAGGGTAATAAACGAAGTGGCTTCACCTTAACCTCCTTTTGGGTGAGTATTCTTTTCAATCTAACGGCTGCAGTGTGTTACGCAACCGATATTGCTGGCACTAACAACTCAGCCGATTATAAAGCTGTACAGGGTAACACGACTTGATTAACAAGGTGTTTCACTGACAGTACGGTGCCAGCCATTGATTCGCCAATAGCAGCACCAGTGCGTAACGAGCGCCTTTGGCAACCACAATCCATGCTAACGCCCGCCACCAGGGCAGCCGAAACACGCCGGCGAGAACCGTGAGCGGATCACCGATAATCGGCGCCCATGACACCAGTAGGCTCATTTCACCAAACCGATGATACCAACCCTCGGCGCGGGCCAGGCTACGTGGCGATGCCGGAAACCAGCGGCGGTCTTGAAACCGGCGAGCATAGCGCCCCATCGCAACGTTGATCATGCTGCCCAGCGTATTGCCCGCTGTCGCCACGAACCACAGCGCCAGCGGCGGCTCACCCACACACCAAAGCCGTGCTAGCCACACCTCAGACCCACCCGGTAACAGCGTAGCGCTCACCAAGGCGACAAAAAATAGGCTCAGCATCGTTGTACAATCATAGCCTCGGTATGCCTACGCTAGCGCGGCACTTGCCCGCCCAACTGCTGGGTAATTTCATCGGCAGTTTGACGAACTAGCTCGCCCAAGGTCAGCAAACGCGCCTCGGGAATCCTTGCCATCGGGCCTGAAACGGATATCGCCGCCATCGGTGTGCCGTGTTCATCAAACACACAGGCAGCCACACAGTGCAGGCCAATGGCATGCTCCTCGCGGTCACAGGCAAAGCCCTGCGCGCGAATTTTCGCCATCTCGGCTTGCAGCGTGTCGGGCTGATAGAGCGTATTCGTTGTCACTCGTACAAGCTCGCCTTGTTCCAGCAGTTGCAGGCGCTCATCATCGGGCATCCACGCCAGCAGCGCTTTACCCACACCCGAGGCGTGCAGCGGCGCACGCGAGCCCAGACGAGTAATCATGCGCATCATCTGAGGCGACTCGTGCTGGGCAAGAAATACGGCCGTTGCCCCATCGCGAATGCCCACGTTAGCGGTTTCGGCCGTTTCAGCCGTTAGCCGACGCAAAAATGGTCGGCTGGTCGCTACTACGTCGCGCGCTTCCAAAAAGCTGTTGCCGATACGGAAGGTTTTGACATCGATCCGCCATAGACCTTGCTCATTTTCTTGCGTCACAAAGCCTTGGCTTTGTAGCGCCTGTAGCAGCCGATGGGTCGTCGAGGGCGCAAGCTCAGCCATCTCTGCCACTTCTGACAGCGCTAAGCCTAGCGGGCTGGCCGCGAGATGCTCCATCAGCGTTAAGCCACGTACTAGCGACTGGCTATGGCCCCCGCTGGCTTTGGCGGTACTCGCCGGACGACCGACCGTCCTGCGTTTGGCTTCACTCACCGGGCTCTCTCCTAAAAGGCTCTCTTAAAAAACGATTTTAAAAGACTATCTTAAAAGCGCCTTTCCTGAAGACGCCGTCCCTGAAAACAGCATTTCGGAAAATACCGTTCCTGAAAACACTATTTCTACACATACTATTTCTAAACATAAACAGGGCATCAGGATAACGTGCCAATGCGACCGCTGTCGCGTTTACGGAAACGAATTCCACTAAAGCAGCAGCGTAACGTTAACGATGCTGCCATTGCGGTGGCCGCTTGCCGATAAACGCATCAATGCCTTCGCCCACATCCTCGGCCAGCATATTGCAGGCCATCGTTTCACCCGCAAACGCATAAGCCTCATCAAGCGGCATGGCAAGCTGGCGAGCAAACATTGCTTTGCCGGTACGCACCGCCACGGCGCTTTTAGCACAGATGCTCGTGGTCAATGCCGCAAGAGCTTCATCCAACGCGTCATCTTCGGCCACTCGGTTAATCAGCCCCCACTCGGCCGCCTGCTCGGCGCTGATAAAATCGCCGGTGAGCAGCATTTCCATGGCGCGTTTACGCGCCACGTTGCGCGACAGAGCCACGGCGGGCGTAGAACAAAATAGCCCCACACTAATGCCCGACACGGCAAAACGAGCGCTGCGCGCAGCGACCGCCAAATCGCAGCACGCCACCAGTTGGCAGCCAGCGGCAGTGGCAATGCCCTGGACCTTAGCAATCACCGGCACAGGCAGGTTAACAATGGCCTGCATTACCTCGCTACAGCGGGCAAACAGCGCCTGGTAGTAAGCTTTATTGGGGTTGGCGCGCATCTGCTTTAAATCATGCCCGGCACAAAAGGCCTTGCCTTCTGCGGCGATCACGACACAGCGTACGCTGCTATCGTCGGCAATCTCGGCTAACGCCTGCTGAAAGGCTTGCAGCATGGTTTCAGAGAGCGCATTAAAACGCTCAGGCGCGCGCATGGTTAGCGTTGTGACGCCTAGATGGTCACTGCGTTGCAGAAGGGAGGCAGAGGTACCTGCATACGATGAGCCGGTAGAGATGATGGGCATGATGAACTCCAATTTGAGTAGCACATGGCCCATCAGTCTAGCGCACAAGGTGCGCGTATTGGTCGCTACTTCTTCATTTTGCGCGTGTCGCGCCCTAAGGGGTGGGGCTCGCCACGCGCCTTGGCAAGCTCAATCTGGCGCTGGCGTTCGCGCGCAGCGGCGCGGGTTTTCTCGGGCAGCGAATCAATACAGTGGGGGCAGCTAATGCCGGGCTCAAAGGTGGATGACTGCATGTCGTCGGCAGAGATCGGCATACGGCAGGCGTGGCACTGCTCAAACTCACCTTTACTTAAATCATGGCGTACCGTGACGCGGTTATCGAACACAAAGCACTCTCCGCGCCACAGCGACTGCTCTTCAGGGACTTTCTCCAGGTAGTTCAGCACGCCGCCCTTTAAGTGGTAAACCTCTTCAAAGCCTTCTTTAAGCATAAAGCTCGAGGCTTTTTCGCAGCGAATACCGCCGGTGCAGAACATGGCCACTTTTTTATGCTTCTCAGGGTCGTAGTGCTCGCGCACGTACTCAGGGAATTCCCGAAAAGTCGTGGTTTTCGGGTCTATAGCACGCTCAAAGCTGCCGATGGCCACTTCATAGTCATTGCGCGTATCGATCACCAACACTTCCGGGTCGGCAATAACGGCGTTCCAGTCTTCTGGCTCAACGTAGGTGCCGACGGTGTCGTTGGGGTCAATATCCGGCACGCCTAGCGTCACGATCTCTTTTTTGAGCTTCACCTTAGTGCGATAGAACGGCGTTGCATCGCAGTAAGACTCTTTATGATCAATGTCAGCCAGGCGCGAGTCGGCAGTCAGCCAGCTAAGCAGCGCATCAATGCCGGCACGACTGCCGGCGACCGTACCGTTGATGCCTTCTTTAGCAAGCAGCAAGGTGCCCGTTACGCCGTTATCCAGCATTGTTTGGTGCAGCGGATCACGCAGTGCTTCAAAGTCGTTCAGGGTGACAAATTTATACAGCGCCGCGACCACGGTGGGCGGCATTGAGGTAGACGTCGGGGTGGATACAGACATGCAAAGCTCCAGGTAGTCGCCCTCGCAAAGGGCGGACCGGGTTAAAAGACGCGAATATTTTAGCGCAATCTGCGCCGGAAAACGTCGATTTATTCGACACAACCTTACTGAAAGCTTCATCACACAAAGCCGCTGTGAGGCGTATATTGTCACTATTCCCTCACGCAACTTGCGGAGAACACCATGATTATTCGTCGTTCTAATGAGCGTGGCTACGCTGACCACGGCTGGCTACGCTCTTATCATACCTTTTCCTTCGCCAACTACGTTGATCCAAAGCACATGGGATTTCGTGCCCTGCGCGTTATCAATGAAGACCGCGTGACGGGCGGCCATGGCTTTGGCGCTCACTCCCACCGGGACATGGAGATTATCTCCTACGTGCTGGCAGGAGAAATGGAGCACAAAGACAATATGGGCAACGGTGAAGTGATGCGCCCAGGCGACGTGCAGCGCATGTCGGCAGGCACCGGTGTGCAGCACAGCGAGTTCAACCATTCTGAGCAATCCGACCTGCATTTTCTGCAGATATGGATTGAGCCAAAGCAGCTGGGCATTGCCCCCGGCTACGAGCAGAAAGCCTTCCCGACGACTGAGCGGCAGGGAAAATGGCGTCTGGTGGCTTCTGAAGAAGGCCACGATGGGTCTGTGAGCATTAACCAGGACGTGAACCTTTATGCAAGGCTGTTCGCGGCAGGGGAAAGCACGACTACACCACCCACTCGTCACGCCTGGCTACACGTTGTTAACGGCACTATGGAGATTAACGGTGAAACGCTCGGCGCCGGCGACGCGGCCGCTTTCCAGCCGGAAGAGGCGATTACCCTCACCGGTAAAGAAGCGGGCGAAGTGCTGCTGTTTGACCTGATTTAATAGCCTGCACCAACCAAAACGGCGCCTCAAAAGAGGCGCCGTTTTTTATGCGGTGGCTTGTACTGCTAAGCGCTAGCTGTTGTGAGACGAGTAGAGCGCACGAATTTTTAGCGTGTGATCTACCTGCTTCAATGCTTCCAGCGCTTGAGGGCCGTAGGCTTTATCGACATCGATGACCACATAGCCGACTTTCTCATTGGTCTGCAGATACTGACCGGAGATGTTGATGCCATTTTCAGACAACACACGGTTAATCTGCGACAGCACGCCCGGTACGTTGTCATGAATATGCAGCAGGCGGTGCTTGTCTGGATGCGCGGGCAGCGCCACTTCGGGGAAGTTAACCGAGGTCACGGTGGTGCCGTTATCAGAATACGTAATCAGTTTTTCTGACACTTCAATGCCGATGTTCTCCTGAGCTTCCAGGGTTGAGCCGCCCACGTGCGGCGTCAAAATCACGTTTTCTAGACCACGCAGCGGGCTTTGGAACTCCTCGTTGTTACCTTTCGGCTCAACCGGGAAGACGTCAATCGCCGCACCGTTCAATTTGCCCGCTTTAATCGCATCCGCCAGCGGTTCGATTTCTACCACGCTGCCGCGCGCAGCATTGATAAAGATTGCGCCTTGCTTCATGGCCGCAATCTCTTTCGCGCCGATCATCCAACGGGTTGAGGCAAGATCGGGCACGTGTAAGCTGACCACATCTGCACGCCCCAGCAGTTCGTCAAGGCTGCCTACTTGGCTGGCATTACCCATGCCCAGCTTAGCAATCACATCATAAAAAATAACGTTAAAGCCCAGTGATTCGGCCAGCACAGAGAGCTGCGCGCCGATGCTGCCGTAGCCCACGATACCCAGCGTTTTACCGCGGGCTTCGTGAGAATTTTTCGCTGATTTCAGCCAGCCGCCCTGGTGGGCACGAGCGTTTTTCTCAGGAATGCCTCGCAGTAGCATAATCGCTTCTGCCAGCACCAGTTCAGCCACGGAGCGTGTATTGGAGTACGGGGCATTGAACACCGCGATGCCGCGCTTCAATGCTGCCGTCAAATCGACCTGGTTGGTGCCGATACAGAAACAGCCAACGCCCACCAGTTTCTCTGCCGCTTCGAAAACGCGCTCAGTCAGCTGCGTCCGCGAGCGAATGCCGATGAAGTGCACATCGCGGATCTTCTCGATCAGCGCGTCTTCATCCAGCGACGTCGGCAGATGCTCAATGCTGGCGTAACCTGATGTGTGAAAATTGTCCACCGCGCTTTGGTGGACGCCCTCGAGTAGCAGGATCTTGATCTTGCTCTTGTCCAGGGACGTTTTGGCCATGGCTGAATCAACCTCTAATGGGCGGCGGCATGCGCCGTGTATCGGTTCACGGAAGGCCCATATCCTAGCACAGCTCATCCCATTCAGACCGGTTCAAGATGATGAAAAGTGTGCGTGCTAACGATGAATCTGTCGCAAGTCGTCGCCTTTCGCGTATATGGAAAGGCAGACGCCCCCCCCAGGCGTCGGTGTATACTATGTACCTATATTTAAAAATATCGGCTTGCAGGCACCCCAATGAGCGACACCACATCATCTCCGCAGGATTTTGCCGCGACGGTTGAGCAACTCGAAACCATCGTCGAACGCCTAGAATCAGGCGAGCTCTCATTGGAAAATGCGCTGACGGCATTTGAGCAGGGCGTGCGATTAACTCGTGATGCTCAACAGCGGCTGGATACCGCTGAGCTTAAAGTGCGGGCACTCAGTGAAGGCCGCGAAGGACGCTTAAACGTGACACCCTTTGCTGGCCCTGACGATGCTAAGCACGATCTCAAGGACGACGCCGAGGAAGACAGCAAGGAGACGCCTCCATGGTAACCACGCAGTCTAGCCAGCTTGCCGTTTTACGCCGTACTAGCACTGCCCGTGTAGATGCGACCTTAGCGGCATTGTTTGATGATCGACAGGATGATAATCGATCGGCGGTCGCTCCTCGGCTGGAGGCCGCCATGCGCCATGGCCTGCTAGCTGGCGGAAAACGCCTGCGCCCACTGCTGGTGTATATGGCGGGCCGCGCGCTAGGCGCAAAAGACGACGCGCTGGATGCCCCAGCTGCGGCGATTGAGCTGATTCACGCCTACTCGTTGATTCATGACGACCTGCCCGCCATGGACGATGACGACCTGCGTCGCGGCCAGCCCACCGTGCATAAAGCCTTCGATGAGGCGAGCGCGATTCTCGCCGGGGATGCGCTGCAGGCGCTGGCCTTTGAAGTACTGGCCAGCACGTCGCATCCGCGGCTTGGTAATTTGGTATATACGCTGGCCTGCGCCTCGGGGCGCGATGGCATGGTGTCCGGCCAAGCGCTGGATCTAGATGCGGTCGGTGGTCATCCGGATGTCGATGCGCTGGCCCACATGCATGCCCATAAAACCGGTGCCCTGATCATTGCCTCCGTGCGCCTAGGCGGCCTTGTGGCGGTTGATGAAGACGACCCACGCTTAAGCGCGTTAACTCGTTACGCAGCCGCCATTGGTTTAGCCTTCCAGATTCACGACGACATACTGGACGTGACCGGTGACACCGCTACCCTAGGTAAAACGTCAGGCGCCGATGCCGCACGTGCCAAGCCCACTTATCCCAGCCTGCTGGGTTTAAAAGGCGCACAGCGTAAAGCGCAAAGCCTGATCGACGAAGCTATTGCCGCGCTTGCCCCACTGGGGGAGCGTGCTGCACCGCTGGCCGATCTTGCCCACTACATGATCGAGCGTGACCACTAAACTATGTCTATGCAAACTATGTCTATGCAAACTATGTCTATGCAAACTATGTCTATGAAAACATGCCCATGAAGCTGTTCGACGAGATTCCCCGTGAGCGCCCTGCAACGCCGCTGCTCGACTCTTTTGATCACCCGGCTGCGCTGCGGGCAATGAACGCGCACCAGCTCGCCCAACTGGCCGACGAGCTGCGCGCCTATTTGCTGTATAGCGTAGGCGTGTCTGGTGGCCACTTTGGCGCCGGGCTTGGCGTTGTCGAGCTCAGCGTTGCGCTGCACCGCGCCTTCCATACGCCGGACGACCGCTTGGTGTGGGACGTTGGCCATCAGGCCTACCCGCACAAAATTCTTACCGGTCGTCGTGAGACGATGCTCAGCATTCGCCAGCACGGCGGCTTAGCGGCCTTCCCTAGCCGTGCCGAATCTGCGTACGACACCTTCGGCGTGGGGCATTCCAGCACCTCTATTTCAGCAGCGCTCGGCATGGCATTAGCCGCCAAAGCACAGGGCAGCCAGCGGCGCGTTTGTGCGATTATTGGTGACGGTGCGCTAACGGCAGGCATGGCGTTTGAAGCCCTTGCCCATGCAGGCCACGTCAATGCCAACCTGCTTGTGGTGCTCAACGACAACGAAATGTCGATTTCCGAGAACGTTGGCGGCATGGCCACCTATCTCGCCCGGGTACTCTCCAGCAAGCCCTATCTCAAGATTCGCGCAGAGAGCAAGAAAGTGCTTTCACATCTGCCCGGCGCACTAGAACTTGCCCGACGCACAGAAGAGCACATGAAAGGCATGGTCAGCCCCGCCACGCTGTTTGAAGAGATGGGCTTTAACTACGTAGGCCCCATCGATGGCCACGACCTTGGTGCGCTCACCGAGACTCTTGAGAATCTGCGTGACCTTGATGGGCCGCAGTTTCTGCATATTAAAACGGTAAAAGGCAAAGGTTTTTTACCGGCTGAAGCGGATCAGATTGGCTATCACGCGATTACCAAACTCGAAAAACCCAGCGCAGCGCTCAAGCAAGCACCGCTACCGAAAAGCGTCGTTAAGAAAAAGTACTGCAATGTGTTCGGCGATTGGCTTTGCGATATGGCCGCTCACGATTCGCGCCTGTTGGCGATTACTCCCGCGATGCGTGAAGGCTCCGACTTAATTCGCTTCTCTAAGCAGTACCCGGAGCGCTATTTCGATGTCGCGATCGCCGAGCAGCACGCCGTAACGCTAGCGGCGGGCATGGCCTGCGAGGGCATGAAGCCCGTCGTTGCCATTTACTCGACCTTTCTGCAGCGCGGCTATGATCAGTTAATTCACGATGTGGCGGTCCAAAACCTGGACGTCACCTTCGCCATTGATCGGGCGGGCCTGGTAGGCGAAGATGGCCCCACGCATCACGGCAGCATGGACCTTTCCTTCTTACGCTGCGTGCCGGGCATGGTGATTCTTGCCCCGGCGGATGAAGCCGAATGTCGCGCCATGCTCAGCGCTGCCTATCACTACCCCGGCCCTGCCGCCGTACGCTACCCGCGCGGCACCGGTCCGGGTGTCGATATTCCAACGCACCTTGAGCCTCTAGCGATTGGCAAAGCAGAAATCCGCCGCCAATCTTCTAACGACGACGTGCGCATCGCCCTGCTCGCTTTTGGCAGCTTAAACGGCCCTGCTGCCGAGATTGCCGAACGCTTAAACGCGACGCACATCAATATGCGCTCGATTAAACCGCTGGATCGCGATGCAGTGCTTCACGCCGCTGATGAACACGAACTGCTGGTTACACTGGAAGAGAACGTTGTGGCTGGCGGTGCAGGCAGCGCGGTTAACGAGCTGCTGCATGCCGAAGGCGTGCAGATAGAAGTATTAAATCTCGGCCTACCGGATACCTTTATCGAGCACGGCACGCCCGACCAGCTGCTGCACGACTGCGGCCTGGACGCCGAGGGCATCGAAGCCGCCATTCGCCAGCGGCAGCCATAGCAACCGCTGCGTGTCTAAGCCGCTGACTTAGCCCATTGCGGGAAGCGGTTTAATCAACATCACCCGCAGCGCCGAGCTTGCCCCACCGGCGAGCCGGGCATGAACCCAGTCCGCCTCTTCAAGCGTGGTGCAGGCGCGACGGATAAGCGCATGCTCAATGCCCAAACCTCTAGCTAACAGCGCGCTGGAAACGCCCTTTTCTGAGGGCGGCCACAGAACCAACGCCGAACGCTCTTGGCATGAATCTTTGGTAACGGCTTTAAGCGCGCCCCAGCTCCCAGCCGGGTTGTGATACTCAAAAACCTTGGGATCGTGTACCTTAGAGCCTTTTGGGGCACCCGGATTCGGCGAGGACATCGTGCGTCTCCATACAGAAGGGAAGGAGGCATCGTGTTAGTCATTAGCCTGCTTCCTTATAGTGCGTTACGTTCGACCAAAAGCGCCGTCTGGTCAAGTAGTGAACGCGCAGTGCCGCCATACGCGATGCGCGCCGTCACTGACCGACACTAAGCAAGCAGATCGCTCGCCGCACCAATATGCCTTAAGCCCTTATCTTTCAACTACTTTGAGATTTCTATGCTATTACTTATTATCATTTTCAGCCTAATCGGCCTGGCGTTTGGCGGACCGGTTGGACTGCTGGTTGGTGGCGGTCTGGGTTGGTGGGCGGGGCAGCGGCTCAGCCGCCGCTTAAACGGCGCCCGCGTGCGCATTCAAGAAGGCTTTTTGGAGTCAATTTTTTCTGTCATGGGCTGCCTGTGCCAAGCCGACGGAAAAGTCACCGAAGGCGAGCTGGGCGTTGCCGAAAAGCTCTTTGATCAGATGCGGCTACAAGGCGAGCAGCGTGCCAAGGCGCGTGCCGCCTTCGAGCGGGGCCGCGCCGCTGACTTCAACTTAGACGCTGAGCTGGCCGCGGTTAATCGCCTGACTCTGCGTCAGCCCGTTTTGCGTCAGGTTTTTATCCAGGTTCAGCTCACCGCTATCTCAGCCGACGGCGTTCTGCATCCTGCCGAGCATGAAATGATTCTACGCGTTGCTCGCGGAGTGGGCTGTAGTGAAGCCGAAGTTCAGCAGATAGAAGCGATGCTGCACGGTGCTGCCGCGAACTCCCAAGGCGCCAGCGAAGAAGCGCTTAAAGATGCTTACCGTGTTCTGGGCGTTTCTGAAGACGCCAGCGATGCCGAGATCAAGAAAGCTTATCGCCGCTTAATGAGCCAAAACCACCCCGACAAACTCGCGGGCAAAGGCTTGCCAGAAAGCATGCGCGACGTTGCACAGGCGCGCACTAGCGAAATTGGCAACGCCTACGAGCGTATTCGCGCCTCCCGCGATAGCGCATAGACGTAGACCATCGACAGCGTTATTCACATCCGCTAGATTTACGCTATCACTGTTGTCGCCAGGAGTACGCTATGATAACGCTATACAGTTTTCCAAAATCGCGCTCTTTGCGTGTGTCGTGGACTCTTGAAGAGCTTGGCGTTGAGTATCAATGCCAACACATAGCGCTAGATAAAGGCGAGGGCCAAACGGCCGAGCATTTGGCGCGCCACCCTGATGGGAAGGTGCCTGCGCTTGAGGATGGTGACGTCCACTTATTTGAATCTGCGCCGATTTGCCGTTATTTGGCGGAAACATATAGCAACGGCACGCTGCTGCCTAATGATCCAACTGCTCGCGCTCAGGTCGACCAGTGGCTCAGCTTTATCGTGACGGAAATTGAGCAGCCGCTTTGGAATCAAGCCAAGCACAAGTTTGCACTGCCCGATAATAAGCGTGTTCCCGCGATTCTACCGGTGTGCGCCTGGGAATTTCAGCGTGCGCTGGCCGCTTTAGAGCGTCGCTATAACGGTCAGGAAAACTTGGTCGGTGAGTCGTTCACACTCGCCGATCTGTTTTTAACCCACACTCTATCGTGGGCAATCAGAATGAAACACCGCTTACCTGACACGCTAATAACCTATCGCGAACGCCATATTCAGCGCCCTGCTATGGCGCGCGCTATAGCCCGCGAAGAAAACGCGGCTTAACGTCCTGACCTGCCTTTCTGGCGAGGTGACCGCTGGAAAGGCAGGCAGCTTATTAGGGGTATCTCAGCCCCATAAAACAGCCAAGCCGTGTACGCTGCGATCGTTTGCTTGCCTTAAAATGTGTGCGTAAAACCGCACATTTTCCCTTGTGCATCATTACGTGATCACGTAAATTCAACATTAAAGTCGCTATCATATTCACTCACTTTGGTGCATTACTGCCCTCGATTTAGCCCTCCCGCCCTACGATTAATTACCTTTTACGGAGCTCTATGCTGCTACTGTTACTCATCCTAATGCCAGTAGTTGGCAGTATAATCGCCGCGTTCATGCCGACCAATGCGCGTAACCGTGAAGCATGGCTAGCCGGTGGCATTGCCTTTGTAGGGTTACTCATCACTGCCTATCTCTATACTAAGATAGGCCTTGGTGAACTAAGCACTGGAGAACTAGGCGCTGGCGACGTGGTCCGCTATCAGCTTGAGTGGATGCCCGATTACGGGCTAAATTTCATTCTTCGCATGGATGGCCTGGCATGGATGTTCTCGATGCTGATTCAAGGCATCGGCGTACTGGTGGTCATTTACGCGCGTTATTACATGTCCGCCAATGACCCCGTACCGCGCTTTTTCTCTTTCTTATTAGCCTTTATGGCCTCCATGCTCGGCGTGGTGCTATCGGGTAATCTTATCCAGCTGGTTGTGTTTTGGGAGCTGACCAGCCTGACTTCCTTCTTACTCATTGGCTACTGGCATCACCGTGCAGATGCAAGGCGCGGTGCGCGCATGGCGTTTACCGTGACGGCCACCGGTGGGCTTTGCTTGTTGGTCGGCGTACTGATGCTTGGCCATATCGTTGGCAGCTATTCATTAGATGTGGTGCTGGCATCAGGGGATCTGATTCGTGCGCACCCTTGGTACTTACCCACGCTGATTTTAATCGCGTTAGGGGCGCTGACAAAAAGCGCTCAGTTCCCGTTCCATTTTTGGCTACCTCACGCCATGGCGGCGCCGACACCCGTCTCGGCTTTTTTGCATTCGGCGACGATGGTGAAAGCCGGCGTGTTTTTATTGATGCGCTTATGGCCGTCTCTTTCAGGAACGCCTGAGTGGACATTAATCATTGGTGGCGCAGGACTCTGCACACTACTCATTGGTGCCTTTACCGCCATTTTTCAGCACGATCTCAAAGGCCTGCTGGCTTACTCAACGATCAGCCACCTGGGGCTCATTACCCTATTGCTGGGCATTGGCACGCCGCTGGCAATGGTCGCTGCGCTGTTTCACACGCTTAATCACGCTACGTTCAAAGCATCGCTGTTTATGGCGGCGGGTATTATCGACCATGAGAGCGGCACTCGGGATATGCGCCATTTGCGCGGACTTTTTAAAGTGCTGCCGTACACCGCCACCTTGGCGATTGTTGCGAGTGCGGCCATGGCCGGTGTGCCGCTGCTTAACGGCTTTCTTTCTAAAGAAATGTTTTTCGCCGAGGCGTTGGCAGTGGGGTCAGCCCGCAACTGGAGCATGTCCGCTGCGGCCGTGTTAATGGGCATTTTCAGCGTTGCTTACTCACTGCGGTTCATTAATGTGTTTTTTGGCACGCTGGCAACCGATCTGCCACGTACGCCGCACGAGCCCCCGCGTTGGATGCGCTTCCCGGTAGAGTTCTTGGTACTTTGCTGCCTAGTAGTCGGGGTAATTCCGGGTTTGAGCGTAGGGCCATTCCTCAACACGGCGGTAGTCTCAGTACTCGGCGAGCAAACGCCATATTACAGTCTTGCCGTTTGGCACGGCTTTAACCTGCCGCTGCTAATGAGCGTGATGGCGCTAGGCGGGGGCATACTGTTTTATATCTGGCTTCGCACACGCCACGGTTTGATCCAGTCCAACCGCGTGCCGTTCCTCTATCGTTTTAATGGCAAACAAGCCTATGAAAACACGATGCTGAGGATTTCCTCCAGCGCCTCGCTGCTTGAAAAGCTATTGAGTACGCGGCGCGTACAGCCGCAGTTACTGCTCATGATTACGCTGCTATTAGTGGTGCCGCTGCTGATCGTGAGGCCTGTTTCATTGCTGACCTTTTCAGCCAACGGCGAGTTTTCCCCGCTGTTCGCCGGCCTGTGGGTGATTGGCGCAATGTGTGCCGTGGCAGCCGCCTGGCAAGCTAAATATCACCGCTTAGCAGCGCTCAGCTTGGTGGGCGGTGTCGGCATCGTGGTCAGCATGACCTTCCTCTGGCTATCGGCGCCCGATCTCGCCCTGACCCAGCTTATGGTCGAAACCGTCACGACGGTACTAATTCTGCTTGGCCTTCGCTGGCTGCCTGCGCGGATTACTCCCAAAGAGCTCAACATGCGAGCCACGCGCCTTTCGTGGTTTAGACGCTCGCGGGATATGGTGGTCGCCGTGGCCGCAGGCCTGTGTATGAGTATTGTCAGCTATGCGGTATTGGTGCGCTCGGTACCCGTGGGCAGCATTTCTGATTTCTTCATGACGCGCGCGCTGAGCGAAGGCGGCGGCAGCAATGTGGTTAACGTGCTGCTGGTGGATTTCCGTAACTTCGATACGTTAGGCGAAATCGCCGTCCTCGCCGTGGTAGCGCTGACGGTATACGCCCTGCTGCGGCGCTTTCGCCCTGCACCGGAAAGCCTGCCAATTCCGGCGCAACAAACCAATAATATTGACCCCGCCGCCGGCCAAACGCCCTTAAAGCAAGTGGAAAGCGGCTATTTAATGGTGCCCGCCGTTTACCTGCGCATGCTGCTTCCTATCATGGTGGTCATTGCTGCTTACTTCTTTATTCGTGGCCATAATCTTCCCGGCGGTGGTTTCGTTGCGGGGCTGACGTTTGCCGTCGCTATTATTGTTCAGTACATGCTGGGCGGCACGACCTGGGTAGAAAAACATCTGCGCTTACAGCCACACCGCTGGATTGCGTTTGGATTAATCATAGCTTGCGCAACGGGGCTGGGGTCCTGGCTGTTTGGCTACCCCTTCTTAACCACGCACACTGCCCATATGACGCTGCCGATACTGGGCGAGATTCACCTACCCAGCGCCTTTGTTTTCGATTTAGGCGTCTTTGGCGTAGTGGTAGGATCAACAATCTTGATTCTCGTGGCTTTGGCTCACCAATCGGTGCGTAGCCATCGTCTGCCCATTAGTAACACCGCCCCCGTTATCAACAAGAAGGCCAACTGATGGAAGCCGTCATAGCGATTGCCATTGGCATCATGTTTGGCGCTGGCGTCTGGCTGATCCTGCGCCCACGCTCTTTCCAGGTCATTACCGGCCTGCTGCTCATTTCCTACGCGGTAAACCTGTTTATTTTCATTATGGGCCGCCTCTCGATCAATCAAGCACCGCTGACGCTAGGTGAAGGCGCAATTGACCCTTCGCTGTACGCTGACCCGCTGCCGCAGGCACTGGTGTTAACGGCGATTGTCATCGGCTTTGCGACCACCGCCCTCTATCTAGTAGTGATGATCGGCGCACGCGGTTTAACCGGCACGGACCATGTCGATGGTAAGGAGATGGATAAATGAGCCTACCGTGGGTTCAACACCTCATCCTTGCCCCGGTATTAGTACCCTTGCTATGCGGCGCACTGCTGATCTTGATTAACGAGCGACGCCATGAGCGTAAGTTTCTTATTAATCTTGTCAGCACCGTCTCTTTGCTAGTAATTTCACTGGTGCTGCTTTACCTGTCTGACCGCGAATACTGGCCCAACGGCATTGGCATTTATCTCTCAGCTAACTGGGCGGCGCCCTTCGGTATTGTGCTGCTGGTCGACCGGCTGACCGCGGTGATGATGTTGCTGACGTCAGTGCTGGCAATCGCCTCGTTAGTGTTTTCGATGTCGCGCTGGAGCCGTATCGGCGTTCACTTTCACTCGCTGTTTCAATTCTTATTAATGGGCATTAATGGCGCTTTTCTGACCAATGACCTGTTCAATCTATTCGTCTTTTTTGAGGTCATGCTGGCAGCCTCCTACGGGTTAGTGCTGCACGGCTACAACACCCGGCGCATCCGTGCGGGCATGCAATATATCGTGGTCAATTTGCTGGCATCGTTCTGCTTCTTAATAGGAGTGGCGCTGATTTACGCAACGACCGGCACCTTAAACATGACCGACCTCGCCGCGCGTTTAGATCTGTTAGCCGCCGAAGACCTGGTGCTGCTGAAAATTGGCGTTGTTATTCTAGCGCTCGCCTTTTTGACCAAAAGCGCTATGTGGCCGCTGGGATTCTGGCTACCCACCACCTATTCAGCCGCATCGCCGCCGGTGGCCGCGATGATGGTACTGATGACCAAGATTGGCGTGTACGTACTGCTGCGTCTGTGGCTGCTGCTGTTCTCGGATGGTCCGGCGGCAGGCTTTGGCTTCGATCTATTGCTATGGGGCGGGCTCGCAACGCTGGCATTCGGTACCATTGGGTTATTGGCCAGCCAAGAGCCAGGCCGTATGGCCGGCTATGCTGCGGTCATCTCGTCCGGCACGCTGTTAGCAGCGGTAGGCTACGGGCAGCCCGAACTCATCAACATTGCGCTGTTTTATATGATTAGCTCGACGCTCGCCGTCGCGGCGTTCCTGCTGCTAATTGAGCTGGTTGAGCGGATCAGAACGCCCGGCGCGGCGATGCTCGCGCTTACCATGGAGGCCTTTGCCGTTGATGACAAGCCTGACGAGCCGGTGGGTGTACCTATTCCAGGCGCGCTGGCGTTTTTAGGGCTCGCCTTCGCCGGATGCGCGCTGGTGATCACCGGCTTGCCGCCGCTATCGGGCTTTGTGGCGAAATTTGGCCTGATGCATACCTTGCTCAATCCACAAGGAATGTCGACCGGCATGGTGACCTGGCTGCTACTGACGCTGATAGTGCTTTCAGGTTTGGCGGGCATTATTTCGCTGATGCGCTTTGGCGTGCGCACCTTTTGGGCCACTAAACACACCACGGCACCGCACTTACAGCGCTCGGAGGTGGCACCCATCACTGCACTGCTGCTGCTCTGCGTGCTGCTAACCGCCCAGGCGGGGCCTACCGTGGCCTATCTGGAGCGTAGCGCTGAGCCGCTTCATCAACCGGGCCTGTATATTGAGCGCATTGAGTCTGCCCCGGTGATCACCCAAGAGCCGTTGGGAGAACGCACATGAGCCTGCACCGCTGGCTACCCTCGCCGATGCTGTCCGCTGCCCTGCTGGCTATGTGGCTAATGCTCAACCAGAGCGTAGCGCCCGCCCAGATTCTGCTTGGCTCACTACTTGCGATTGCCGCGCCCTTAATGACCAAGCCGCTGCGCCCGATGACGCCGGTACCGTTTAGAAAGCCACTGGTGATGGCGCGCCTGTTGACGCTATCGCTAATAGAGATTATTCGCTCCTGCTTCAACGTGAGCCGGATCATTCTCCTAACCAAGCCTCAAGGGCTTAATTCACAGTTTATTAAAGTGCCGCTGGACTTGAAGCATTCTCACGGCTTAGCGCTGCTGTCGTGTCTGATTAACTCTACGCCGGGTACGGTGTGGGTAGAAATTTTACCCGACACCCATGATTTGGTGCTGCATGTGTTTGATCTTCACGACGCCCAATGGTGGGTCGACACCATCAAGACACGCTACGAGAAACCGTTGATTGAGATCTTCGACAATGTATAGGAGCGCGCGCCAATGACGGCCCTTTTATCGTTAGCCATCAACTTCACGCTGGTGTGTATCCTGCTGGCGATGCTGCTGTGCGTCGTGCGCCTGCTGCTTGGCCCCACCGCGCAAGACCGAGTGCTCGCACTGGACACGCTATGGATGTGCGCAATGCTGCTCGCGTTAGCGCTAGGCCTGCGTTTTGGTAATCTGATTTATTTTGAAGCGGCCATGCTCATCGCATTGATGGGGTTTGTATCGACGGTGGCACTCACGAAATTCTTAATGCGCGGCGAGGTGATCGAATGAGCCCTGACTTTGCAAGCCTACCCTTATGGGTCAGCCTGCCCGTCACTCTGCTGCTGGTGCTGGGCAGCCTGGTAGTACTAATTGGCGCGATAGGCCTGGTGCGTTTGCCGCACTTTTTTCAGCGTATCCATGGCCCGGCGATCACGGTTACTCTAGGCGCTGGCTGCATTTTAATCGCATCAATGCTGTTCTTTACCGCGCTGCAGTCGCGCTTAGTGATTCACGAGCTACTCATCACCGCGTTCATTTTGCTCACAGCGCCTGTCGTGGCAATGCTGATTATGCGCACCGCGGTCTATCGAGACCTTCGGGCGCGTCAACGCGACGGTAAGACAGAATCAAATGAAGTTTATCCCTTCTCACCGGATGAGTAAGAAGGGCTAACGCCATAGCAATGGCGCCCCTACTTTTAGCCTGATACCGCCCGCTCACCTAGCCTTTACGCTCAATATCCACATCGCTGGCGCGGGTAAAATCATCCAGAGCCATCATGTGACCCAGCTTGCCCGCTTTGGTCGAAAGATAGTGTTCGTTATGGGGGTTTAGGCCGGTCGTGATAGGCAGGCGCTCTACTACGTTGACACCGTCGCGGGTGAGCGCGTCAACCTTACGCGGGTTGTTGGTCATTAAGCGTAGCGATGTAACGCCTAGGTGATTGAGCATGGGTACGCACAGATCGTATCGGCGCATATCGGCACCAAAGCCGAGCTGCTCGTTGGCTTCTACCGTGTCAGCACCTTGGTCTTGCAGATTATAAGCACGAATTTTGTTTAAAAGCCCAATGCCGCGTCCTTCTTGGCGCAGATAAAACAGTACACCGCGGCCCTCTTCAGCGATGCGTTTGAGCGCCTCCTGCAACTGATAGCCACAGTCGCAGCGCATTGAGAACAGCGCATCGCCGGTCAAACACTCAGAGTGCACGCGCCCAAGTACCGGCTCATCGCCGGTCACGTCACCCAGCGTTAGCGCGATATGATCTTTGCCAGTAGCCTCATCTTCGAAGCCATGCATAGTAAAAGTGGCCCAGGGCGTGGGCAGTCGGGAAGCGGCAATGAAGCGAATGGTCACAGGTTACCTCGTTGATTAACCAAACCAGTTAACCACACCAGTGTTGGCAAAGTAGGCAAGTATTCTATCAGGAAGCGGCGCCCGCCTCACGGTGGTTAGACGGCTAAATAGCGGAGAAAAATTGGCTGGGTGCGACGATTTTGCCACGCGGTAAGCCGCTCTCGCGCCTATCTTCAAGTACAACTTCAAGTACAATTACCCCCATACAATGCGGGCAAATTTCCTAAGAGCAAGTGTTTATGACGAGTACACCGTTGAAAAATGATCGTTTTCTTCGCGCGCTGGCGCGTCAGCCCGTGGACCGCACGCCGGTATGGATGATGCGTCAGGCTGGCCGCTACCTGCCAGAATACCGCGCCAGACGGGCCGATGCGGGCAGCTTTATGGACCTGTGCCGCAATCAAGATCTGGCCTGCGAAGTAACTCTCCAGCCTCTGGAGCGCTATCCATTGGATGCGGCTATCTTGTTTTCGGATATTTTAACCATTCCGGATGCGATGGGGCTTGGCCTGTACTTTGAAACTGGCGAAGGCCCTAAATTTCGTAAAACGGTACGCACCCAGGCAGACGTTGACGCGCTGAGCGTGCCCGATGCCGAGCGCGACCTAGATTACGTGATGCGCGCGGTGTCGACTATTCGCCGTGAGCTGAACGGGCGCATGCCGCTGATCGGGTTCTCTGGCAGCCCCTGGACACTGGCGACTTACATGGTGGAAGGCAGCTCTAGTAAAGATTTCCGCCACTTGAAAACCATGCTCTATGACACGCCAGACACTCTGCACCAGCTGCTGGATACGCTGGCGCAGTCGGTGACCGACTATCTGAATGCGCAGATTCGCGCGGGTGCCCAGGCGGTGCAGATTTTTGATACCTGGGGCGGCGCGCTTTCAACGCCTGCCTTCCTTGAGTTTTCGCTGCGCTATATGAAGCAGATCGTGGCAGGGCTGATCCGCGAGCACGACGGGCGCCGCGTGCCGGTGATTCTGTTCACCAAAAACGGCGGCCAGTGGCTGGAGCACATCGCCGACGCCGGTGCCGATGCGCTGGGTATCGACTGGTCCACCGAGCTTTCCGATGCTCGCGCTCGCGTTGGTCATAAAGTCGCGCTACAAGGCAACCTGGACCCCAACGTGCTGTTTGCCCGCCCTTCCGCGATTCGCACCGAAGTCGCCCGCGTGCTGGAAAGCTATGGCCATGGCCCAGGCCACGTTTTTAATCTGGGTCACGGTATTAGCCAGTTTACCAATCCGGATAACGTCACTGCCTTCATGGAGGCGCTGCACGAGCTAAGTCCGCAGTATCATCGGGATATTTCGACCCCATCCAACGTCACGCATCCAGGAGCCAATTGATGAGCGAATTACGCGACGACCAGTGGTTTACCGAAGTCTTTGATAGCCACGGCAGTGCTTTCTCACTGAAGATTTCTGAAAAGTTGCTGGATGTGCAGAGTCTGTACCAGCACTTGGAAGTCTACGCCACCGAAACCTACGGCAACTTAATGGTGCTGGATGGCTGCGTGATGTTGACGGATCGCGATAATTTTCTTTATCACGAGATGATTGCGCACCCGGCGCTGTTTACCCACCAAGATCCTAAGCGTGTAGTGATTATTGGCGGCGGCGACTGTGGCACTTTAAAAGAAGTGCTGCGCCACCCTGGCGTTGAAAAAGTCACCCAGATCGATATCGATGAAGAGGTTACCAAAGCATCACAACGCTTTTTCCCTACGCTGGTGGCGTCGAACAACGACCCGCGGGCCGAGCTGCTTTTCGCCGATGGAGTGAAGTGGGTCGACGATGCACCGGATGAGAGCATCGACGTGTTAATTATCGACTCCACCGACCCGGTTGGTCCCGCCGAAGGGCTGTTTAAAACTGACTTCCTAAAGCGCTGTCACCGCATTTTGAAAAGTGGCGGCGTAATGGTGCAACAGAGCGAGTCGCCGCTTTATCACAGCGGGTCGATTATTCGCGAGCTGCGCCACGATATGCAAGAAGCCGGCTTTGATAGCGTTGCTACGCTGCCCTTCCCGCAGCCGGTTTATCCCTCAGGCTGGTGGAGCGTGACGCTGGCCGGTAAATCGATCGACGTTAATGCGTTCCGCGAACAGGACGCCTCAAGCCACTGCCTGCCGCTGGAGTATTACAGCGTTGATGCCCACCGTGGCGCGCTCGTGCTACCGCCGTTTATGCGCAAGGCATTCGCGGCCGAGTAAATAACGCCCTTTTAGCCCTTCGTTTTCCACTGCCCATCTTGTTCTGCCCTAGAAAGGTGCAAGAGCAAATGGGCAGTCTCATTTTTTGCACCTAGACGTTCGTCTCGAATTCGTTGATTAGCGTTGAAAAGCGCTGAATTAGCGCCTGTACCCTTGTTGGCATCTTACTTGCTAGGTTTAGTTACATGCTCTGGCATGCGTGATTCTGGGAATTCAGGATTCTAATTGATTCAAGGGGAACTACATGTTGAACAAAAAACACCTCGTGCTACTAGCGTCTGCTGGCTCAATGACGTTAGCGGGAATAGCAACGGCTCAAGCAGACGTCTTAGAAGATACCATCGAGCGCGGGGCCGTTCAGTGTGGCGTGAGTGACGGCCTGCCGGGCTTTTCTGCACCGGATGGCGACGGTAACTGGCAAGGCCTGGACGTTGATGTATGCCGTGCAGTCGCCGCAGCGGTTCTCGGCGATGCTGACGCAGTGAACTATATCTCCCTTAACGCCGTTGAGCGCTTTACCGCGCTGCAGTCGGGCGAAGTGGATGTCCTTTCGCGCAACACCACCTGGACCACTACTCGAGACACCACCCTGGGCCTAAATTTCGCAGGGGTTAACTTCTACGATGGTATCGGCTTTATGGTTAGCCGCGACCTTGGCATTAACGGTGCAATGGAACTTGATGGCGCGGCTATCTGCATCCAAACGGGCACCACTACCGAATTGAACGTGGCCGATTACTTCCGCGCCAACGATATGGAATTTGACCCCATCGTTTTCGATACCTCTGAGCAAACCGTTGGCGGCTTCCAGGCCGGGCGCTGCGATGTATTGACCTCCGACACCTCTCAGTTAGCAGCGCTGCGTATCCAGCTTGACGACCCCGAAGGCGCGGTCATTCTGCCTGAGATTATTTCTAAAGAGCCGCTTGGCCCCGTCGTGCGTCAAGGCGATGACACGTGGTTTAACATCGTTAAGTGGTCGCTGTTCGCGATGATTAACGCCGAAGAATACGGTGTGACCAGCGAAAATGCTGAGGAAATGCTCAACTCTGAAAATCCGGACGTGGCTCGCCTGCTCGGCCAAGACGGTAACTATGGCGAAGGCATGGGCTTAGAGGCTGACTGGGCTTACAACATTATCAGCCAGGTTGGTAACTACGCTGAAAGCTTTGAACGTAACGTCGGCATGGGCTCTCCGCTTGAAATTGAGCGCGGTGTGAACGCCCTTTGGAACGCCGGTGGCTTCCAGTACGCTCCTCCGATTCGCTAAGCGTCTCGCTTGACCCTGGCCCGCCGACTTTTCCAATCTCCATTGCAAGGAATGGGCGGGCCATCTGATTGACCTTCCGTATAGCGGAGACGCCATCCATGTCGGTAAGACCCAACATTCGCCCCGCCGGCCATAAGCCGCCGTTTTGGCGAGATCGCGCTAAGCGCGCGCTTATTTTCCAAATCATTTTAGTCGCCGTTGTCGCGGCTTTTCTGGCCTACATCATTCACAATACCCAAGCCAACTTGAATGCTCGGGGCATTACCACCGGCTTTGGATTTTTGAGTAACACGGCGGGCTTCGGCATTGTTCAAAGCCTGATCGATTACTCCTCGCAAAGCTCCTACGGCCGCACCTTCGTGGTTGGTTTGATCAATACACTGCTGGTCGGCGGGCTGGGCGTCATCGCCGCTTCAATTATTGGCTTTACCGTCGGCATAGCGCGTTTGTCACCCAACTGGCTGATCGCACGCTTAGCCAACGCCTATATTGAAACTTTTCGAAACATTCCCGTGCTGCTGCAGATCTTTTTCTGGTATTTCGCGGTACTGCGCACGCTGCCCGGCGCCCGGGATAGCATGGCCTTTGGTGAAGCGTTCTTTCTGAATGTTCGCGGGCTTTATCTACCCCAGCCGCTGTTTGAATCCGGTTTTGGTCTGATTCCCGCTACGTTTGTAGTCGCGATCATTGCCAGCATCGCATTGATTATTTGGAACAGGCGCCGTCATGAAGCCACCGGCAAACGCCTGCCCGCCGGTTTGATATCGCTGGTAATCATTTTTGGCCTGCCGCTGCTGGTGCTAATCGCCACCGGCGTGCCGATCACCTGGGAAATGCCTGAACTGCGCGGCTTTAATTTCCGAGGCGGCATGACCATCATTCCAGAGTTCCTGGCGCTGTGGCTGGCACTGTCGATCTATACCGCATCGTTTATAGCTGAAATTGTGCGCTCAGGTATCCAGGCTATTCCCCATGGACAGACGGAAGCGGCACAGGCACTGAGCTTGCCGCGCAAACTGGTATTACGTCTGGTGGTCATTCCACAGGCCATGCGCGTCATCATTCCGCCGCTCACTAGCCAATATCTCAACCTGATTAAGAACTCGTCACTGGCCACTGCCATCGGCTACCCCGACCTAGTGTCGGTGTTTGCCGGCACTACGCTCAATCAGACCGGTCAGGCAATCGAAGTTATTGCAATGACCATGGCGGTTTATCTTGTCATCAGCTTGCTGGTGTCCATGTTCATGAACTGGTTCAACGCTCGCGTTGCGCTGGTTGAACGCTAGGCCGGAGGCGACACCATGATTCACAACAAAGACACCATCCCTCAGCGTCCGGCGCCTAAAGGCACGATTGGCCCGATCGCCTGGCTGCGCGGCAACCTGTTCAATGGGCCCGTCAATAGCATCTTCACGCTCTTGGGGCTGTATGTGCTGTATCTATTGGTCGTCCCCACGCTGCAATGGGCCTTTATTGATGCTGACTGGGTGGGCTCCAGCCGCGAAGACTGCTCTCGAGCAGGCGCTTGCTGGGTATTCATTAACGCGCGTTTTTCACAGTTCATGTACGGCCTATACCCCAGCAGCGAGTACTGGCGGCCCAATACTGTGTTTGCCATGTTTGCGGCCATTATTGCCTGGATGGTCATTCCACGCCTGCCGTTTAAACGTTGGGTGGCGCTATTGGCTCTGCTGGTATTCCCAGTGATCGCCTACGTGCTTCTACACGGCGGCTACTTTGATCTGCCGCGTGTTTCAACGCATCGCTGGGGTGGTCTGATGCTGACGCTGCTATTGGCCACCGTCGGCATGGTAGGGGCACTACCTATTGGCATTGTATTAGCGCTCGGGCGTCGCTCGAACATGCCTATCGTCAAAACGTTCTGCGTGATTTTTATCGAGTTTTGGCGCGGCGTCCCACTCATCACCATTTTGTTTATGGCCTCGGTGATGCTGCCACTGTTCCTACCTTCCGAAATCAGCGTGGACCGCCTTGTGCGTGCCCTGATCGGCTTAACGCTGTTCCAGAGTGCCTATATGGCGGAAGTTATTCGCGGCGGCCTACAGGCCATCCCCAAAGGCCAGGACGAGGCCGCAGCGGCGTTAGGTATGACCTATTGGAAACGTATGGGCCTGATCGTCATGCCTCAGGCGTTAAAAATGATGATCCCCGGCATCGTTAATACGTTTATCTCACTGTTTAAAGACACCACGTTGGTCATGATCATCGGGTTGTTTGACCTGCTGGGCATAGTGCAAGCGGCGCTTTCCGACTCGAACTGGCTGGGCTTCTCGCTAGAGGGCTATGTCTTTGCCGCATTCGTGTTCTGGACTTTCTGTTTCAGCATGTCGCGCTATAGCCAGTACTTAGAACGCAAGCTCAATACCGGCCATCAGCACTAACGCCGCTTTTCACTTTTTTAACATCCGTTTTAACACCCGATTGTGAGCAGGATGACAATATGACACAAGCAGCCATCAACGCTTCTGACCTGATGGTCGAGATGCGCAACGTCAACAAGTGGTACGGCGATTTCCACGTACTGCGTGATATCTATCTGGAAGTAAAGCGTGGCGAGCGGATCGTGGTCTGCGGCCCCTCGGGCTCGGGTAAATCAACGTTAATTCGCTGCATCAACCATCTTGAAGAGCATCAAAAGGGTGAAATCGTGGTGGGCGGCATACCGCTGACCCAGGATGTGAAACGCATTGAGCAGATTCGCCGCAGTGTCGGCATGGTGTTTCAGCACTTCAACCTGTTTCCTCACTTAACGGTGCTGGAAAACTGCTGTATCGCGCCAATGTGGGTGCAAAAGAAGCCCCGCAAAGAGGCCGAAGCGCTAGCCATGGAGTATCTGGAACGGGTGCGCATTGCCGAGCAGGCCACTAAGTATCCGGGGCAGCTTTCAGGCGGCCAGCAGCAGCGTGTGGCGATTGCCCGCTCGCTGTGTATGCATCCCGACGTGATGCTGTTTGACGAGCCTACCTCTGCACTTGACCCTGAGATGATCAAGGAAGTACTCGACGTTATGGTCGAGCTTGCGGAAGAAGGCATGACCATGATCTGTGTTACTCACGAAATGGGCTTCGCCAAAAAAGTGGCTGACCGGGTGATCTTTATGGATCAAGGGCAAATTATAGAAGAGAACGCGCCTGAACCGTTCTTCAATAACCCGCAGTCAGAGCGGACCCAGCTGTTCTTAAGCCAGATCCTAGGCCACTAACCACTTGGCGACTATGCATGCTTTTTGACGCCTATATTTCGCTTACTTCTGCGCGCCTAGCGGCGTAATACTGGCTGGCATCAACGGCGTTTGCTGGCGATGCTGGCTCAGTGGCTTTTCAGCCAGGGCGGTCAATAGGATTTGCAACGGATCACCGTGGCTAACCAGCAAGATCGTTTCTCCGCTGACCTTTTGCTCCCACTCACGGATCACCGCCTGCATACGCCCGGCAACGCTGCTAACGGCTTCAACCTGATATTGTTGATGCTCGGCATCCTGAGCATCTAATGCCCATATACGGGGATAATGTTCGTCTCCCAGCCCATCTAACTCGCCGAAATGGCGTTCTCGTAAACGCGTATCCACGCTGAGGGCTAGTCCAAACGCAGCGGCCACGCGGGCAGCAGTCTGAGTAGTGCGCAGGAAATCAGAATGGATAACGCGCGTGGGCCTAGGCCACTGCCAGTCGACCACCACCTGGGCAAGCTGCTGCTCGCCATGTTCGGAAAGACCATAATCGGCTACCCCGCGCTCAGGCGCACTAATGATCAGCCCTTGCTGATTCGCCTGGCTATGTCCATGACGCATTAATAAATAGCGGTTACGCCAATGGTCTGAGAGTGACTGTAAAGTATTTGACATAAGTTCGTCTTAAACCCTAAATTGAAGGTGTCTGTTTTCGGAAATAACCATTCTTCGTGCAAAATGTCCACTTACGAAACGTAGTTTGCGTCGCCTCAAGTGAAAACCACGAAGATTACAAAGCGAAATAACTACTCAGTTTTCAAAGACACGCTGCATTCAAAGACGCATCAAGCAGTAAAAAGCAGCAAGGCTTTAATAAAACAGCAAGACACAAAAACAACGCACAAATGAGGCTCACTATGGCAACTTCGCTTTTCTGCAAGCGCCCGCTTGCAATGCTGACCGCGGCATCCCTGCTTCCGCTAGCCCTGCTGTCTACCCACGCCTATGCGGAATGTGAGCGTGGTGATTTAGACGCCATTTATTGTGATGAAAATGGTGATATGGTCGCCGACCTTCCCGCTGATGAGGCGGAGTGGGCCAATCCAGATACGCTGATTTTTGCCTACACGCCGGTCGAAGATCCCGCGATCTATACCGATATCTGGCAGCCGTTCATTGATCATCTAGCAGAGGTCACCGAGCGCGACGTACGCTTTTTCGCGGTGCAGTCTAACGCTGCCCAGGTAGAGGCTATGCGCAGCGGCCGGCTACACATCGCCGGCTTCTCCACAGGCCCCACGCCTTTTGCAGTTAACCTTGCTGGCGCCGTTCCCTTCGCGCTGATGGGATCAGATGACGGGCAGTTTGGCTACACGTTACAGCTGTTTACGCACGTGGACTCCGATATTCACGAGCTGGCAGATTTAAAAGGCAAGCGCGTCGCCCACACATCGCCAACGTCCAACTCGGGCAACTTAGCGCCCCGCGCACTGCTGCCCGAGCTTGGCATTACCCCGGATGAAGACTACGAAGTGGTCTATTCAGGAAGTCACGATCAGTCGATGCTCGGCGTTGTGGCGAAAGATTATGATGCCGCCCCCGTCGCCTCTGAAGTGGTTGATCGGATGGCCACACGTGGCCTCTACGATGCCGACGACGTGCGCCTGATCTACGAGTCTGACCGCTTCCCCACCACCTCCTATAACTACGCTTACAACCTAGATCCCGCTTTAGTCGAAAAAATAGAAGAAGCCTTTTTCACCTTTGACTTTACTGGCACCGAGCTTGGCGAAGAGTTCGAAGGCGTCGAGAAGTTTATTCCTATCAACTACAAAGACAACTGGCAGGTGATTCGCACCATCCAGGCAGCTAATAACGTGAGCTATACGCCCGAAAACCTGGAAGAGTAAAACGTAACGCACCGCTACTGGCGGTGCGGTTATTTTCTCGACGATGGAAGCGAACACATGCTGGAAATTACCAATCTGGTCAAACGTTATGGCCACGATGAAGCCGTACTTAAAGGGCTTGACCTAAAGGTAGAAGGAAACAGCGTTGTTTCTATTGTAGGCGCCTCAGGTGCAGGCAAAAGCACCATGCTGAGATGTATCAACGGTCTGGTCGAGCCGACCTCCGGCTCTATCAAACTCAACGGCACTGAGCTTGTAAATTTGAAAGGCGGTGATTTACGCCGCGCCCGACGCAAGATTGGCATGGTGTTCCAAGGCTTTAATCTTTTAGACCGCTTAACCGTGATGGAAAATGTGCTGGCCGGACGGCTAGGTTACGTCAATCTTTACCAGGCGATTTCGCGTCGCTATCCCAAGGAAGACATTGAACGCGCGTTTGTGCTGATGGAGCGCGTCGGTATTGCCCATTATGCCAATAAGCGGGCCGATGAGCTTTCTGGTGGCGAGCGCCAGCGGGTCGGCGTAGTACGTGCGCTTATGCAAGAGCCTGAAGTCCTGCTGGCCGATGAGCCCACGGCCTCATTGGACCCGCGCACGTCTGAGCAGATTATGATCTTGCTGCAAAGTTTGGCCAGCGAGCTCTCGCTGCCGGTGCTGATTAATATCCACAACGTTGCTCAGGCAAAAACCTACACCGAACGGATTGTCGGTTTACGCCACGGCAAAATGATTTTTGATGGCCTGCCCGCGGACTTCAATAAAGACGCCTTAGATGCCATCTACGGGGGCATTGAAGCGCCAGACGATGCAATCACGGATACGCCCGTCGAGGAGCGCTCCCATGACTCCGCCTGACGCCCATCCAACGACGCCACGCACGTGGAAAAAGCCACCGTTTATCGCTAACCCTCTGCTGCGCTACGGGCTAATCATTGTCGCAGCGGTGTACTTGGTGTGGGCCTTTGGCTCGCTACCGTTCAACTGGGCGCGTATTTCTGAAGGCCTACCCCGCGCTGCGCGTATATTTAGCGGCGGCTTTCCTCCTAATCTAGAGCGCTATGGGCTGCTCATTACGGGGTTTAAAGAGAGCTTTCAAATCGCTATTTTGGCCACCCTGCTGGGGGTTTTTCTGTCGATTCCCTTTGCGGTGATGGCCGCACGCAATATCGCCCCGATGCCTATTTATATCATCGGAAGAGCGGTGATTATTATATCGCGCAGTTTTCACCCGGTGATTGTGGCGATCCTCTTTGTGGCCGCCGTTGGGTTTGGCCCGCTGGCAGGTATTCTCACGCTAACCCTCTACTCGATTGGCTTTGTGGGCAAACTGCTCGCTGAGGAAATCGAAGAAATAGACTGGGGCCAAGTGGAAGCCATGAAGGCCGCCGGGGCAGGCTATGTAGCCATTCTGCTCTATGCGGTATTTCCACAGATTCTGCCGCGCCAAGTGGGCCTTTCGATGTACCAACTTGACAGCAACCTGCGTGCCTCAGCGGTCGTAGGGATTGTCGGCGCTGGCGGCATTGGGGGCACGCTGATGAATGCCTTTGGGCGCTACGACTACGATTTCGCCTTTGCGATTTTGCTCATTATCATCGCGGTCATTTTGCTCAGTGAAGGTGTCAGCGGCTGGGTAAGGAAAAAAATATGGTAGATCACGCACAGCAGCTTGCCGATCGCATTTGGCAACGCTATGACCGCAAACAGCGCCTTACTCGCTACGCCGTACTGCTCGCCACCGTCATGCTGGTGGTGTGGGCCGTGCGCGATATTGATATTTTCTGGCCCTGGGTATGGGACGCACCGAATCAAATCTCTAACCTGGGCGTGCGCATGTGGCCACCCAGTGCAGCGGGTTTCAACAGTATTATCGCAGCGCTGATCGAGACCGTGCACATCGCGACTCTGGCCACTTTCCTAACTATCTTTTTAGCACTACCGGTGGCTTTCATTGCCGCACAAAACACCACGCCAAATCGTGCATGCCTATGGTTGGGGCGTTTCATACTCGTCTCCAGCCGCTCGGTGAATACCATCATTTGGGCACTGCTGTTTGTGGCCATTTTTGGCCCCGGCGTGTTAGCGGGTATTCTCGCCATCGTGTTTCGCTCTATCGGTTTTATCGGCAAGTTGATGGGCGAAGCCATTGAGGAGATCGACCGCAAGCCGGTAGAAGCGATGGAAGCCACCGGCGCGTCCAAAGCCAAGGTGATTGCCTATGCAATTGTGCCGCAAGTCATGCCCGCCTTTTTTGCCATTGTAATACTGCGCTGGGACATCAACATCCGTGAATCGACGGTACTGGGGCTTGTTGGTGCGGGTGGCATCGGGGTTATTTTGCAGGGCGCTATTGATACTTTCGCTTGGCCAACCGTGGCGACGATATTGATTGCGATCATCGTGCTGGTGCTGATTGGTGAGGCCATTACCAGCCTTCTACGTAGCAAGGTGCTGTAGAAGATTGTGCAAGCGTTTGACCTATCGTCAAACGCTTGCCATGGTTAAAACACCATCAATGACCAGGAGGATGCACAGTGATGACAACCTATATTGTGGTAGCCGACGCCGCTCGCGCTCGTATCTTTACGCGTGATGCGCTGACGCTTGAAGAGAACGAAAGCCTGGTTCACGCACAAGGACGGCTGCACGAAGGGGATCTGGTCACCGATCGGCGCGGCGACATGCACGACGCTACGTCCACCACGTCGCGCTCAGCTGGAGAAGAAGGTTCGGCCTCCAAACATGAAAACGAGCTCTTTGCGAAAGAGGTTGCCAATCGCCTTTATAACGCCCGTGTGGATAACCACATGGAGAAGCTCATCATGGTGGCACCACCCAAGTTTCTAGGCCTACTGCGCGAAAAAATCGACGGCCCCACTCAGAAGCTAGTCATTCACTCGCTCTCGAAAGATCTTAGTAAAGCATCACTTGAAGATATCCAGGCTGCCGTCAGCGATTTACGTTAAGCGAACAGTTAAGCAATCATCTAAACGACTAAGGAATCGGCGGCAGCGAGATATCGTCGCTGCGCTTGGCGCCGGCCGTCATCTCACGGCAGAGGCGCAGAAACTCGCGCACGCCCGTCGTGAGGTATTTATGCCGGTGCCAGATAAACGTGAATTGGCGCTTTAGATCCAACTCCGGCGTGGGCAGTGGTACTAAGCTGCCGCGCCTAAAGGCATCGCGCAGCGCCAGGCGCGAAACGCAGCCAATGCCTAAACCCGACTCCACGGCACGCTTAATGCCCTCAGTATGTTCAAGTTCCAACAGGGTATTGAACCGGCTGCGCCGGTGGCGGGCGGCGTGCTCGAGTGTCATACGCGTGCCGGAGCCCTCTTCACGCATGATCCAGTCCTCACGCAACAGCTGCTCAAGCTCCAGATGCTCCAGGCCTGCCAGCGGGTGGCGCGGCGAGCAAAAGACACACAGCTCGTCTTCTACCCACGGCTGGCTAATGATCATGTCATCGTCGCACTGCCCCTCAATCAGCCCTAAATCCAGCGAGTGCTGACGCACGCCTTCGATAATATGGCGGGTATTGCGCACCGCCAGGCGCACGCGGCTGCCGGGATGACGCTGCATAAAGTCGCTGATTAAAAGAGTGGCCAAATAGTTACCTATCGTCAGCGTAGCCCCCACATCCAGCGACCCCACGCCCTGCTGCCCGCGTAGCAGCTCTTCTATCTCTTCCCCGCGGTCTAGCAACGCGACGGCTTTGGGCAATAGTTGAAACCCCAAGGCGTTTAGCTTTAAGCGCTTACCCACTCGGTCCAGCAGTTGGCAGTCAAACTGGCGCTCAAGCTCAGCCAGCGATGTACTGGTCGCTGACTGCGACATCACGAGTGCCCGCGCCGCCTGAGAAACGCTTTCATGCTGAGCTACCGCCACAAACACTTCCAATTGACGCAGGGTGTAGTGCATAAATTCGGCCTATATCTATTTTACAGATAAGAGTTATCAATATAATTCGATTAACAGATATATCACTATTCACTTAGAATTACCGGCAACATATTTAATCATTTTTATTCTTTTAAAGAATAACGCTGCGGCAGTTGAGTCACCGCATCGGTTAATGGAGATTCGCATGAGCAAGTTTGCCCTAGAAGAAGTCCTCAGCGTTCACCACTGGAACGACACGCTATTTAGTTTTCGCACCACGCGTGAACGCAGCCTTCGCTTCAAAACGGGTCAGTTTGTAATGATCGGCCTGGAAGTCAACGGCAAGCCGTTAATGCGTGCTTACTCGATTGCCAGCCCCAACTATGAAGACCACCTAGAGTTCTTCAGTATCAAGGTGCCCGATGGCCCGTTAACGTCACGCTTGCAGCACTTACAAGTGGGCGACCAGATTATGGTTAGCCGCAAGCCCACTGGCACGCTGGTCTGCGACGATCTGCTGCCGGGCCGCAATCTGTATATGCTGTCTACCGGTACGGGCCTTGCGCCCTTTATGAGCCTGATTCAAGACCCTGAAGTTTACGAGCGCTATGAAAAAGTGGTGCTGATCCACGGCGTGCGTGAAGTCTCTGAATTAGCCTATGCTGACTTCATCACCAAAGAGCTGCCGTCCCACGAGTATCTGGGCGAGGATATTGCTAAAAAGCTGGTTTACTACCCCACCGTCACCCGTGAAGAGTTTCACACCATGGGACGCCTGACCGACCACATCCGTTCGGGCAAGCTGTTTGCAGATACCGGCCTGCCGCCCATTGATCCGCGTCAAGACCGCGCGATGATCTGCGGCAGTCCTGCGATGCTAGACGACACCAGTGCCTTACTTGATGAGCTGGGGCTGAATATTTCGCCGCGCATGGGCGAACCCGGCGACTACGTGATTGAGCGTGCATTCGTCGAGAAGTGAGGCGTGAATCGTAATGAGTGAGTGGTGAATAGGAAAAAGTTGGGCCGCTAGAATGATCGCATCACTCATACAAAGCCCCTGCTGGAGATGCTCCACAGGGGCTTTGTGCTACTTACTACCTATCACTTACAATTTACAACTCACCAGCGTTTAAACTGCGTCTTTGCCCGTTTCACCGGTACGAATGCGAATGACCTGCTCTAGCGGCATGACGAAGATTTTCCCATCACCAATTTTACCCGTATTAGCAACCTGAGTGATGGCATCAATGACCTGTTCCGCCATATCGTCGTCTACCGCTACTTCCAGCTTCACTTTAGGTAGGAAGTCCACCACATACTCAGCGCCGCGATAAAGCTCGGTGTGGCCCTTCTGACGACCAAAGCCCTTAACTTCCGTCACCGTAATGCCCTGTACGCCGATCTCGGAGAGAGACTCGCGCACGTCGTCTAACTTAAATGGCTTGATAATAGCTGTGATCAATTTCATTACGAGAATCCTCTCTAACTAGGTGGCCGTGATGGGCTTTGCTGTGCGGCGGCGGATGGCCCGCTAACGACCAGCATACACCGCTATGGGAGGAGAATAAAAAAGCCTCCCCAAAAGGGGAGGCCATGAGAACAACACTTGCTCATTTAGGCGCCTTGGAATTACTTTTTGGCGCCACCTCATTATTTTTTAACACTAAACTCTGGGTAAGCTTCGAGACCACACTCAGCGATATCGACACCCTCATACTCTTCTTCTTCACTAACGCGCACGCCCATGATCGCTTTGAGAATCAGCCATACCACCAGGCTAGCAAGAAAGACCCAAGCAAAGATGCCCACAATGCCAATGATCTGAGCACCAAAGGTTGCATCGGCGTTGTTCAGTGGCACTGCTAACACGCCCCAGATACCGACCACACCATGAACCGAGATAGCGCCGACAGGATCATCCAGCTTCAGCTTGTCCAGCGTCACGATGGCAGCGACAACGATGATGCCGCCTATCGCGCCAATCATCGCCGCGCTCAAAGCAGAAGGAGAAAGCGGATCGGCAGTAATCGCCACAAGGCCCGCCAATGCACCGTTCAACGCCATGGTGAGGTCCGCTTTACGGAACCACAGTTTAGCCAGAATAAGCGCGGCAATGACGCCACCCGCAGCGGCCGCATTCGTGTTGACGAACACCTGTGCCACGTTGTTAGCGGAACCGATATCCGACACTTTCAGCTCTGAGCCACCGTTAAAGCCAAACCAGCCCATCCACAGAATCAGTGTGCCTAGCGCCGCCAGCGGCATGTTGGCACCGGGAATAGCATGAATCGAACCATCTTTACCGTACTTACCTTTACGTGGTCCTAGCACCAATACACCGGCCAGCGCAGCGGAAGCCCCTGCCATGTGCACAATGCCCGAACCGGCATAGTCAGAGTAGCCCGCTTCAGCCAACCAACCACCGCCCCATGTCCAGTAGCCAGATACTGGATAGATCACCGCGGTCATGACAACCGCAAAGGCTAGGAATACCCACAGTTTCATGCGCTCAGCCACCGCACCAGACACAATCGACATGGCCGTTGCGACAAACACAACCTGGAAGAAGAAGTCGGCTCGCATGGAGTAATACGGTGCATCGTCGCCACCTGCGGTGACGGCATCAACGCTGTTTTCGGCACCAATCAAGAAGCCCAGGTTTGGCAGGAAGCCACCGGCTGAGCTTGAGTACATGATGAAGTAGCCAACCAGCAGGTACATGGTGCAGGCAATAGCAAACAGCGCGATGTTTTTGGTTAGAATTTCTGCCGTGTTTTTCGAACGCACCATGCCCGCTTCAAGCATGGAGAAACCAGCGGCCATCCACATAACGAGCACGCCGCAAATTAAGAAGTAAAATGTATCGAGTGCGTAGCTAAGATCAGCCAATTCATTCATTGTTAGTTCCCCGTTGAACTAAAAAAGGACCCTGTGAGTGCGGTTTAAACGGCGTCTGCGCCGCGTTCACCGGTACGAATACGGATCACGTCTTCTAGCGGCGTCACAAAGACTTTGCCGTCGCCAATCTTGCCGCTGTTAGCAGCGTTACAGATCGCATCCAGCACGCCCTCTAAGCGATCATCGTCTACAGCCACTTCCACTTTCACTTTAGGTAGAAAGTCGACCACATACTCGGCACCGCGATACAGCTCGGTATGACCTTTCTGACGGCCAAAGCCTTTTACTTCGGTAACGGTAATGCCCTGCACGCCGTTATCGGCGAGTGCTTCACGGACGTCGTCGAGCTTGAATGGCTTGATGATAGCGGTGATGAGTTTCATCCCGGATCTCCCCTGCTGGATAAGTCCTGCTAGATTAGTAGCGGCGCAGCCGCCAGAATAAGCACCTGAACCGTTAATGCGCATACTGTGCCAGCTGACTTTTTTTTATTTACAATCAGGCAATTAACGCAATAAACGATGGTTTTAAATGACCGATTTTGCGTAAAACCATTACCACAACAGACCTGACGCACCAAAAAAGAGCGTAAGCAAACGTTGCCTGCCCTATTTAGATGCAAATCACCTACAAGACAGTAAACGCACGCGGCACATGCGAATTCGCCCACTGTTGCGTATCCTTACCAGTAAGCAATTACCTTTTATGTATGACTCATTAGGAGAGAGCCATGGTGCCTCAAGACCGTATTAGCCGACTGGCCCAGCAGATTGGCGACCGCTTACAGAGCGCATCTCAAGCGCCGGAAGATATTCAAAAAGGCGTACAGCAAGTGGTTCGCAGTGCTTTTGATCGCCTTGAGCTGGTCTCACGCGAAGATTTCGATATTTTGATGGATGTCGTGCAGCGCACACGAACGCGCGTCGAAGCGCTGGAACGTCAGGTGGCAAACTTGGAAGCGGTGATTGAAACGCAACAGGCTGCAGCGCCGTCACCCACGGCGCCTGCACAAGCGTCAGAACATTCTCCACAAGACGCGGCGGCCGTGAAAAAGCCTGCCGCTGGCGACGCGTAACACGACGATAAGTAATCCGTTGAGCGGCGGCCTGATGGCCGCCGCACAGCTCAACAACAGCAGAAGCTAGTAACATCTGCTAATCTCTAATAATGAGAATATCTATCATTGAGTTTTAGGCTGCCAATGATTACGATCACCGCTAATAACGGTCTGTTCTCTGGATACTTCATTCAACGCTCCCTCATTGTAAGCACCGATGCCAACTCTCACATCGTTAACCCCGGCCACGCTTAGCCAGCTGGGGCATAAATTCGGCATCGATTACTTACACCCAGGGGAGGCGCCTGACTGCCCGCTTGCACACGGCAGCGTTAGCGATTTATCGCTGCCTCCTGCGCTGCACCTCACACTGTCGGATCTTGAGGTTCGTCATCGCTATCTCTCGCGCTCAACTCAGTCCGTGCCATGGTTTATGTGTGTGGTTATGGATGGCCGTATTAATATCAGTCAAGGCCAGACACAATTCACTATCGGTGCCAGCCAAGGGCTGTGCGCGCATTTCACTCCGCAGGCACCGCTGCTTGTCGAACAGCCCGCTCAGGTGCGGCTGCGCACGCTGAACATTGCCGTTCTGGCAACCGCTCCCTATGCGCTACCAAGCGCACATGAGCCACAGCTGCGCACCTGGACACTGCCACCGGCGCTCTTTACACAGCTACTTTCCACAAGCGAACACCCGCTGGACGACTGGCGCCAGTCGCTGCTCTGGCATGGCCTTTCGCTACAGCTACTTGGCTATGGGCTACCCACGCCGCCGCCCTTCAGTTTCCCACTGCCCCCCGGTTTTAAAGCGCGTGAGAACGAGCGACTCGCCCAGCTGCATGAAACCCTGTGCAACCACCCGATGGCCGAGTACTCACTTAAAGCACTGGCCCGCAGCATGGCCATGAGTCAGAGCAGCCTGCGCCAAAAATTTCGCGACCGATACGGCTGCACCATCTTTGATCATTTACGCCAATGCCGCCTGCAAGAGGCCTATCGCCAATTAGAAAACGATTACAGCGTCCAACAGGTCGCCCACGCCTGCGGATATTGCCACGCCACTAACTTTGCGACCGCATTCAAGCGGCAGTTTGGTATCGCCCCAACGGCGGTTATAAGCCGCTGCTAATGGTTTTCCCTACCCGCAATGTGGGTATCTTTGCGCAGCAAGTTCCTTCGCATCCCGCTTTTTTGTCATATCCAATAGCTTCTTTGTCATCGCGCATACCTTTCCCCTGCAATTAAGCGCAATAATTCTCATTAACATATTAGTTAATTGTTTCTCCTTGCAGGTACACCGTCATGCCCTTAGCGTCTCGCCGCTCCCCACACGCTCCACTGTTCTTCTGCTCACCGCTAAGTGCCGCCGCTCTTGCCGTACTCAGCGTCACCCCCGCGATTGCACAAGAGGCAACACCGCTTCACGGCACAGCAAGCCGCGACAAAAGTAGCAACGCCGTTTATTGAGACGCCGCAAAGCGTTTCCACGATTACCCGTGAGCAAATGGATAATCGCGGGGTAAGCACAGTGCAACGGGCCACAGACTACACGCCAGGCGTGTACTCCAACCAAGTGGGCGCGTCCAATCGCTTTGACTATCTGGTGCTACGCGGCTTTTCTGATGGCAGTTTAAGCAATACGTTTTTAGACGGCCTAAAAGTCATGGGCGATGCCAACTCGCACAGCAGTATGCGCATCGACCCGTGGTTTTTGGAAAGTATTGAGGTGGTGCGCGGCCCCGCATCAGTACTTTACGGGCGCGCCTCACCCGGCGGCGTGGTGGCCTTGAACAGCAAACGGCCCGAATTTGAACAAGGCGGTGAGCTGCGCTTTAGAGTGGGTAATAACAACCAGCGCAGCGCGGCGTTTGATGTCACCGGACCTATTGGCGCTGAGCAACGCGTAGCATTCCGCTTAACCGGTATTGCCAGCGCTGCTGATACTCAATTTGGTCCAACGGAAGAGCAGCGCTACGCTATTGCGCCTCGGCTAACCTGGGACATCACCGACGATACTAGCCTGACTGTCGAAGCCTACCTTCAGGACGAACCCGAAGGCGGCTATCACTCTGGCATTCCCTATGAGGGCGCAGTGGTGCCGCGCAACGGGCGTAAAATCAGCAATAACTTCTATGACGGCGAAGCAGACTACGATGCCTACGAGCGTACTCAGCGAATGGTCGGCTACTCGCTAGAACACCACTTCAACGATCAAGTGACGGGCCGCCAGATGTTGCGCTATCTCAACTCTGACGTCGTGCTTAACCAAGCCTATGGCTTTGGCTGGACCACGCAGACCTCCAACGAACTGAATCGCTATTACTCCGGCAGCAACGAGTCTCTTGAAGCGCTGACAGTGGATAACCAGCTGGAAGCACGCCTCAGCAGCGGCTTTATCGATCACACACTGCTCTTCGGGGTCGATTATCAGCAGCGCGAAAATGACGTTTCATGGCCATCCGGCTCGTTCCCTTCCCTGAATGCGTTCGAGCCAATCTACGGTAGCGACCCGCTCGCGTTTTACGACCCGATTCGTGAGCAGCACAAGCTCGAACAAACCGGGGTTTATTTACAGGATCAGATCGCCGTCGATAACTGGCGCTTCACGCTGGGCGGGCGCTACGACTGGGTTAGCATTGATAACACCAACCTCGATACCGACGATACGAGTTCACTCAGTGACACGCAGTTTAGCGGCCGTGCCGGCGCCGTTTATCTATTCGATAATGGCGTGGCCCCTTATTTGAGTTACTCCACTGCGTTCACTCCGACCAGTTTCGTCGATGAAAGCGGCAATTTACTCTCTCCCATGGAAGGCGAGCAGTGGGAAACCGGGGTGAAATACCAGCCCAACGGTAGCGCCAACCAGTACAGCGCGGCCATTTTCCATATCACTCAGGAAAACGTAGCCACTAAAGAGCAGCCGAGCGACCCTTACCGCGCCGTGGGTGAAATTGAATCCCAAGGGCTTGAGCTGGAGGCACAAACGCAGCTCACCGATACGCTCTCGCTTCAGGCAGGTTATAGCTTCACCGACATCACCTACGCTAAAAGCGACGACGGCAACCAGGGTAACAACGCGATTTACTCACCGCGCCATCAAGTACAGGCATGGGCTCACTACGAAGCCAATGACGGTTGGCTAAACGGCGTCGATATGGGCGTTGGCGTGCGCCATTACGCAGACATCGCCGCCGATCGTGCCAACACTGAAATGGTACCGGACTATACGCTAGTCGATGCCTCCATCGGTTACGACCTAAGCCACGTAGGCGTTCCGGGCGTCGAAACACGCTTAAACATTAGTAACGTGTTGGATAAAGATTACGTCGCCTCGTGCAACTCGCTTGATTACTGCTACTTCGGCGCTGAGCGCGGAGTGACGGCTAGCGTTCACTACCGCTTCTAAGCCTCGCTATGCACAACCACACGCCCAGGCCAATAGGCCTGGGCGTTGCTGTGTCTGAATTAGGTTTGCAAACAATAAACATTATCGTTTAAATATATCGCTTATATTTCTGGATGGCCCTCCTCCCTCATGCGCCACACCCCCCTGCTCGTTTTATGTGCTCGCTGCGGACTGTTCGCCGTATACCTATTAACCGTTTCTACCGCGCATGCCCAGGTTGCCACGGTAGATTGGACCATTGCCGAAACGCTGCTGGCGATCAATGCACCTGTCAGCAGCATCGCCCAGCAGGATGACTACCACGCCTGGGTTGGCGAACCTCGCATTCCGGAAAGTGCTACCGATATGGGCCTGCGCACGCAGCCTAACCTGGAGCTTTTAGCCCAGCGGCCTCCCGAGCAGTTGCTGATTTCCCCCATGTTCACGAGCTTAGCGCCGCGCTTGGAGAAAATCGTACCGGTTACATCGCTGGCGCTCTATTCACCCGGCGCGGATACTTGGCAGGAAATGCAGGCGCTGACCCGCGAGCTGGGCGAAATAACCGACCGCGAAGCGGCGGCAGAGCAGTTAATCAATGACACTCGAACGCTGATGGCGTCGCTACGTCAGGCACGGCCAGATACCGCACCGCTGTTGATGGTGCAGTTCATGGATGCACGTCACGTGCGTGTCTTTGGGAAAAGCAGCTTATATAACGCCGTACTTGAGCAGCTAGCACTGCCCAATGCATGGGAGCAAACGACCAATGCTTGGGGATTTTCACTGGTGGGCGTTGAAGCGCTGGCGCACTATCCCGAGGCAACCATCGTGATCATCGATCCCTTACCCGCGGGAGTAGAGACAGAGCTTGCTAGCAGCGGTCTGTGGCAGCAGCTGCCTAACGTCAAAAACGCTAACCTGCTGCGTTTGCCGCCGGTATGGAGCTTTGGGGCGCTGCCATCGGCACAGCGCTTTGCTCGCGTGCTGACCGCTGCGTTGGAAGAATCTCATCGCAGCGGCCAGTAATACGATTCACGCGCTGAACGGCTTACCAGCGGTAGCTAACGCTGCCGATGACGCTGCGTGATTCACCGTAGTAGCACCAGAATTCGCAGCTCGCAACGTACTCTTTATCGGTCAGGTTATTGACGTTAATCTGTGCCTGCCAGCCATCGGCAAACTCGTAGCCGACCATGGCATCCACTAGCGTGTAGCTGCTCACATCGCTACTGCTGTTATCCGCATCGACACTACTGCCTACGTAGCGCACGCCGCCGCCCAGCGTTATGCCATCAAGCGCGCCCCCGGTCACCGCATAGTCCAACCAGGTGGATGCTTGATGACGTGGGATTAAGCTGGCACGGCGGTCATCTTCCAAACGTGAATCGTTATACGTGTACGCCGCGGTGACCTTCAGGTCATCCGTTACGTAGCCTACCCCTTCCAGCTCAAAGCCTTGGGACGTACGCTCGCCTTCCTGCACCTGAAAACCTGCCGGCGAGTTGACGAGCGTGTTGCTTTCTTGGAGATCAAAAACCGCCGCGGTGATATAGCCGTCCCAGCTAAACGGTGCGATCTTCACACCCACTTCCCACTGCCGGCCTTCGCGTGGCTCGTAGAGATCGCCGCTGCTATCGACGCGGCCTACCGGGTCAAACGACTCGGTATAGCTGACGTAAGGGTTAATGCCATTTTCACCCAGGTACATCGCACCACCCGACCACGATACCTGATCATCATCTGAGCGCTGCGTGGTATCGGCGGTTACATTGCGATTTTCCGTTTCCGCCTGATCATAGCGCACGCCGCCTAGCAGCACCCACCGGTCGTCTAAGCGCAGCTGGTTTTGCGCATAAAAACCGGTTTGCTCTTTGTCGATTTCACGGGTGAGCAGATCATCCTGACCAATGGGCGTGAAATTGCCGTACGTCGGGTTAAAAATATCGATCGGCTCACCGAACGCGTAGTCATCTGCTTCCTGCCCCTTTAAAGCGAGATTTTGATAATCAACGCCTAGCAGCAAGGTATTCTCGATGCGGTCCGTATACCAGGTGCCCACAACGCGGTTATCGACGGTCCAGCTGTCGATGTTGCCATCACGATACACATGCCCGCGGGAAGCACGCCGGTCATCTACCATCGAGAGTACATAGGTGCTGCGTAAATCTAGATCGAGCTCGCTGTAGCGCAAGTCTTGCTCAAAACCCCAGGTATCATTAAAGCTATGCCTCAACTCATAGCCTAGCCCCCACTGGGTACGTTTATCCTGATCGTAGCCCGGCTCGCTTAAATTAGTTTGTGGGTCAACGCGGCCAAAAGGCGTGTTTTGTACGGTGCCGTAAGGCAGTTTAAAGCCATTAACGGGGACACCGTCGTCTTTTTGCACGCTAGCCAAAAACGTCACGGTAGTGTCTTCGCTAACGTCCACCGCTAGGCTCGGTGCAAAGTAATAGCGCTCGTTGTCCGTCGCGTTTAAATCGCCATCGCGCTCCTTATATAGGCCCACCATGCGGTAACGTACGTTGTCGGACTCCCCCAGCGGCCCGCTGGTATCAATACCAATTTGACGATGGTTACGATTACCCAGCTGTAAATTCACCTGCCCCTGCGGCGTTTGCGTTGGGCGCTTACTCACCGCATTAATCAGCCCGCCGGGAGGCGCCTCACCGTACAGAATCGACGAAGGCCCTTTAAAGACATCCACTCGTTCCAGCCCAAACGGCTCAGGCAGCCACTGATAAAAGCCTTCGCGATAGATGCGCAAGCCATCTTGATACGTCGATTGATCAAAGCCACGCACCTTGAGCCAGTCAGTATTGTTATCACTGCCGTAGTGGCCTGCTAACACACCTGCACGGTAACGAAAGGTTTCATCTAACTGCTGCACGTTGCGCGCTTCTAACTCTTCGCGGTCAACGCTTGAAACAGGGCGAGGCGTTTCAACCAACGGTGCATCTACTTTCAGCGCCGTGCCCACCACGACCATCGTGCCATTGTTAGCCGTGCCATCCTGGGCGCTAGCGGTAGAGCATAATAAAATGGCGGTGACGGGTATCAACGCAGCAGCAATAGAGCACGCCAAAGGACGGCGGATGAACGGCAGAGCGGGCATAGTCGGCAAACTCATTATGAGGTTAGAGGAAAGCAGCAACGTCAGTATAGTAAAGATCATGATAATCGTTGTTATTTGTATTAATCATACCGCTTTGGCCGGCCCGCTATCAACGTCCTCTTAAATACGGTAGTTTAACGCTTAGAGTAAAGTTTGCTTAGAAATTACTAGGATTCAGATATTAGCGAGGAAAGGCGATGACGCTAGCCATTGTGGCCACGCGCGCAGGCGTGGGCTTAGACGCACCAGCAGTGCATGTGGAAGTACACTTAGCTAACGGCTTGCCTGGATTGACACTCGTCGGCCTTCCAGAAACTGCCGTCAAAGAAAGCCGCGAGCGGGTGCGCAGTGCCTTGGTCAACGCAGGCTTTGATTTTCCCAATACGCGGCGAATTACCCTCAACCTCGCACCTGCCGATCTTCCCAAAGAAGGCGGCCGCTTTGATCTGCCCATCGCGCTCGGGATTCTCGCCGCCTCGGGGCAGCTTCCGGTTGAAGCATTAGAAGGCATGGAATGTGCGGGCGAGCTGGCCCTAGACGGCAAGCTGCGCGCAGTGCCCGGAATACTGCCCTTTGCGCTGGCTGCACGGCGAGCAAAAAAAGCGCTGATTGTGCCTCGCGACTGCGCCGATGAAGCCGCGCTGGCGGGCGATCTACCGGTGCTACCCGCCGATACGCTTTGGCAGGTCGTCGCTCACCTGCTTGATCAGGAGAAGATTCCATCGCATAGGCTCAGCGCCTCAGTGAAAGAGGCGGCACCGGTGGATGACCTTGCCGATGTGCGCGGCCAGCAGCAGGCGCGGCGCGCGTTAGAAATCGCCGCAGCGGGTGGCCACAACCTACTCTTTGCCGGCCCACCGGGCACGGGTAAAACCATGCTGGCCAGCCGCTTACCGGGCATTTTGCCACCGCTTTCTGAAGAAAATGCCTTAGAAGTCGCCGCTGTGCGTTCGGTCTGCGGCCTGCCCTTAGAAGCCGACTGGGGCAAAAGACCGTTCCGTCAGCCCCATCACAGTGCCAGTGCCGCAGCGCTGGTCGGGGGCGGCT
>NZ_JBQDLQ010000003.1:0-73884 GCF_052095695.1 Halomonas sp.
TGTCCTACACTCACGTAAGCAATATCTTACAAATTTTTAAGAGATTGCTTACAAAAGCATTTTAACCCTAACAAAACATCATTTAGCAGCGTCGAACAGATGGTACGCGCGAAAAGTAGCCACTGGCTTCAGGGTCACAAAAAAGCCCGCATGCTGTATGCGGGCTTTACCTACTAGCATTAAACCTCGTCGTGATTAAGCGATATCAAACCGATCCGCGTTCATCACTTTCGTCCAGGCTGCGACAAAATCTCTCACGAACTTCTCGCCGTTATCGTCCTGGGCATACACTTCTGCGTAGGAACGCAGAACCGAGTTAGCGCCAAACACTAGGTCAATGTGTGAAGCAGTCCATTTGAGAGCGTCCGTTTGACGGTCGCGGATCTCGTAGGCATTTTTACCTACTGGCTTCCAGGTATTGTCCATGTCCGTCAAGTTGACGAAGAAGTCATTGGTCAACTGGCCTTCACGGTGGGTAAATACACCTTGCTGGGTACCGCCGTAGTTGGTGCCCAGTACGCGCATTCCACCGATCAGCACGGTCACTTCTGGGCCTGTGAGCCCCATCAACTGGGCGCGGTCCAGCAGCAGCTCATCGGGCTTCACTGCATAGTCTTTCTTCTGCCAGTTGCGGAACCCGTCTGCCAGCGGTTCTAGCGGCTCAAACGATTCACCGTCGGTCATCTCGGCTGAGGCATCGCCACGCCCTTTCAGGAAAGGCACACGAACGTCATAACCTGCTGCTTTAGCGGCTTTTTCGATCGCCACACTGCCAGCTAGAACAGTCACGTCGGCAAGGCTGGCGCCGGTGTCGGCCGAAACCTGCTCGTATACTGCCAGCACTTTGGCGAGACGCGCAGGCTCGTTGCCTTCCCAGCCTTTCTGGGGCGCTAAGCGAATGCGTGCACCGTTGGCACCGCCACGCATATCAGAGCCGCGATAGGTTCGCGCGCTGTCCCACGCGGTGCTAACCATCTCGCTGATGCTCAGGCCACTCTCAGCGATTTTTTGCTTAACCACTTCTTCGCTGTAGTCAATGCTGCCCGCCGGAATCGGATCTTGCCAGATCAGGTCTTGGGCGGGCACTTCCGGGCCGATATAACGCGCTTTCGGGCCTAGGTCACGGTGGGTCAGCTTGAACCACGCTTTGGCGAAGGTCTTTTTAAAGTACTCCGGGTCCGCCATGAATTTTTCACAAAGCGCCCGATAAGTCGAATCCATCTTCATCGCCATGTCTGCATCGGTCATGATCGGGTTGCGACGAACAGAGGGGTCGCTGGCATCAACTGGCTTATCTTCTTCTTTGATATTCACGGGCTCCCACTGGTGGGCGCCTGCCGGGCTTTTCTTCAGTTCCCACTCATAGCCAAACAGCAGATCGAAATAGCCCATGTCGAACTGCGTAGGGTTGGTCGTCCAGGCACCTTCAATACCAGAGCTCACAGCATTGCTTGCCTTGCCGCCCATGGCTGGATTACCCCAGCCAAACCCCTGGTTCTCAACAGATGATCCTTCGGGCACGGCACTGAGCGCCCCCGCATCACCATTGCCGTGGCATTTACCCACGGTGTGACCACCGGCGGTGAGCGCGGCGGTTTCTTCATCGTTCATAGCCATACGAGCGAAGGTTTCACGCACCTGCTGAGCCGTTTTAAGCGGATCGGGCACGCCGTTAACGCCTTCGGGGTTTACATAGATAAGCCCCATTTGCACCGCGGCTAGGGGGTTTTCCATGGTTTCAGGCTTTTCAACGTCGCCGTAACGCTCATCGGAAGGCGCCAGCCACTCTTTCTCATTACCCCAGTAAATATCTTTTTCCGGATGCCAGACGTCTTCACGGCCAAACGAAAAGCCGTAGGAAGGCAGGCCCATGGATTCATAAGCCACCGTGCCGGCCAGAATCATCAGGTCGGCCCAGCTAATTTTGTTGCCGTACTTTTTCTTGATTGGCCATAGTAGACGGCGCGCTTTATCAAGGCTGACGTTGTCCGGCCAGGAGTTGAGCGGTGCAAAACGTTGGCTGCCGGTACCACCGCCACCACGGCCGTCGGCAAGGCGATAGGTGCCCGCAGAATGCCATGCCATACGAATCATCAGGCCGCCGTAGTGGCCCCAATCGGCTGGCCACCAAGACTGGCTGTCGGTCATTAGCGCATGAACATCTTGCTTCAGTGCGTCAAAATCGAGTTTTCTGACCTCTTCCCGATAGTCAAAATCAGTATCCATCGGATTCGTTTTGCGGTCATGCTGATGCAAAATATCCAGATTAATCCCTTCAGGCCACCAGTCTTTATTCGACGTGCCCGTGGAGGTGTTACCACCATGCATGACAGGACATTTACCACTCATAGCTTTCTCCCTTATTGCTTGTGCCTTGGTGGCGCTCGTCTGACCGACGACCAAGTCAACTGACCGTGAGCTTGCTCACGCTAGTATTGTGCGTAAGAAATGTAATGCGCTTACCCAGCACTTTCACCTAGCTCTGTTTTAAAGCAGAACGGTCATAGTCACAATTTGCTTTTTATTAAATTGATAATAGCTTTTAGCTATTTTACGTCATCAACTTCCGCTAGCTGCCGCTACGCTGTGAATTCTTCGGTGTCGATATCGGCTTGCTGCGCGTCGCCGTAGCGGGCACCTGCCACTTGGTCTGGCGTCATCATGGCATCCAGCTGTGTCAGGGTGATGTCATCAAGGCGCAGCGTTTGTGCTGCTAAGTTTTCGCGCATGTGGGCAGGCGTACGCGTGCCCGGAATAGGGATAATGTCGCTGCCTTTTGCCTGCAACCACGCAAGCGCCAGCTGCCCTGGCGTGACACTTAATGCTCTCGCCAACGTCGCAAGGCGTTCAAACAGCGCGACATTGTGCGGATAGTTCTCGGCACTAAAGCGCGGCATATTACGACGCATATCGCCCTCTTCAAGGCGTGCAGGGTCGTTAATGGCTCCGGCTAAAAAGCCCCGCCCCAGAGGACTAAACGCGACCATGGCCGTGCCTGCTTCACGGCACGCATCAATCAGAGCGATTTCAGGATTGCGCGTCCACAGCGAGTATTCCGACTGCACTGCGGCAATTGGGTATTCAGCCACGGCGCGGCGCAACGTTGTGGCGGAAACTTCAGACAATCCCACGCCACCAATTTTGCCCTCTTCCATCAAGCGCCCTAGCGCCCCTACGCTCTCTTCAACGGGGACTTGGCGATCCAAGCGATGCAGGTAGTAGAGATCTAAATGGTCGGTACGCAGCCGCGCAAGGCTCGCTTCGCACTGTTTGCGCAATGTTGCCGGGCGGCCGTCAATCACTCGCTTGCCTGACTCAGGGTCCATCGCCATCCCGCATTTACTGGCTAGAAAGAGCTGATGCCGCTTGCCCTCCAGGGCGCGACCGACCAAACGCTCATTGGCCGTGCCACCGTACAGAGTAGCGGTATCGAAGTGGCGATAGCCCATATCAAAGGCTTCATCAAGCGCTCGCAGGGCGGCACTTTCAGGCACGATGCTGCCGTAACCATGGGAAAGATTCATGCAGCCAAGCCCAATCGAAGGGGCATTAACAGCATTAAGACGTTGGAAAAAACTCGACATAGGTTCCCTCGTCAATAGACACGCTCATCTATAAAGTTTTGTTAATTGTTAGGCATACGCCAAGGCAAGGGACTGGCTTATCTCACCGGCTTATCAAAGCTGCCATCCTGCGGTTGCGCCTCGTTACCCTCGCGGAGTCGCTCGATGGACACGTTGCCTTGCTTAGCCAAAGTTGCCAGGCGGTCGATCTGTTCATCCAGCCGCGGTAGGGCTTCCTTTCGATAGGTCGAGAGATCATTAATCGCGCCCATCACCTCACTAAACGCCTCCTCAAGCACTTGCATATCAAGCATCGCCGAAGAGGCCCGCTTCTGGATGTCGACGCCTTGCTGGCGCAGCGCCTTGGCAGTCCCACCAATCATTTGCGATGTGGTGGAGTTGAGCGATTCGATACGATCCAGCACCAGCCGCTGGTTAGCCATCGCCATGGCCACGGTTACCGCCACGGTGAGGGCCGAGACAGTGACATTGATGGCCCTATCCACGCCGCGCATCAACTCCCGGTTGTTACGGATGATCACTTCTAGCGCCAGCACACCCTGCTGGCTCACGGCCAACTGTTGCTGCAGATCGACGATGCGCTGGCGATCTCTTCAACCGGCGGCAGGGAGAGGCGAGGTTGATCATCGGATTGCTGCGTCATGGGCATCTCCTGAGCTGTCAATAAAACCGTGTGAATACCGCATGCGACCATTGGCCACCGGGTTAATCCTTGCGGGCATAACGGTCCGCGCCCTCGACGAAGCGGCGCAGATCCTCCAGCGCTTTTTCGGTGGTGACAGACGCCTGAGGGCGCGCCGTCTCAATGCGCGCCATGGAAACGGCGGTATCGTCGAGCACGGTCAGCGCCGATTCGATGCGGGCGGAGAGCTTACTTAGCTGGTGCTCGGTCTCCACCAACAGGTCCAGGCGTCGCACCAGAGCAGTTCGCTCCTCATCGCTTAGTCGCTTGCCCTCGCGCTCCAGCCGACCGCGCACGTAATGGCCATCCACACTAACCACCCCGCGTGCCTGGGAGGCCATCGTGGTCAGCGTATCCACCGCACCGAAACAGACCTGAGTGACCAGCCCGCGCGAGCGCTCAAAAGCCAACTCGCCAGTGTAAAAGCGACCGCCTAGCACGTCCATCACATGGCGGTAGCGGCTGTAGAGGCGATCCGCGAGAACCGCCAAGTCGGGGCGTTTAACGTCCAGCAGGCTCTGTTTGGCCCGGCACAAGGCCAAGACAAGATCGTCAGCTCCCTCGGGTGGCCGCTCAGGATCGAGCACCGATACGCCAGCCTCATAGGCGTTACGCTCCTCTTGGGCACGACGCTGACGCGTCTCGGCTGATCGCAACTTCTCCCGGCGACGCTCGCGACGGCGGGCCAGCCAGCCGCGCAGCGTTCGCTCGACGGGCAGCGCCACAGGGATAGCGATGATGCCCGCCAACCAGCCAAACAGGTTGGGGCTGAAACCGCCCCAAAGGGAGGTCAGCCATAGCAGCGAGCTGATGAAAGGAACCACCAGGCAATAGCGTAGGATCACCTGTAGCCGACCTTGGGCCGCCACCGGCAGCGCCAGAGCAGGATTGAAAAGGCCGACCAGCAGCCAGGGCAGGCAGGTCATAAAGAGGCCATAGGAAAATCCCTGCAGGAATCCCAACATCAATGCGATTATCCTTCGTTCATAGAACGCAAATGGAACACAAACGACGAGTGTAGAGCAACAGGGCAGAGACGATAAGCAACGATAAGCACTAGCCAAACTGCAACGCAGCTAAATGACGATAGAGCGGGCTGGTGGTGATTAGTTCGTCGTGCGTGCCCGCGGCAATCAGCCGCCCACCATCAAGCACCAGCAAGCGATCAGCGGCGATGACGGTCGCCAGCCGGTGGGCAATCACGATGCTGGTACGGCCCACCATCAGCCTGTCCAGCGCCTGCTGCACTAGGCGCTCGCTCTCGGCATCCAGGGCGCTGGTGGCTTCATCTAGCAATAACACCGCGGGATTTTTCAGCAGCGCCCGGGCGATGGCGAGACGCTGACGCTGGCCACCGGAAAGCTGCACGCCGCCGGGGCCAAGCGGTGTATCAAAGCCTTGGGGAAGCGCGTCGATAAAGTCCAGGGCGCTGGCATCCTGGGCGGCAATGCGCAGTCTATCGATATCAGCCTCGGGGTTTCCGTAGCGCAGATTTTCGGCTACTGAGCCGCTAAACAGCACCGGCTCTTGGGCCACCAATCCCATCGCACCGCGCAAAACAGCGAGGTCTAAGCTGCGGATATCACTGCCATCGAGGCTGATACGCCCTTGGCTGGGATCATAAAAGCGCAGCAGTAGGCCAAGCAGCGTGCTTTTACCCGCCCCCGAAGGCCCCACCACCGCCACTCGCTCCCCAGGCTGAATATGCAAATCAAAGCTTTCAAGCGCCGGTGCTTCGCGGCCAGGGTAGGTGAAGCTGACACCCTCCAGCCTAATCTCACCACGCAATGGCTTAGCCAGGTCGTACGAGTTAGCAGGCGATTGGATAGCGGGCTGGGTATCGAGCAGTTCCAATAAACGCTCCGCTGCACCCGCCGCGCGTTGCACATCTCCCGCCACTTCGGCCAACGTGGCAATAGCCCCCGCGGCAAGCACGGCGTAGAAAATAAACGCCGAAAGCTCACCGGCACTCATCGTACCGGCCAAGACGGCTTGGCCACCCTGCCAAAGCATTAAGCCAACGGCGGTGAACACCACCAGCATGGCAATACCGGTGAGCCAGGCGCGCTGCTGAGTACGCTCGACGGCGCTGCCAAAAGCCTGCTCGACGCGCTGGCCGTAGTGAGTTTTATCTACTGTCTCATGGGTAAACGCTTGAATCGTTTTAATACCGCTCAGCGCCTCTTCGGCATAGCGACCAAGCTCCGCCACCCGATCCTGGCTGGTACGCGAAAGCCGCCGCACCCGGCGGCCATACCAAACAATCGGCAATAGCGTCGCGGGGATACCCACCAGCACCAGCGCCGAGAGCCACGGCTGGGTGATAAGCATCAGCACCACCGCGCCTACCAGCATGACCAGATTGCGCAGCGCCAGCGACACCGAAGAGCCAAACAGGCTCTGCAGTACGCTGGTGTCGGCGGTCAACCGTGAGGCAATTTCTCCGGCTGCGCGACCGTCGCTGGCGCTTTCAAAAAAGCTGGGTTCCAGAGTTAATAAGTGGTCGAACACACGCTGGCGCAGGTCAGCGGCCAGGCGTTCACCGATCCAGGTAACCTGGTAATAGCGCAGCGCGGAGGCCATCGCCAGCACCGTGACCACCGCTAGCATTAAACCGAGCGATTGGGCTAATGCCTGTTCATCCGCCGCCAAAAAGCCGCGGTCAATCACCAAGCGCAGCCCGTTACCCAGCAGCAGCACGCTTCCAGAGGCCAACAGCAATGCTAAGCCCGCCAGGGCTAAACGGAGTCGGTAGGGGCGCAGTAGACCCAGTAGGCGGATCAGCACCCGGGGGTTGGGGCGTTGGCTCATAGTAGCGATTGCTCAACACACAAGAAGATACTCGACCATAGCAGGCGCAGCAGTGCCCTGCACATAATCGAGTACCGAAGGCTTGTGGCCCCGTGGCGACGGCACCCGCGCGAAGGGTTGCCTCATGACTAATTTTCACGCGCTCGATGGTCATCGCCTAGATGCCCGCCCACCAGTCGTAGCCCCTATCCTCCCAATATCCTCCCTTGCCGCCGTGGAGCTGCTTGAAGCTTTCCACCAGTTCGACACGCATCACGTACTTGGCATGCTTGTAACCCAACTGACGCTCGGCGCGCAGACGAATAGGCGCCCCGTTAGCCACCGGTAGCGGTTCGCCGTTGAGATCGTAGGCAAGCAGCGTCTGCGGATGATACGCCTCGATCATGTCGAGGCTCTCGTAGTACAGATCCGCCCCTCCGTAGGTGTGATCTGCACAGTGAAAAACCACGAAGCGCGCGGTATCTGCCGGACGCACCCGATCAAGCAGATCCGCCAGAGGAACGCCAGTCCACTGCCCGATACAGCTCCAACCCTCGACGCAATCGTGACGAGTGATCTGGGTTCGCGAGGCCATCTCCCGAAGCGCCGACAACGACAGCGTCATCGGCTCTTCGACCAGCCCGTCGATGGTCAGACGCCAGTCGGCGAAACCATTCTCAACCCAGGCACGATAGTAATCCTCCTGCGGGTCAGTGGTGCCATTGGGACGAAACACCGGCGCGATATGACTCTTGTCGAACTCCTTTGCGAGTGCCTGGCGCGAGGCGATCAGACGTTGGGCCTTGTAAGAGAGTTGCTCGACATTGCTCAGCGCCGCGCGCACGGGCGCGCTTCCCGACAGTCGGTCACAACCGGCAAGGAAAGTGCCAGCCCCCAGCGCGCACAGGCCACCCAGCAGTCGCCGTCGAGCGCGGTCGGGCGTTGGTGATGTCGAGTGTCTGTTCGAGTCAGTCATGTCTCGGCTCCGCTCCGTCATGCGCTTCTGCCTGGATGCGGTAGCGACCGCTTACCATCGAGCGCAGGTTGTTGAAAACACCGGATACCAGCACCAGCGCGATGTGCACGACGAAAAAGCCAATGAGGGCCGTTGCACAGAGAAAATGAAAGGTGCGAGCACTCTGTCGTCCGCCGAAAAGTTCGGTGAGCCACGGCCAGGCAGCGTTGACACTGGGTGCCATGGTCAGCCCCGACAAAATCATTACTGGCAGCAACCCGAACAACACCAGCAGGTAGGTCAGCTTCTGGATACCGTTGTAGTCAGCTTCGTGATGAAAACGCAGCCGCGCATGATCAAAGACAGTCCTCGGGATGTTCTTCAACTGCACCCACGTTGGAAACAGCGCCCGTCGTCGTTGGGGCACCAGCAGGATATAGAGCTGATACGCGACGAGCAGCGGCACGAAGATCCACGCAGCCAGAAAATGCCAGTTACGCCCCATCGACAGCCACTTGTCTCCCGGCAGCGTCGCCCAGCGGGGGAAGGCCCGTTCGCGTAGCTGGCCGTTGTCATCGGAAAGCCCCAGTACGCCGGTGGTATCGAACACCTGTCCAGCGATACGAACCACGCCCATGGGCTCGCCGTCCTCGCCGTCCTCGGCGGTGCGCGCATGGATCGCGATAAAAGGGTTAGCGAAATCGGATTGCTCCCCCCAATAGAGCGCGGGGTGTGCATTGAATATCTGCAAACCGCTCATCAGCAACACGATCAGGCAGACGAGATTCGTCCAATGCCACAGACGAGTCGCCAGTGTATGCCGTTTGATCACTCGTGTGGCCGGCGCACCGGACACATCACCGGTCGAGTCACTAGCGTTCGAAGCTTTGACAGACTCAGACATGATATTGACCTCGAAACGAAGGCGTCCGGCAAACCAGGCAGCGCCTGATTTGCCGAATCGCAACCTTTAGTTGGCATGCTCCATGGAGTCGCTGCTCATTTCGTCATGGCTCATGCTATCGTCGTGGCTCATGCCGTCGTCGTGGCTCATGCCGTCGTCGTGGCTCATGCCGTCGTCGTGGCTCATGCCATCGTCGTGGCTCATGCCATCGTCATGGCTCATGCCGTCCTGACTCATCGAGTCCTGGGACATATTGTCGGTCTGGGCGCTGGCTAGCGTGGTGAAGGCGAGGCCGCCGCTCAGCAGTACAGCACTCAGGGCGAGTAGATATTTGGATGTTGTGCGGATCATGATTCTCTCCTGATTTATCTAGGTATCCGTGTCCAGTCCGACACGGTTTGCCAAAGATAAACAGGAATGTCAGCTCAATCATCACGGAATCATAACGTTCGGTGATAACGTTTCCGTGATGATTAACGAAGTACATTGGGCTAGGATTCACGGCTCACTTAGAGGAAAACCGCTATGTCGTGCCCGATACTTTGCGTCGAGGACGATCCCGATATTGGTCGGCTATTAACGAGCATTCTCGCCCAGGCCGGCCATCAGCCGACCTGGGTTTCGACCGGGGAAGAAGCCTTGAATCGATGGCGGAATGCCTCACTCGTCGTTCTTGATCTGATGCTACCGGGCATTGACGGACTCGCAGTGTGTCGAGACATTCGCGCTCACGACGCTACTATTCCAATCATCATGCTGACGGCGCTCGCCGGCACGCGGGACGTGGTCATCGGTCTGGAAATCGGTGCCGACGACTACATCACTAAGCCATTCGATACCGATATTTTATTGGCGAGAATCCAAGCGCTTCTGCGTCGTCGAAAGGCAATGGAGGGGCGTACGTCGTCGACGCTTATGAAGATAAAAGCGCTGGAGATCGACATCGACGGCCACAGCGTCAAATTCGACGGAAACATAATGCAACTCACGACCCGGGAGTTCGCCCTACTGGTGTTCTTTGCCCGCCACCCTGGTAAGGGATTTTCCCGCAGCGAGTTGCTCGATGCCGTATGGGGCCCGGAATTCGATGGCTTTGATCACACCGTCAATACGCACATCAATAGGTTGCGCAGCAAGATAGAGCCAGACCCGACGCAGCCCGAGTACATTCTCACCGTGTGGGGCACCGGTTATCGGTTCACCGACGACGACGCTCCAGCATCAGTATCCGACGAGAACGCCCCATGAGCCTTGGCAAAACGTTGCGAAGAACTTACCGCAGCCTGTTCGCGCGCATCGTGTTCGTCTATCTGGTGAGCATGATCGCACTCTCCACCACGACCACACTGGTGGCGGTCGATCAGTTCGGCCAGTTGGGACGCGAATGGCTGCAGCGCAATCAGATCGACATGGCCCATCACCTGGCTCCCGTGCTGCAGCTCGACGACGGCGTTTATAGCCCTTCGACTCTAGAGGCCGTAGAGCGGGTCATGACCATCAATCCGGCGCTCTCGCTGTACGTGCTCGACACCGACGGCACGGTGGTTGGCGCTTACGCCCACGACCGCTGCGGCCTCGACCGCCGAATCGACCGGGATGCTATAGATGAACTGCTTTCCGATATGCCCATGCTGCCGGTCTACGCGGACATGCCCTGCCGGGGCGACGAGGGCGTTTTTTCAGTTGCCCCAATCACCTACGGCCCGCAGCAGCAATCGGGCTATCTGCTGGTGCAACTGGAGGCCAATACAGATGTCTCGATGGCCAACATCTGGCAGACGAGCAGCATCTTGCGCACGCTGCTCATCGCAGGCTGCGTGGCGTTGGCATTGACGCTGGCCGTGGGCCTCGCCCTCTTCGCTCTTCTGACGCGACGCTTTTCACGGCTGACCCGCACCGTCCAACGCTTTGCCGAGGGCGATTACCGGCAGCGCAGTCCCGAGTCGATCGACGACGAAATCGGCCGGGTCGGGCGTGCCTTCAACGACATGGCGGCCACCATCGAAGCCCAGGTCGAGGCGCTGCACGATACCGACCGCCAGCGGCGGGAACTCATCGCCAACCTGTCTCACGAATTCCGCACACCGATGACCTCCCTGTTGGGCTATGCCAAGCAGTTGGATCGCAGGTCTCTCGACGATGAAACACGCAGCGGTCTAGACGCCATTCGCGCCAACGTGGAGCGAATGGCCCAGTTGGCCGACCAGCTCTCGCAGATGTCTCACGCCAATATCGCGGGCCGACCGCTATGCCCAAGCGCGTTCTCCTTCGCCGAACTGGCCAACGACATTCTAGGTAAATTTCACCCTCGCGCGCTAGAGAAGGGCATCAAGCTTCGTGTGGAAAACCAGGTAGCGATAGCCGAGGTCTCCGCCGACATCGAACTGATCGATCACGCGCTGACCAATATGGTCGACAACGCCATCACCGCCACCAACACCGGCGGCACGGTCTCGATCCGGATTCTCGAGTTCGACGATGCTCGGCTCAAGATCGGGGTCAGAGATACCGGTGTCGGCATCCCCAAAAAAGAAATCCCCCTCATCTCGCAGCGCTTCTATCGCACCACGATTGGACGTGAGCGGGGTGAAGGTACCGGACTGGGACTCGCCATCGTCTCCGAAGTGCTGAAGCGCCACGAGTCCCAACTCGTCATCGAGAGCAGACCGGGAAAAGGCACCTGTATCTGGTTCACTCTGCCGAGAGCGATACTCGATGAGAGGGCGATCCGCCCGGGCTGACGAGTTGGTGGCACCCGTCTCGCCCGCTATGCGGTCAATACACTGGAGGAACGCGACATGGACGCCGAACTGATCGACATCGACCCATGGGCAGTCGCGCAGGACTGAGCCAGTCAGGCGTACAACTAAAAAGCCCGCGATTGCTCGCGGGCTCGGTACTTAATGGCTCTTAGTAACCTAGCGTCTAGCTACATTGCATGGGTAGCTAAGTCCTAATCAATCAACGGCAGCAGCGTATTGAGACTATCGCGCGCATCGCCATAGAACATCCGCGTGTTGTCTTTGAAAAACAGCGGATTTTCAATGCCGGAATAACCAGTACCCTGGCCGCGCTTGCTGACAAATACCTGCTTCGCCTCCCACACTTTAAGCACCGGCATACCGGCAATGGGGCTATTCGGGTCTTCTTCGGCCGCAGGGTTAACGATATCGTTGGAGCCAATCACGATCACCACATCGGTGGTCGGGAAATCGTCGTTGATTTCGTCCATTTCCAGCACGATATCATAGGGCACCTTGGCTTCAGCCAGCAGCACGTTCATATGCCCTGGCAAGCGCCCAGCCACCGGGTGAATACCGAAGCGCACGGTTTTGCCTGCAGCGCGCAGTTTGCGCACCAAATCACTCACCGCACTTTGCGCCTGGGCCACGGCCATGCCGTAACCCGGCACAATAATGACGCTATCAGCATCATTCAGTGCACTCGCCACGCCGCCTGCATCAATAGCCACCTGCTCGCCTTCAACCTCCGCCGCGGGCCCTTGGCTACCGCCAAAGCCACCTAAGATCACATTGATGAACTTGCGGTTCATCGCTTTACACATGATGTAGGAGAGAATCGCCCCTGATGAGCCGACCAGCGCACCGGTTACAATCAGCAGGTCGTTGGAGAGCGTAAAACCGATGGCTGCAGCCGCCCAGCCGGAGTAGCTGTTGAGCATCGACACCACCACCGGCATATCCGCCCCGCCAATCCCCATGATCAGGTGATAGCCGATAAAGAACGCCAGCGCTGCTAACAGTATCAGCGTCCAGAAGCCGGCACCGTTAAGGTAAAGAATGGCTAACAGCAGCGACAGCACCGCCGCGCCCGCATTGAGCAAATGCCCTCCGGGCAGTTGACGGGGTTTGCCATCGATTTTGCCCGCCAGCTTACCAAACGCAATCACCGAGCCGGTAAAGGTCACCGCACCGATAAAGATGCCCAGCACTACCTCAACCTGGAGAAACATCAGCTCGTCAGGGGCTTTGGTGGCGACCAGCGCCGCAAACGCGGAGAACTGATCCAGCGATGCATCGACAGCTCGCGCGGCCATCACTCGACGGCGTTCTAAATCGGCGCTCCACGCCACGAGTACCGCAGCCAAGCCCACAAAACTATGCAGTGCCGCCACGAGCTGGGGCATTTCGGTCATCTCGACCTTGCCCGCGACATAAGCGCCAACACCTGCGCCGATCAGCATCATGGGAATTAGCCACCAGTATCCGCCAATGCCCGGCCCAAAGGCGGTAAAAAACACCGCCACTGCCATGCCGACAATGCCGTACCACACGGCGCGCTTGGCTTTTTCTTGGTTACTCAAGCCGCCTAGCGACAGAATAAATAGTACGCTTGCCGCGATTGCCGCGGCAGATACGAAACCTTGACCCAACATATCGTTTCTCCGCCGCTTAGGACTTTTGGAACATGGCCAGCATCCGGCGTGTCACCAGGAAGCCACCCACGATGTTAATTGACGCGATAAGCACGGAAATTGCCGCCAGTACGCTAACCACTGCGCTGCCGGAACCAATCTGCAGAATCGCCCCCAAAATAATGATGCCCGATATCGCATTGGTCACCGCCATCAACGGCGTGTGCAGCGAGTGGCTTACTTTCCAAATCACCTGGAAACCGATAAAGCAGGCTAATACAAAGACAATAAAGTGCTGCATAAAGGAAACAGGCGCGACTTGACCAAGCAGAAGCATCAGCGCACCACCGATGGCCAATAACCCCACTTGGCGCGTGGTTTGCGCTTTAAAGCCAGCTATCTCGGCGGCTTTTTTCTCTTCAGGCGTAGGCTCTTTCTCTTTCTTCTTTGGCTTAGCCGCGCCAATCGCTTTTACTTTGGGCGGCGGCGGTGGGAAGGTTATTTCGCCCTGATGCGTCACCGTGGCGCCACGAATCACATCGTCGTCCATATTGTGATTAATCACGCCTTCTTTCTCCGGCGTTAGATCCGTCAACATATGGCGAATATTGGTGGCGTACAGCAAGGATGATTGCGTTGCCATGCGCGAGGGGAAATCGGTGTAGCCGATCACGATCACGCCGTTATCGCTTACTACGCGCTCGTCTGGCTTAGTGAGATCGCAGTTGCCGCCCTTCTCGGCGGCCAGGTCAATAACCACCGAGCCCGGCTTCATGGCCGCGACCATATCTTCCAGCCAAAGCTTGGGCGCGGGTTTGCCGGGGATCAGTGCGGTAGTGATGACGATATCGACATCGAGCGCCTGCTCACGGAAGCACTCAAGCTGCTTTTCGCGGAACTCAGGGCTTGAAGGTGACGCGTAACCACCGCTTTCAGAACCGTCCTGGCTATTCTCAAAATCAAGGAACACGAACTCCGCGCCCATGGATTCGATCTGCTCAGATACCTCAGGGCGCACGTCAAAGGCGCGCACGACGGCACCCAGGCTGGTGGCCGTGCCGATCGCGGCTAACCCCGCCACGCCTGCGCCAATCACGAGCACCTTCGCCGGTGGCACCTTGCCCGCGGCGGTCACTTGGCCGGTAAAGAAGCGACCAAAGTTGTTGCCCGCCTCAATAACTGCGCGATAGCCCGCAATATTGGCCATGGACGAAAGCGCGTCCATCTTCTGCGCCCGTGAGATGCGCGGCACCATATCCATCGCGACAACGGTTGCGCCCTGGGCCTTACATTTTTCAAGCAGTGCTTCATTTTGAGCCGGCCAGAAGAACGCGATCAGTGTTTGGCCTTCACGCAACCGACCGGCTTCTTCATCGGAGGGCTCACGGACTTTAATGACCACATCAGCATCGCGCCAGAGCGCCTCAGGCCCGTCTACTACGGTCACGCCAGCATCGCGATAAGTATCGTCACTAAAGCCCGCCGCCAAACCTGCGCCGGTTTCAACTAGGCACTCGTGGCCTAGTTTCTGGATCTGCTTTGCGCTCTCAGGGGTTAGCGCTACACGCGCTTCCCCCCGGGCACTCTCCTTCGGTGCGCCTATTTTCACTGGCGTTCTCCTTTTATTAATTGTCTACAGCGCCCCTTAAATGAACGTAATGCAACGCATATTCCGCTCAAGGCATAGCATCATTACTGACGGCTTGTTTTCTTTCAACCGTATTGAACCGGGTTAGGTCAACATTAAAAGCTAATATTTCTTTTATTAAGCCGCAGAAGGCCGGTGGCTGAAGGCCTGCGCAAATGTCATAAGCTGCTGACAAAGCCAGGCAATGACCGGATCGCTGGCATAGAGCCCATGCTGGATCAGAGTCATTTTTAACGCTGGCAATTCCTGCGGTGGTTCTACTAAGCGTACCGGCAGCATATCGACAAACCGTTCAGCCATTTGCCGCGGGAGCGTCATGATCGCTTCCGTTAGCGCCACCACCTGCGCCGCAGCGATATGGTCGGTATGGATGTGGTGGAGGTAAACCCCGCCTATGACCACGGCGACATTACCTCCCTTGCCGCCGCGACGTTAGGGCGGGAATTTTTGTATGCCCTGGCGGCGTATAAGGGCGCTTGATGGTTGAGCGTAAAAGGCGCCATTAGTGTCAGATTTTGCTTACTCGCCTCGACAATGCTAGCGACCAGCTTGTTCACGCACCGCGCCGATATCCCAACTGCGCATGAGCTCCACCGCCATATCCTGGGATGCCAAGCTCTCCCCCTCCACCCGAGGGGTTACCAATGCTTTCGCAGAAAACCGCTTTGGTACGCTCATCGATCAGCGCTTCGATGCCGTCGATATCGTCCTTGTCAGCAAAACACACCTAGACACCCTGGCGTGGCAAGGTGTGGGCGAATAGCCATGGTGGAGGACAATAGTTTCTGGCTTCATGAGGGCGGCTCGCTATTTTTTTGTTGAGATCCGCTATTGATCCTAAACAAGCGCTGACGGGAAGGCCAATAATCGTTCGTTCTCCGCTGCGCTAAGCTCGTAAAGGCCACCTTTCGCAGTGCAGCCACATCCAAAATAGCAGATCAACCAAGTGCTGAACGCCCACTAATTTTAAGAGCCTACAAGCACATTAACGCTAACAACCGCAGGTGCTGCATTTACTGATTGAAATCAGGAAGCTAACGTACTCATTTATAAAAGCTCGCATACTTGCTCAAATGCCAGTCTAGGGCTGCGAGAGTAGAGCTTGCTGCCGTCACCATAACCCAGGTTGCACAAAAAATTGCTGCGGTAATCAGGGTCGCCTTCGGCAAAGAAGAGCCCGTCCACCATGTCGTTATCAAATCCCGACAACGGCCCGGCATCCAAACCCAGAGCCCGTGCGGCGAGGATAAAATAGCCACCTTGCAGGCTGCTGTTACGAAAAGCTGTTTCTTCTCGGTATGGCTCGTTACCCACAAACCACGACTTCGCATTAGCATGTGGGAACAGCTCCGGCAAGTGACGATGAAAGCTGCGATCATACGCGAGGATAGCGGTTACCGGTGCGGCATGGACCTTATGTCGATTGCCTTCGCTCAAGGCAGGATCGAGCTTTTCCTTAGCATCGTCAGTGCGCAAAAACTTAATACGTAGCGGACTGCAGTTAACGCTGGTAGGGGCAAATTTCATCAGCTCATACAGATTGCGCAGTGTTTCATCTTCAACCGGTTTATCCTGCCAATAGGCATAAGTGCGTGCCTCACTAAACAGTTGACCCAGTGCATCGTCGGGCAAAGCCCCCGGTGGTAGTATTAGGCTCATGAATTACCCTCTTTAACGTTAATAGCGATAGGCCAAGTAAGTAGATAACACTGGAAATGCACTTAAGATAATCAGCACCACCACCATGGTGATGAAAAACGGCACTACCCCCTTGAAGATTTCTTTGACGGGCACCGTTTTGTCATTCAGCGCCGCTTTGACCGTGTAAACCGATATACCAAAGGGCGGAGTAATCAGCCCGATTTCAACTGCTACAACGGTAATCACGCCGAACCAAATCAGATCCATACCAAAATGCTGAGCGATAGGAAGCACAATGGGCAACACAATCAGCATGATGGAGACTGAATCGATGATGCAGCCCATCAAGATAATGATGAACAGATACAGAGCCAGGAAATGATAGATGGTCAGATCCATCGTCGTAACTGCCTGGGCAATCGACATCGGTAAGCCCGTCAATGCCAGCATGCGGCTATAGAGTGAAGCGGCCAGGATCAAAAATAGAATGGAGACCGCCACATATCCGGTTTCTCCCAAGACTTCGTAGAACTTCCCAGGCGTCAGCCGTTGTTTAGCGAGCGCCAACAGCAGCGCCCCGAAGGCGCCCACTCCGCCTGCTTCAGTTGGTGTGAAAAAGCCGCTGTAAAGCCCTCCCAGCACCAGCAACATCAGCAGCAGAATAGGGGTGAGCTTAGATACCAGTGTCAGTGGTGTTTCCTCAATCGGATCTTCAAGTGCCTCGCCCGTATCGGTTTGGCTTTGCATCATAAAGCCGGGACTCAGCCAAGCAAGCAGCATAATGACGCCACAGAAAGATAAGGCCAAAATAATTCCTGGGATAATCCCAGCGATAAACATGCGCCCGACTGACTGTTCCGCCAATACGCCATAGACAATCATCAGCAGAGACGGCGGTATTAGCATACCCAGAACCGAACTGCTCGCCACCACGCCCACTGAAAACTTGGCTGTGTACCCATGGCGCCGCATTTCAGGCACGGCCACTTTGGTGAATACCGCCGCTGACGCCACGCTAATGCCTGTGATAGAGGCAAAAATGCCGTTGGCCCCTACGGTGGCAATGCCCAGCCCACCGCGTATTTTGCGTAGCAGCCACTGAAACACATCGAAGGTATCGCGCCCCACGCCAGAGACCACCACCAATAACCCCATCAGTACAAACAGCGGCACCACCCCATAGAGATAGCTGCTCAGCGAATCGTTCGCGGCAGCAGCGACCATACGAGTGGCTAGTTCCGAATTGCGCAGCATGGCTATGGAGATCATCGAGACCAGCATCAAGGCGATGCTGATGTGCATGCCTAGATAGATCAGCACTAGCATAGGCACGACGGCGATAGTACCGATTTCAAGACCTGTCATTGTTCGGCCTCCTCAGTCAGGCATACCTGACCATGCCAAGCCAGCCACAAGGACTGAATCGCCAGCAGCAGATATTGCACCACAGTGATAGCCGCACAACTGATAACGATGAAACGGATAGGCCACACGGGGAAGGTAAACACCCCTTCCACCCCCATAAACTGCTGACGCTCCCAGGCACGTATAAAGGTTGGCAGCGTACCGGTATAAACGATATAAAGCATATACGATCCCGCCATAAAGAACATACACATCAATAAGTTACCCATCCTAGGGTGCTTATCGGTAAAGCCGACAATAAAGATATCTGCCTGGGCCATACGGTTGTGTCGCAACGTGCCCGGCAACTGCAGAAAGACGATCATGACGATAGACGCCGCTACTAGCTCCGCTACCCCGGCAATCGGCTGGTTGAACAGGTTGCGCGACAGTACGTCGATGACGATCATCGCCATAATGATAAATATGAGCAGGGAACCGATTGCATTCAGGCCATCAACCAGATAGCCAAACAGGCTGTTGTGCTGTGCATTGCCCAACCTGCGCCCCAGAATCAGGGTCTTAAAAGAAAAAGACATTGCCCGCTACTCCTGGAGTCCTGTCCGCCAGTTGGCGGACAGAATCGTAACGTTGAGGGGAATCAAAAGCTGGATATCGGTCAGTCAGGCGATCAGATCACTCCTGATCCCAGGCACGCTCCGGCTCGTGACCGCGCTCGCGCATGGCATTCATGTAGTTACTCAACAGTGCCTGTGCTGGGTAACCGCGCTCTTCATTGCGCTCCACCCACTGGCGGGCGAGATCCGGCATGCCATCGATCCAGGCCTGTCGGTCTTCTTCAGACAGTTGGCTGACCTGAACCGGCGGATTCTGGCTCTCGCCTAGCTCGATCATGCGCTCAATTGACGTTTCATAGCGTTCAGCGAGATCCTTGCCATGGGCTTTGGAGTAGGTTTCACCGGCCGTCATCAAGGCCTCCTGCACGGGCTCCGGCAGACCATCCCAACGCCATTGGTTGATGGCTAACCCGCCTGAGAAGACCACCCCCATGTTGACTTGGGTAATGTAGGGCGCGACCTCGTAGATACGCGCTGGCAGGTTACCGGTCGCCAGGCCGACAACACCCTGGGATACCCCGGTCTGGATATCGGTGTAATAGCTAGCAAGAGTGCCATCGACCGGAACGGCGCCCACTGGATCCAGCCATACCCCCAGCACGCCCGGCGCAGAAAGCCGCGCACCGTCCAGATCCTCAAGCGTATCCACTGGGAAATCCGAGTAAATGTCGTAACTATCAGAGGCCGTTGCGCCCAGGAATACCAGGTCATGCTCCTCCCATTCAGCCTTGAACTCTGGAACATTGCGGATCATATCGTTCCAGACGCCGAGCATCAGTTCAGGGTCACTAATGGTGAAGGGCGTGTAGGCACTCATTTGCGCCAGCGGCATGCGCGATGGTTCAAGGTAGCTGAACACCCAGCCAATATCGGCAATACCATCCCGGACAGATGTGAGAGTCGCGTTGGCGCCGTAAAGCTGGCCGGCATAGGCTTCTGTCCAGTTGATTTCGTACTCATTTTCTTCGGCAAGAATCTCATTGACGGTGGTGATGAACACATCAGGGATCATGCCAACCCAGGGTATTGTCGTGGGATGGCTTGAGCCGACCGTCAGGTTTATCATTTCCTGGGCATTCGCGGGGGAAGGAGAGACAGTCACGGCTAAGGCTAGCGCGGTTAATGTCACTATTGGGCGAGGCTTGGCAATACCATTGTTTATTTTCATGTGATGGCTCGTAAATTGGCGTTATTGTTGTAAACCCTTTTGGTTTTGTGCCCATGTTGTCGACCCCACATGGCGTTGCTTCAGGAACCAATAGGTGATTCAGGCAAGCGTGACTCCCCTGGCGAGAGATCAAAATCGATAGCGACGGTGCTGTACTCCCCGGTGACGTCAGGGTCAGGCGCATTACCATCGTTATGCAGCGGGAATTCCATGGCCAAGTCGGCACTGGTTACCCCAAATACGCAGTCGGATTCGATGAACAAGTCATCTCGAGGAAAAATCTGGGTAACTAGCGTCTGGTGGCCCGGTGCGGAAATGCAGAAATGGATATGCGCAGCACGGAACGGGTGGCGCCCCTGTGCTCGCAGCATGTCACCGACCAAACCATGGGTCGGGATGGGGTAGCTGGCAGGCCGCAGCGTACGGAATCGGTAGCGGCCGTTTTCATCGGTACGAAACTTGCCGCGTAAGTTCATATGCGGCTGGCGGTCATCCTGATTTTCGTATAGTCCTTCAGGTGACGCCTGCCACACTTCCACCAGCGCATTAGCCAACGGCTGGCCGTCGCGGCTCTTGACCTGCCCGGAGACGAATAGCGGAATATCACCGTCATGGGGTTTGTCACGAGCAATGTTGGCTCCCGGCGGATATTCTGGATCTTTGCGTGTATAAAATGGGCCCAACAGGGCCGGCGAAATTTGCTCGTCGGTGCGATCCTGGTTCATGATCATGACTAGCGTGGAGAAGCCCAGGGCATCCGACATCACCATGGTCTCGTTATGGCGATCCTTGGTTAGATGACCTAACTGCGTCACGGCATTGATCGCCGCGGTAAACTCTCCCTCGCTCAGTTTTACTTCCCGACCAAAGGCATGCAGATGCTTGACCAGACTGGTGAGTATTTCCCTCAAGCGATCATCCCGAGTATGGCTGAACGCCTTAATCACAATATCGGTAATGTCGTCCGGCGTTGAGGGGATGCCGTGATTGACGATATCTTCCTTTCGGGGCAACTCAAACATGATTCACGCTCCTAGGGAGTGTTGTGCCCACCGGACACGCCACCGTTATTACTTGTTATTAATGATGTCTTGCATCGTACAATTGGGGTCATTCAGCGCTGGCGCTGCTTCAACTCCTCAATGATCTCATCATGATGCTCGTTCAATATCGGTGGTGCGCTAACCTCTAGTGGCTTAACGCCATCGAAAGACACAGGTGAACGCACCGTTTCCCACTTGCCGACTTGCGGATGCTGAGTGCTGATCCGTAGCTGCAAATGCTTGGCCTGTGGGTCTTCCAGTACCTCGCTGGCGTCGTACATGGGCGCATGCGGCACGTCTTCAGCCTCAAGTCGCGCTAGCCAGTGCGTGCGAGGCTCTCGGACGAACACCTTACGCAGCACGCCAATCATGGCTTCCTGATTATCGATGCGGCCTTCACGGGTCGAGAACCGTGCATCCTGAAGTAGTTCCGGATAGTCGATAGCATTCGCCAGTCCCTGCCAGAACTTTTCTGGGGACGACATATGTAGCGCCATCCAGTGCCCGTCAGCGCACTCCATCACGTATGACTGAGATACTTGCGGCCGACTGTAGGGGCCCATGATTTCGCCTTCCGAGAGATAATGCGTGAAGGCGTCCAGATTGAAGTGGCACATGGCTTCCATCATCGACACATCCACACGACGCCCTTTACCTGTATGGCTACGCTCGTAAAGCGCGCCTAAAATGCCGTAGGCAGCATAAAAACCTGACAGAGCGTCGGCCATGGCTGGGCCTACCACACGCGGGTTTTCCGGATTGATCAATAGCTTAAGAAAACCGCTTGCGGCTTGAGCGACCGTGTCATAACTGGGACGATTAGCGTAAGGACCGTCGTTGCCAAAGCCGCTTATAGCGCAATAAATCAGTTGGGGGTTGATAGCACGCAGTTCTTCCTCGCCCGCCCCCAAGCGCTCCGCCGTACCAGGGCGGAAGTTTTGAATGTATACGTCAGCATCGCGGATCAAGTCATGGAAGATCGCTCGATCACTGGCTTCTTTGGTATTCAGCGCAATGCTGCGTTTGTTGCGGTTATAGGTTTGATAATGCGGGCTATAAAGTCCGCCCTTGAAGGCGCGGAACGGATCGCCTTTGCCCGGCAGTTCCACCTTAATCACGTTTGCGCCCAGGTCGGCCAGCATCATGCCGGCGGCCGGGCCTGTGATGAAGGTGCCCTGCTCGATCACCGTAATACCTTCCAAAACCTTTATCATTGTCGTTGCCTCTGATCGCTGTCGCTAACTTAACGCTTATAACCGGACGGAAAGTCGCCGGTGTATTCCAAGTGCTGCGTGGCTTGGTAAGAGAGAGCAAAGCCGCAAGGCTGTTCGGACTCTTCAAGCATGTGTGCGATCAGGCTGGCCGTACGCGCCAGAATGGGTATGCCCCTCAGCGCATTTAACGGGAACCCAGCACCAAGCAATACCGCGGGGATGGCGGCAGACACATTGAGTTTCAGGTCTTTACCGATAATCTCGGGAATGACGGCTTCAACCGCATCGGCAATTTCCACGAAGCGCAGATCGGCACCGGCTTCACGTGCAACCCTGAACAGCGCTTCGACGCGCGGGTCACGCGCTTTGTGCAGCGGATGGCCGTACCCGGGTATCGGCTTGCGCTCATGGCGCATGGCCGTAACTACATCAAAAGCGGCCTGCTTGACGGACTTGCCTTCATCGGCCTGGCGGGCAATATCATCAAATAACACCCCGGCGTTTTGAGACGCTCCGAGGATGACCGAGCCACACCCTAAGATGCCTGCCGCCACTGCACCTTGCAGGGCTTCAGGGGCAGCAGCGTAGGTCATACGCGCTGCCTGCACGCTAGGCACTAAACCGTGCTCAGCAATGGCTACCAGAGTGGCGTCCAACACCCTGCGGCGGGTCTCATTGGCAGGTTGACCGGTAAGTAGCAGCAAAAAGTAGTCGGAGAAGGAGGTTTGCCCAATCAGATCCTGGCAAAGATCCTTGCCTCTCACCACGATAGCGTCGGCATCCGACGTGCTGATGGCTGTTTTTGGTATTGTTTCGCGCCCTATTTTCATATGCCGCTCCACTAGTCAGGAGAGAGGACAACGCCAGGGTGACGGTCACACTCATGGGGAAAATTACTTGCTGCAAATAAATATAGAAGCGATAAATAATGAATAGAAATGATTAATTCACATGAAAACAATCGATGACATCGATTGTAATGGTTATTTTGCAGGGAGGTTATGCCATGGAACTGCGTCACATGCGCTACTTTGTCGCCATTGTTGAAACGCTTAACTTCACCCGCGCCGCCCAACGCGTACACGTCACCCAATCGACGCTATCGCATCAAATTCGCCAATTAGAAGAGGAGTTAGACCAGCGGTTATTTGAACGAGTAGGCAAAAAGGTGATACTCACCGAAGCTGGACGGAGCCTGCTTGATCACGTAGTACCTATTCTTAGGCAGGTTGATCAAGCCATTGGGGCAATGAAGGCAACACCGGATGATTTATACGGGGAACTGCATATTGCGGCTACCCATAGCTTTAACGTCCAACTTATCCCGCTGTGCCTCTCAATATTTTTACAACGGCTGCCAAATTTAAAAGTGGTTGTGGAAGAGCTCGCTGGAGATCAAATCAGTGAGCGTTTAATGAGTGGTGATTTAGACATGGGTATTTCCTATCGTCCGGCAATACCCCGTGGTTTACGCTTTGAACCGCTTTATAATGAGGAGCTCAAACTTATTGTGGCTAGCAATCACCCGCTTGCAAAGCGTAAGAGGCTGCGCATGGTCGAGCTCAATGGCCAACGTATGACGTTATTGTCGCCGCATTTCTCAACGCGTCAAATGCTGGACGAGTGTTTCGAAGCGGCTGGAGCTCGGCCCCAAATTGTTGCCGAGCTTAACGCTATCTCACCTATGATTGAGCTCGTCAGACGCACGGATCTGTGCAGCATCGTGTCAGAAAATGCCTTAGCAAACGAACCAGGCGTTAAGGCAATTCCGCTCGAAAGCCCAACGCCAGTGCGTACCCCCGGCTTGTTATGGCCGCCGAACTCTGAGCGACCCGCTGCTAGCCGCTTTATGGCTGAGACAATTCGCAATATTGTTAGGCAAGGAAACGCGTAAAGTTAGTTTAGGGCTACTTTACTTAGCTCACCCATACCACTCACTTCGCGCCACCGCATTGTGGGCGTGGAGGCTCTCTGCGTGCACCACCCTGAGCTGAAAACCGGCTATCCCCGGCGCTTGCCGCAGGGCTTTATCTACCCGTCTTGCTGCGTCCTCGCAGAACATCAGGTTTTGCCCGTTGGCGAGGGCAAACGCCTGCTTGTCAATGCGCTTCACCGCAGTTTGCAGTGCAGTGCCTAGCGCCGTTTCGATACTATCAACCGAACTCTCCAACCAATCTGCAATGGAGAGTTCATCGTTGTCGCCCTCGGCTAAACGCAGCGAGCACTCGACAAAACTGCGCTGGCTGTGGGGCGTGGCTAATATGCCCTCTTCGCTGCCCAGCCATGCCGACACCGCCGATTGGGTTAGCGGGATTTCCAAAGAATCCTCTTCAAAGGCTTGCTGGATAGACTGCCGCGCCAGCGCCGCCGAGCAGGGGCAGGTAGATGAATACCCCACCGTGAGCCCCAGTTCAGCTTGGACTCCGGCAGACGTTAATTGGCATCGCAATGGTGTGTTTAGTGAACCCCAGTTCAATCCGCAGATGGTCAATAATGTTTTCGAGGATACGTCGGCTTATATCGGTGTCATTGACCCCTTGGGCGTGGGTCTGACGCCGGATGCTGACCTCTACGATGCGCTGCTGGAGCAGTTGGCCAATGAGATTACGCGCTGCACTGACGGCTAAACAGCTTTTTTCTTAAACAGCTTGCCGAGTTGATAGAGGTCGTGCATATATCTATCAAACTTAGTAATAAGCAGTGACGCAAAGATAAAGGCATAAATCAGCAGCATGACTGCCATGGGGTCGTTTAGCCAAGCCAGCCAAGGCGTCGAGACTGGATAACCCAGCGTATAAACACTCATGGCAGCCAGTAGCTGAACCAGGAAACAGTTCAAAATAACCAGTGTAATCAACGCTGCGCGTATATTGGTACGCGGCAGCGTTGTTTTCCAAAACGGCAAGTGACGCACTTTTATGCGGTTGCTCTCTGCACCTTCACGAACGCCGTTAAAGCTCAATCTTTTTTTACGCCGCAGCAAAGGGATTGCATAGCTGCCCGCTTCCTCTTCAGCAAACGCGACCAGCGCGATATTCCGATTGAACTCAGGCCCTAGGGTATTGGTTACCGATTGGTTAAAATCTGCCCATGCGTGGTTCTGTTGGGCGTGTTTAGCTTGGTCTGAAAGCACTTTTAAGCGGCTTTTATCGGCAGTTGACAGCTTGGTGTCATTGCCGAAGTTGATGTTGTAATGAATTTCATACACCTGATACAGAGCAGCGGTCACGCCCACAAAGATCAACAAAAAGACAATATATATCAGCATATTAATAGACACCTTTTAAATGAAACGCCCTGTTCAAGCGGAAAATTTTTAGCCTTCAAACTAACTTGATAAATATCCCTATATACTCCTCATCTGTACAGGCTCAGAAAGCCTCTAAAAAAGCAGATCAGACCAACGGCCGTATTGCCTGTATTACCGCATCATTTCCATCAGCTGTTCGCCACCCCATTTCAATAGGAAAAGTGCGCAATGCCAGCGGGCAAGGTAACACTTGCAAACCAGTGAGCGCGGCGATAGCAGCGGCGTGCGATGGTATGGTTGCGATGGCTGACGTCCCTTTCAGTAAGTACGGCAGAGCTGCAAAGTGCGTTGTGGCAGCCACGACACGGCGCGACAGTTCCCATTCTGCCAATGCTTCATCGACAATACCTACAAAGCCGCCAGATGACACCAGGATATGCTCTGCGGAAACGAAGCCTTCGATATTCTAGCACTGCTGTCACCCAGCGTTCAGGATCCACCACACAGGCGTAGCTCGCCTCGCCGAGTAGACATCGGCTCAACCCACTTCTTGCATCCTCCTGAGCTGATCGCCAAATCCAAACTTCGCCCTGAGGGTGACACCATGGCAAGGCTTTGGCGAATTTTGTGCAGCACCTCTGAAACAACAGGCTTCAATTGTTGAGCAAGCAACGTCGGCGCCAGCCCGCGTCCGGTGCGCTGGAACAACGGATCACCGTCAACGTCTCTCAAGCGCTTCAGTGCTGTACTCACCGCGGACTGTGTCAACGCCAGCCGCGTAGCTGCAAGGCTGGCGCTGCCCTCTCCATAGAGAGCTTCAAACACCTTGAGCAAGTTCAGATCAGTTTTCGCGATATCAATTTTATTCATATCAAATAGAAAAAAATCCATCTTCATTAATATTGCTACAGCTTATTAGCATTTCGTTGTTATTAACTTTTCAAGCGTTTTTTTCCAAAGGTACCCAGCATGGCGCAAACCACCGTTGCCGCACTTCAGATCGGCTCACTCCTTTCCGGCAAAGCCGCTACACTCGACCTTATCCTCTCCTATGAAGCCTCGATTATTGAAGCTGGCGCCACCTTGGTGGTGTTGCCTGAAGCCGTTCTCGGCGGATACCCCAAAGGGGAGATATTCGGCACTCGGCTTGGCTACCGACTGCCCGAGGGCCGTGACGCGTTCGCAGCTTACTTTGCCAACGCTATTGATGTTCCCGGCACTGAGACAGAAGCCCTTGCTGAGCTCTCGGCACGCATCGGGGCAACTCTCGTGGTAGGCGTCATTGAGCGTGACGGTAGCTCGCTTTACTGTTCGGCGCTGTTCTTCGACCCTGAACAGGGTCTTATCGGCAAGCACCGCAAGCTGATGCCAACAGGCACTGAACGGTTAATTTGGGGCCAGGGCGACGGCTCCACCCTAACCACAGTGAATACCCAGGCGGGGACTGCAGGTGCCGCTATCTGCTGGGAAAACCATATGCCGTTACTGCGCACTGCCATGTACGCCAAAGGCGTTGAAATCTGGTGCGCGCCCACGGTGGATGAACGCGATGTGTGGCAGGCATCCATGCGTCATATCGCCCACGAAGGGCGTTGTCTCGTCGTCAGCGCCTGCCAGATCCAACTCTCCCCCGCCGAGCTTGGCATTGAAGTACCCGACTGGGACAGCCATCGCCCTCTGATTCGCGGCGGCAGCCTGATCGTAGGCCCCTTAGGAGACGTGCTTGCAGGGCCGATGCGCGAACAGTCAGGCTTGCTAACAGCGAAGGTAGATACCGCCCAGCTCGTCCAGGCACGCTACGACTTTGATGTGGTCGGCCACTATTCTCGTCCTGACGTCTTCGAGCTAACCGTCGATGAGCGGCCAAAGCAGTGTGTCCGTTTTATCAAGGAAGATAATGGGCAGTAAACTACCTTTGCTCTTTGTCTGGCTAACCAAGACCCAACCGTCACGAGCCCCGTTGAGCCAGGTTACATTGTCAGAGATGAAAGATAAGCTGGCTGGTCGATGATATCCGCCACGTAATGCAGCCTCTCTTCCCATCCATCTCGGGTAAGTTGACCTCCGAAGCACAAGCGCAAGGCTTCAGGCGGATGGTTGTCGGTGCTAAAAGCCGCGCTGGCAACCGCACTCACCCCATGGGAGCGTAATTGCACAGCCAGCTCCGATGGGTTCCAATTTGAGTGTTTAGGCAGTTTCAGCCATAGATGGAAAGCGCCCTTGGCCGAGTCGATGCGCTGTCGGCCAAGAATTTTCTCAGCCAGTGCAAGTCGCGCAATGGCCTCGTTGCGGATCGCTTTAAGCATGGCATCCGCCGTCCCGTCGGTAATCCATTCGCTGACTAGCGCATCCGTCAGTGGGCTGGACATCACTGACGTAGCACGCAGAGCACCTGCCGCTCGCTGCGCTTGACGCTTGGTAGGGGCGTGAAGAAATGCCGACCGCAAGCCCGGGCCAAAACATTTGGCGGTGCCGGTTACATAATACGTTAGCTCCGGTGCCAAATCGGCAATTGGAACAATCTTCTCCTCGCTGAGCATGGTGTAAGCATCATCCTCAATGATCGGGATGCTGTAGCGTAAGGCGACATCGGCCAAGGCTTCACGGCGCCCTAACGAAATAGTGGTCGTCGTAGGATTCTGGATGGTGGGATTAATATACAAAACAGCGACCTGCCCCTGTTTGCATATCTCCTCAAAAGGTCGCACCAGGGGTCCGTCTGAGTCCCGCTCCAACGAGTGCAGCGTCAACCCAAGCTGAGCAGCAATCGCCTTTAAGCCAGGGTAAACCAGACTCTCAACGCAGATGAGTTGGCCCGGCGATGCCAACTGCATTAACAGACCCACTAGGGCACTATGGATACCTGGGCATATCAACACCTGCTCCAAGGATGCGTTTTCCAACCGCCGATCCAGCCATTGCAGAGCTGCCACCCGATCATGATGGCTACCCCCAAAGGTTTGATAACGCAGTAGCGAGTAAATATCACGCTGGGCCAGCACCGAGATAGCACTATCACGTACTCGTTCAATCAAGGTCGGGATCGCGGGCTCGATCATCAAGTTCATGGTCATCTCATAGCCATTACTTGGCTTGACTGACACAGCCTTGCCTTTAACAAAAGTACCCGAACCTGGGTGAGAGTCTATCAAGCCTCGCTGCTTCGCTTCACTATAAGCACGTGCTGCTGTCGTATAGTTGATACCTAAAGCCCTCGCCAGCTCTCTCAACGGCGGCAACCGCTCACGGGGCTGTAATCGGCCACTACCGATATCTTCAGCAATCAATTCAGCGACTAGGCGATAGGCTGGCTGGCTGCCCTCCTTGGCTAAACGTTTGCGCCAGAGTTCAAGCTCAGATGTATGCATAGATTCCCCGTCATTGAATAGTCACTATCACGCCTGTTATCGCCCAGAAATTTATCACTGATGAGCGACAGAGTGTATTGATTAGAAATTAATCGCATTTCAACTTTATGGTGCAAATCATATTTTAAGTGCACAAAAACAGTGAAAATATGATTTTTATTGACATATAAGCGTTTTTTACTTTTTCAGAATAAAAAAATATATCCGGTTTTCGACCTAGAGCGACTTATATGATTGATCAATGATTGCATTTACTGGTAGATCAATTGGCACATCGATTGCTCCGTAATGATTGTACCGCTGGTGCTAGCACGGCGGTTCACAACTCTTCCACAGCAATAAACGGAGCTTAGACATGCCTACAGTGACGCAACCACTCAACAAGAAAGGCGATTTTCTGGTCGACTACGAAGAGAAAGTTTTTGAAGACGTAAAGGCGAAACCAGGCGAAAAAGCCCTGGTAACTTTTCATACCGTTGCCTTTGAGGGGTCGATCGGCTTCGTGAATATGCTGCAAGCAACGCGCTTGCTGCGTAAAGGCTTTGAAACCTCCATCTTACTGTATGGCCCTGGCGTCACTTTGGGTGTCCAGCGTGGCTTCCCGACCTTGGGCGATGAAGCATTTCCCGGCCACATGAACTTCAACAATCAGTTGACCAAGTTTATGGCCGAAGGCGGCAAGGTCTACGCCTGCCGCTTTGCCCTTCAAGCACTCTATGGCCATGGCGAACCCTCACTAATTGAGGGCATCCGCGCGATCAATCCACTCGATGTGCTCGATCTTAAGCTGCTTCACGTGCGTGATGATGCACTGATCATCGATACCTGGACGGTTTAAAGGGAGCAGCGGTCATGGCACAAGCCAACATGACAGAAACCACCATAGTGCGGGCCGCTGCCGCTCAGCTTTCTCCTGATCTTGAGAGTGTTGACGGCACGCTGGCCAAGGTACTGGACGCAATCGACGAGGCGGCTAGCAATGGAGCTGAGCTGATCGTGTTTCCCGAAACCTTTGTTCCCTACTATCCGTATTTCTCATTTGTCTATCCAGCAGTGGCCTGTGGTGCCGAACACTTACGGCTGTATGAACAGGCCGTAGTGGTGCCGGGCCCGATCACCGATGCTGTGGCAGAGCGCGCTCGCACCAACCACATGGTCGTCGTACTCGGCGTTAACGAGCGAGATCACGGCACACTCTACAACACTCAATTGATCTTCGATGCCGATGGCCGCCTGTTACTGAAACGCCGCAAACTCACGCCGACCTACCATGAGCGCATGATTTGGGGCCAAGGCGATGCCTCGGGTCTGAAGGTGGTGGATAGCGCCGTGGGTCGTGTCGGCGCCCTGGCCTGCTGGGAGCACTACAACCCACTGGCTCGTTATGCCCTGATGACCCAGCACGAGCAGATCCACTGCAGCCAGTTTCCTGGTTCGCTGGTCGGCCCAGTCTTTGCCGATCAAATTGAGGTAACGATCCGACACCATGCCCTTGAGGCGGGCTGTTTCGTGGTTAACGCTACCGGCTGGCTAACGGACCACCAAATCGAATCGATCACTCCCGACACTTCACTACAGCGTGCTCTACGTGATGGCTGTAACACCGCCATTATCTCGCCAGAAGGTAAACATTTGGCCGAGCCGCTGCGCAAAGGCGAAGGCATCGTGATTGCCGACCTGGATTTCGCCTTGATTACCAAGCGCAAGCGGATGATGGATTCGGTGGGCCACTACGCGCGCCCTGAACTGCTGAGTTTGGTCATTAACGATACGCCCGCCCACTGCTGCCAGCCGCTGGCGACATCCGCCCAGGGTGAAAACACCCGAGGAGATGAAGATGAGTAATCTAGCTGACCGCTCGCGTTTGTTCACCGAGCTTCAAACCCGAGGGGTGCGTCTCCAGGATGCCTCACAGGAGCATGTTAGTCGGCGTGGCGGCGCGGGCCCCTCTGACCACCAAGCGATCACCATCGATGGTGTCACCGTAATGGTGCCAGTTTATACCCAGTCGGCATGGCGCTCACCGTTCAGCGTAGCCTCCTGCGAAGAAGGCGATCAGCTGACCGAGAACACCATTCCCATGGCCGATATCACCTTTGCAAACACGCCGCGCTTTTATGATCTGCAAACGGATGACGGCATCCCCTACACGCATATCGCCACTTTGCACAGTCGTGATGTGTTAGCCACCACGGTGCTGCAAACCTGCATTCGCTATGAAAGCAGGCGCAAAGCCTGCAAGTTCTGCTCAATCGGCCAGTCGCTGCAGGCTGGACGCACCATTGCCCATAAGTCTCCGGCCCAGTTGGCCGAGGTGGCTAAGGCCGCCGTCGAGCTCGATGGCATCAAACACATGGTCATGACCACCGGCACGCCAGCTACGCCTGACCGAGGGGCCAGCGTCCTCTGCGACAGCGCCCAAGCAATCAAAGCGGCCGTGGATCTGCCTCTCCAGGGGCAGTGTGAACCGCCAAAAGACCCTATTTGGTACACACGCATGAAGAAGGCAGGCATCGACAGCCTGGGGATGCACCTGGAAGTGGTGACGCCCTCACTGAGAAAAACGCTGATGCCGGGCAAGGCCGAGGTTGGCATCGAAGCGTATATGCAGGCATTTCGCGATGCTGTTGACGTCTTTGGTCATGGACAAGTCAGCACTTACATTCTGGCCGGGTTAGGCGATACCCAAGAAGCCATTCTGGAAACCTGCCAACGCCTGATCGACATCGGCGTTTACCCCTTCGTGGTTCCCTTCGTGCCGATTAGCGGCACGCCATTAGAAGATCATAAGCCCCCCAGCGCCGACTTTATGGAGTCGATTCTGGCCCCGCTGGGCAGGCGGTTAAAACTCGCGGCGCTGCTGTCTAGCGATATCAAGGCGGGCTGCGGGCGTTGCGGCGCCTGTTCAACCCTGTCTGAGTACGAGCGCTAACAGCACGCTTAACAGAGGAGTGCCCGGTGATGTCACCATCCGACGCCTATTCGGCTTATTCCGACTACCGGATCAAGTGGGTAAGCCTGCCTTGGGAAACCCGTGAAGCGCTGGCGTTGCGACGACGCGTTTTTTGCGATGAACAGGCGATATTCGATCAGGACGACCGGGATGCAATCGATGAATCCGCCCATCTTCTTGTCGCGTTAGGATGCACCGGGGGTTGGTATGAACAAATCGTGGGAACGGTGCGCATTCACGAATCAGAACCCGGCCTTTGGCATGGCTCCCGACTCGCGGTGGATCCCGCTTTCCGAGCCCAAGGTCACCTGGGCTCCACACTGATTCGGCTGGCCGTTTCCAGCGCCCATGCCTTGGGCTGCCAACGCTTTTTGGCCCGGGTGCAGGCCCAGAATGAGGCTCTTTTTCAACAGTTGCACTGGCGAAGCGTCGGCGAGGAGTCAATCCGTGATCGACCTCATGTGGTGATGGAGGCCGACCTTGCCCACTACCCACCTTGCCACTCCCCTCTTAGCGGCTTTGTTGTGCCTGGGCGCCAACGCCAGCCACTCGCAGAGCTGGCTCCCGGACTGCTTAAGATCCTTTCAGCCCCCACACTGAGACAAGCATCATGAGCTTAAAACAGCCACTCGACTCACAAGAACTAGATGACTTAACAGCACTACTTCAGAAAGTGCACGACTATAGTGGTCTTGCCCATAAAGCCGATATTGCGCAGATCGCTCCCAACCTGACAGCACTCCCCGATGGCTGGCATCCCAACGGTGACGACACTGCCGCCATCCCCGGCAATGATGGCTATACGCTGCTGGCGATGGAAGGGCTGCTCACCGCCTTCGTTGCCGAGGATCCCTGGTTTGCTGGCTGGTGTTCGGTGATGGTGAACGTCAGTGATATCGCCGCGATGGGGGGACGCCCTCAAGCCATCGTCAATGCCCTATGGAGCCATGACCCGGATAGCGCCGCACTGATCGCCAAAGGCATGCGCGAGGCCGCCGACACCTTCCGCATTCCCATCGTCGGTGGCCACACCAACCTGCGCTCCAATCAGCCACAATTAGCGGTCGGTATCCTGGGCCACGCCCAACGCCTGTTGAGCAGCTTTGCCGCGCGGCCAGGGCAGCGACTGGTAGCTGCCATTGACCTGCGTGGTGATTATCAAAAGCCTTACCTCAACTGGAACGCAGCCACTACGGCGCCCGCAGAACGTTTACGTGGTGACATTGAGCTGCTCCCCGAAATTGCAGAAAAAAGCCTAGCAATCGCGGCCAAAGATATCAGCCAAGCCGGACTGCTCGGCACCACGCTAATGCTAATGGAGAGTTCTGGCGTGGGTATGAGGATCGACCTTGAGAGCATTCCTAAACCCGCAGGCGTCGCTTGGTCAGACTGGCTGTGTACCTTCCCAAGCTTTGGTTACCTGCTCACCACTAGCCATGAAAACCTCCCTCTGCTGCTGGAGCGCTTTCATGGGCGCGGTATCACCGCCGTGCAGATCGGCGAGGTCACTGCTACGCAGCAGCTCTGGGTAGAAAACCACGATGATCGCCAACTGTTCCATGACCTTTCAACAACACTGTTAACCGGACTCGGCCACCCCACAGCATCCATCCCGCAACAGGAGCTTTGAACATGCCAGCCATTCATTTTCATGTTCGCTGGCCAGACGGCAGCGAAGATCAATGCTACTCACCTTCGACCGTCTTGAAGGAGTACTTCCGGGCCGGCGAACGCCTCAGTGTCGATGCCTTTGTGGAGCGAGCCAACGCCGCCTTAGAGGCAGCCAGTCAGCGCGTCGAACAAAAATTCGGTTTCTTCTGCTCCAGCGCAATGGATCAGTCGTCGGTCATCAAGGCCAAAGCCCAACAGTTTCGCAACAGCCCACAGGACGTGGTCGAAATTATCCGTATCGACTAACTCACCAAATATTTTATTAATCGTTGCAAAGAGAGAGTGCTATGAAAGATCTACGTCAACACTACTCAGTGCTTATCATCGGCGGTGGTCAAGCCGGACTTTCGGTCAGCCACTATCTTCAAGCCCAGGCGATCGAGCACCTCGTCATTGAGAAGCATCGCTTGATGCATAGCTGGCAAACTGCCCGCTGGGACTCCTTCACCTTGGTGACGCCGAACTGGCAATGCCAGCTACCCGACCACCCCTATGACGGGGATGACCCCAAAGGTTTTATGAAGCGTGACGAAGTGGTCGCCTACCTTGACCGCTTTGCAGACAAAGTTCAGCCGCCAACACTCGAAGGCGTTGCCGTTAACCGTGTCACCCTTAATAGCAACGGGAAATACGAAGTGAAGACTTCCGCGGGTGAGTTTAGCGCAGATCAAGCCGTGGTGGCCTCAGGTGGCTATCACCTGCCTATCATTCCACGCATGGCAGAGCGACTACCGGCGTCTCTGTTTCAGTTACATTCGGCGGAATATCGCAGCTCTGAGCAATTGCCAGAAGGCGCCGTCTTGGTGGTAGGTTCTGGCCAGTCAGGTGCACAGATTGCCGAAGACCTGCACCTGATGGGACGCAAGGTTTTCCTCGCCACCGGTGATGCGCCGCGAGTAGCGCGTCAATATCGCGGCAAGGATGTCGTCGAATGGCTTGATGAGATGGGGTACTACGAGATGTCAGTCGATCAACACCCCTTACGTGAGGGAGTCAGAGATAACACCAACCACTACGTCACAGGTCGTGACGGAGGCCGGGAGATTGACCTGCGTAAGTTCGCACTTGAAGGCATGGAACTGTTCGGCGTGTTAGAAGAATTCGACAAGGGTAGCTTCCGCTTTCGCGATAATTTGCAAGCCAACCTCGATCATGCCGACAGTGTTTATTGCAATATCAATAAGCGAATTGATGCCTATATCGACTCCCAGGGTATCGAGGCCCCACCCGCGCCCGAGTACACGCCGTGCTGGGAGCCTGATCAAGGGCGTACCGAGCTCAATCTGGCCGACGCAGGGATTAGCGCCGTTATCTGGTGTATCGGCTTTCGCCCTGACTTCCACTGGCTGGATGCCCCGGTATTTAATGGCCAGGGCCATCCCGTACACCAGCGTGGCGTAACCCAGCAGCCTGGCCTCTACTTTATTGGCTTACCATGGCTGCATACCTGGGGTTCGGGGAGGTTCTCGGGGGTGGCGGCTGACGCTGAACACTTGGTTGAACACATCAAAGCTTATCAGCAACAAAATGATGCGGTTTTGCCGCAGGTAGCGGAGCAAGCACCAGCTTAAGGCCAGCCTCACTCGATTCACATTAGTCATTGGGTTACTATCAAAGGGTTGCTATCAGAGTGTTACTGTATTGTTATGCAGCAACACTCACTCACACGTCAGCTGTCAGCGGCACCGTCGGTAACCCTATGAGCCATCCACTACTCCCCCTCAATCCGCTCAGAGCGTTTGAGGTAGCCGCCCGTCTTCGCAGCCTAACGCGGGCAGCAGATGAACTGCATGTATCCCAGGTGGCGGTTAGCCGTCAAGTGAAAGTATTAGAGGATTACCTCGGGGTAGCTCTATTCAACCGCCTGCATCGCGGTATTGAGCTCACTCAGGAGGGGGCGGAACTTTACGCGGGAGTTAAAAATGCCTTTCGCGAGCTTGAAAATGCCTCGCGCAAAGTATCGCGTCGAAACCAGCGTGGTGTGCTTTCGATTCAGTCCTACACCACTTTTTCACAGCGCTGGTTGATTCCCAGACTGGCGGATTTTCATAATAAAAATCCGCTGCTTGAGGTCAAGCTATCATCATCATTAAAGCCCGTTGAGTTCCAGAGCCAAAGCGTCGATGCTGCTATCCGCTCCGGGCATGGCGATTGGCCCGGCCTACATGCTGAGAAACTAGTGGATATAGAGCTGATTCCGATTGTCTCCGCCGCTTTGTGGGAAACAGAAGAATTGACTAAAAACGATGTCGCCAAAGTGCGCCTGCTGCACTCCATGGCGCGCCCTGGCGACTGGAAGACATGGCTGGCTGAAAGCGGATTAGGGGGCATAGATGCTGAAGCGGGCATGAAGTTTGACAACTCCGCGCTATCCTATGAAGCGGCCTCCATGAATATTGGCTCCGCCATCGCAATTAAAGTGTTTGTAGAGCGCCAACTTCAGGAAGGCAGCTTTGTGGCGTTGTCAGACACCGTGTGCCGCACCGGCGAAGCGTATTACCTGACATGGCCGAAAGATGCCCGTCCGTCCGATGCACTGATTAAATTTCTTGAGTGGATGAAGGCGCTGATCGGCCACCCCTTGGGGCAACCCAATTAACGGTCGCTTACTGAATAGCGTACTGCTTTCTCAGTCGTTGAAAAAGTAACCAATGCAACAGTAGCAGCATACCGCAGGCAAAATAAGCCAGCGTAAAGCCACCCAGCTGCGTGATAATCCCCAATAACAGGGGCGCGGCAAACTGCATTGCCCGGTTAGCCATCAACCTTACCGCCAAGGCATGGGCGCGCTGACGTTCCGGTACTGATTCTGCGATGACCACCATGGAAAGCGGCTGAGATAGTCCTACGCCTAGCCCTACCAGGATTGAAAACAAGCATAGCCAGTAGACATTACCCGTCACCCCCACCAGCATTAACCCCAGCGCCATAAACAGCAAGGTGAGTGACATCGTCGCGTATCGACCGTGAAGCAATCGTACGATGGCACTGGTGAACGGCCTAACCGCCATGGAGGCAAGTGCACGTAGGCTGACCAATAGCCCGATTGTGGTTCCCGAAAGCGCCAAGCTTTCAAGATAGACAGGAAAGTAGCTGCCGTGAGCACCCAATGCCAACATGGCAGCCAGGGAGATAATCAACGATAGCTTTACCCCCAGAGAGGTTTTCAGTAGCTGCCACTGCTGTCCAACACTGATGAGAAAACTAACGCTCTGTTGATCACCACCTGATGTACGCTGATTAGCCATCAAGAATGACACCAGCGCCATAAAAGAGGCCATAAAAGCGCCATAGAATGCCGCACCAGGGCCACCTCGATAATCAATTATCCACCCCGCTAGCAAAGGCCCCACCATCTGTCCAATCGATAAATAGGTGGTATACCAGCCAAAGTACTTTTCTAGTACCGTGCCCTGCCCCAGATAAGTGATCGCCGTTTGGGCTGAAATGATCATCAACAGCTGCGCCAAGCCAATCACCAACTGCCCTGCGATTAATCCCTCAAAGCCTGGCATGACAGCCAACAGACCAGTACCGATCACCATGGCCACAGCACCAAACTGCAGGGTACGAGGGCTGCCCAACCGCGCCACCAACGAGCCAAAAGGCAATGCTAAAAGTAGCGGTAATACGTACGGAGCGCTGACAATCAAGCCCAGGATAAAGGGGGATGCACCCAGTTCAATGGCCGCGAGCGGCACCGCCACGAGTAACATCGTCTGCACGACAAAGGCGGTGCCTAGACTTAAACAAATATAGGTAAACGCTTTATTCATGGCACCTTTTGAGCGGCATGCCGGTCTCCCTATCAATGGTGCTCATATTTAACGATGCCGCCACGTGCTGATGACGTTTTAGTGTGCTCGAGCCCCCTTAATTTTTTTACGAAACATACCGAGCGCCGGAAGTAAAAATGACAGTGCAGCGATAGCTAACAAAGTTGCACTAAGTGGGCTAGTAATAAAGATCGTCACATCACCATTGGCAATAGATAGTGCGCGACGCAGATTCGTCTCCAACATATCGCCTAATACCAGGGCCAAAATGATGGGTGCCAAGGGAATATCCGCTTTGCGCAGCACATAGCCGATAATGCCAAACGTTAGCGCCACATAGACAGGGAACATGGAGCTTGTCGACGCATAAGCACCAACCAAGCTAATTGAAGCGACAATAGCCGCAATGATCGGGCGAGGGATGTCTGCCACCTTCGCCCAGTACCGCGCCCCGGCAAGACCAATAAAGACCATGATCGGCACACTCAACCAGAGTGACACAAACACAGTATAGGGAATTTCAGGGTTGGTGGCGAATAGCAAGGGCCCCGGCTGCACCCCATGGATCATTAAAGCGCCGATCATAATGGCGGTCGTGGCTGAACCAGGAATCCCCAGCGCGAGCAACGGTGCTAAGGAACCTGAAACAGACGCATTGTTGGCCGTTTCAGAGGCTGCAATACCTTCATAGCTGCCCTTACCAAATAACTCTGGCTGCTTCGAAAAACGCTTTGTTACTGCATAGGAGATAAAGGAAGCAATGGAGGCGCCGGCACCAGGGATCACACCCACAAAATAACCAATTAATGAGCTACGTAAAAATACATATTTCATTTTATAAAAGACCTTAAAGGGTACTACTAAAATACCACTCATAGGCTGGTTCTTAATTTTAGGACTTGCTCCCCCCTCAATCATGAAGAGCACTTCAGAAAGGGCAAACAAGCCGAGTAGCACAGGCACTAAAGGTAGGCCTTCGAAAAAATCCGGATGGTAGCTGAAGCGTGGCACCCCAGTTTGGCTATCTAGCCCAACGGTAGCTAATGCAAGGCCAATCCCCATCGCCAGGGCACCTTTCAGCATCGAGCCAGAAGAGAAACTAGACACGAGACTTAACCCCAACAGAGCCAGTGCAAAATAAGCCGATGGCCCAAAATTCAATGCATACTCGGAGAGTGGAACGGCGGTTGAAAACAGCAGTACCGTACTCACAAAGATGCCAATTCCCGATGATATAATCGAAATATTCAGCGCAATACCGGTTTTACCCTGCTGGGAGAGTGGGTAGCCGTCCCAGGTAGTCGCCACCGCCGCAGCGGTGCCTGGTGAGTTAAGTAAAATGCCCGAAATAGCACCGCCGTATTCAGCGGCGGCAAACAACGCGACCAGCATGACAATAGAGACAACTGGATCCATGTTATAAGTGAAGGGAATCATTAGTGCGACCCCCAGGCTAGGTCCTAAACCGGGAATAGCACCAATCACGTAACCAATAAATGCACCCGCGATAAGGCCAACAAGCACCATGGGGTCTGCAAAGGCATTCAGCCCTATTAAAAGATTATCAATCATGTTCAAACCTCAATCAAAATAGACGCCGAGCACCAGTACGAAAATGGCGTAAATACTTAACGCCAATAATGGTGGTAACGTTAGTAGTAGCGAGTAACGATCCTCCCCTCCCAGCTTCATTAAACAGAAAGAAAGAAGTGTAAACCCTACAATTAAGCCCAACCCTTTGAGTGCCAATACGACAGCTATCATAACAATGACCGATAGCAGCACTTTCATTGGGCGGTTAATCTCAACTAATGGATCACCACCTTGACTTTCCTTACTTAAAAAACCAACGATGATTAAAATCACTAACGAAACACCAATAAGCATTGTTACCAACAGGGGAAAACCACTAGCACCAATACCTGAAGAGCCATAGCCAGGCAGGTTAAACGCATCATTTGCATATAAAGCCGTCACTGCTAACAGCACAAAATAAACCGCCAACTCCAGCCACTTCTTCCGTATAATTAGTGTTTTATCTTTCACTTCAGATGCTTCTGCATCAACGTTCTCCATACTCACTGGCATATCTCCATATTGTTGTAGTTAATGACAGACGTTACCTTTAAAACGCCATCAAACTTTTTTATTAATACGATGCTACTAAACACTATTTTCTAAGGACTGTATTTTTAAATACTGTGTTTCGTTTAATAATGGCGCAGGGTGGCCAAAAGAGAAACTGACTATTTATCAGGCTTGACCACCGCTACCATTAGGCTGAAACACGACTAAAGGATTATCGACAAAACGGTAGAGAAAAAAAACGCATATTGAAGCAAAGATACCTTTGCCACTTAACTCATAGGCGCTCAATAATCAGGGCAATTCCCTGCCCAACCCCTACACACATGGTACACAATGCATATCGGCCCTCTTGGCTTTCCAGTTGGTTGATTGCCGTTGTTACCAACCTTGCACCTGAGGCGCCAAGTGGGTGACCAAGGGCAATTGCGCCACCATTGGGATTAACCCTTGGATCATCATCCGCGAGTCCTAAACGACGGCAGACGGCTAAGGCCTGGGATGCAAATGCTTCGTTCAGCTCAATGACATCCATTTGCTGTAGCGTGAGCCCCGTCAAGCGCAAAACTTTATCAACCGCAGGTACGGGCCCCATTCCCATTACCCTCGGGTCAACCCCTGCGGTTGCCATGCCCACAATGCGTGCCCGAGGACGTAACCCATAACGTTCTGCCGCTTGTGGGTTAGCCATCAGCAATGCACAGGCACCATCATTAATACCTGAAGCATTGCCCGCGGTGACAGTGCCGTTTTCTTTTACGACGCCACGCAGGCTATTCAAGGCCTCAAGCGTTGTTTCAGGGCGCGGATGCTCATCTTTGTTCACAATGACGTCCGGCTGACGACGCTGTGAAACCGTCACGGATATGATTTCATTAGCAAAAAAACCACGCTCATGGGCGGCTTGCCAGCGCTGTTGACTACGCAGCGAGAACGCATCTTGATCGTTGCGTGAGATGCCCTCTTCTTCGGCAACATTTTCAGCGGTCAGCGGTAAGGCATCCACCCCATGCAGCGCTTTCATTTTAGCATTGACCAAGCGCCAACCTATCGTTGTGTCCTCCAACTGCTGGCCACGTGAAAAAGCCTTGTCGGCCTTGGCCATGACATACGGCGAGCGGCTCATGCTTTCAACGCCGCCCGCAATCAATAGCTGCGCCTCTCTACAGCGCAAGGCACGGGCCGCGCTACCGACGGCATCCAGTCCAGAGCCACACAGTCGGTTCAGCGTGACACCCGCTACACTGGTTGACAGCCCGGCTAACAGTGCGGACATACGGGCCACATTGCGGTTATCTTCGCCAGCTTGGTTGGCGCAGCCGAAAATAACTTCATCCAGCGCTTCCCAATCCAACTGAGCATGACGCTCCATTAACGCTTGAATAGGTAACGCACCTAAATCATCGGTTCGAATGGAAGATAGCGCACCGTTAAAACGGCCAAACGGAGTACGAACCGCGTCGCAAATCAGCGCATCTGTCATGATGTTAACTCCTCGGAATCCTGGCTTGTGAGGTTCTTTAAATTGGCCTGGTGGTGTCCTTTACCGCTGACTTCGGCCAACCTATTGAGCTCGCTATCGAGCTGCTCTGCGCGCCTTTGGCAGGCAATAAAGAGCGGGCCGCCTCGCCAGCGTGGAAAGCCATAGCCATTAACCAGGGCAATATCGATATCCGCTGGCCGCTGGCATACACCCTCATCCAGAAGCAGCAGGGCTTCGTTGATGAGGGCGAGTACGGCGCGCTGTTGGATTTCCTGCTCGCTAAACGCTTTCGGTGTTATGGCCTGCTCTTCCCGGTAGCCTTCGATTATCTGGGCGACGTCAGGGTCCGAGGCCGATCGCATTGCCTCGTCATAGCGATAGTAGCCACGGCCGGTTTTTCGCCCTAGACGGCCTGCTTCGCAAATCAGATCCGGTATGCCCACGTAGCGCCTCAGATGGCGGGTATCGGCGCTTTGCTGGCGCATTTTCCAGGCGATATCCAACCCCGACATATCCGCTACTTTAAAGGGCCCCATGGCGAAGCCGTAAGCTTCCAGAGCGGCATCAATTTGCTCCGGGCTAGCGCCTTCTTCCAGCATAAACTCGCACTGGCGTCGATAGGCTGCATAGAGCCGGTTGCCCACAAACCCCCATGAACTGGCGACCACAATCGCCTTTTTCTTGAGCCGCCGTGTAACCGTCACGGCAGTGCTCAACGTTTGCTCACTGGTGGTTTGGCAGCGAACGACTTCGAGCAGCGGCATGCGGTCGGCAGGACTGAAAAAATGCAGCCCCAGTACACGACCAGGATGGGTAATGCCTTCGGCAATCTGATCAATATCTAGGTAGGACGTATTGCTGGCCAAGAGAGTGCTTTCGCTAACCCACTTGGCTAGATCCGCAAACAGCGAGCGCTTGATCGCCAAATCTTCAATTATGGCCTCAATGACCAAGTCGGTACCAGCAACATCGGGTAAATGCTGGGTAGGATTCAGGTGAGATAGCCACGTATCACGCTGAGTTTGGGTTAACCGTTGGTGTTTAACACCTTCACCAAGCGCCTGGGTAATTCGTGCCACGCCTGCTTGCAGCGCTTGGTCATTTAGCTCCAATAGATCGACGCTATATCCAGCCATCAGCGCACAAAGGGCAATGCCGCTACCCATAGTGCCTGCACCCACCACTGATATCCGTTTGATCGGCACGGGGGCAACCGGCTGACTGGGCACAAAGGGTTTTTCACGCTCAGCAAAAAACAGGTAGCGAAGCGCCTGGGCAGATTCGCTGCCTCGTAAAGCCAAAAACTGAGCGCGCTCTTCGGCAATGGCAGCGCTAAAGCTCAGCTTGCCCGCCTGCATCACTACCTCGGCGGCGATGGGTGCGGCAGGCAAACCGCGGGCGCGTGCCAGCAGCTTATCGACCTGAGCCTGCAACGCCTGCTGGTCCACTGGCGGCACGTCGCGTTCTGCTAATGGTTGCTTGCCGCTCTGGTAGCGGTTGGCGTAAGCCACTATCTCTTTTTCTAGCGCGTTATCATCGGTGGCGTGAAGTAGCGCATCGATTAACCCAACCCTGTGGGCATCCACCGCAGTAATGGGCTTGCCCGAGACAATCATCTCCAGCGCTTTGGGCAGGCCCACCGCCCGAGGCAGTCGCTGGGTGCCACCGGCCCCCGGGATCACTCCGACCGTGACTTCGGGCAAGCCCAGCAGCGCGGTCGGCGTGGCAATTCGGATATCACAGGCCAGCGCCAGCTCTAACCCACCGCCCAGCGTATGCCCGCTGACCACCGCAATCACTGGTAGTGGAAAAGCAGTAAGCGCGGCAGTAACTTGCGGCAACGTCGGCTCTGTTGGCTCATGCTCCAGCTCACGCAGGTCGGCACCCGCCATTAGGTTTGGGCCTCGGCCTATGAGTATTACGGCGTGACTTTGCTGAGTATCAATCTTAGCCAGGGCATCCAAGATACCTCGGCGCACGGCGTCGTTGCTGCTATTTACCGGAGGGTTATCCAGGGTGATGATAGCGATCGGCCCTGCCTGGCGAAGGTGAACGCGGCCTGTGGCTTGTGAATCAGCCATGAGTGCCACCTTCCTCCGCTCTACTATCCAGTACAAGTACCGCATCAGCAGCGACGACACCTTGACCTTCCGGCATCACAAACAGCGGATTAATTTCAGCGGTGGTCAGACGTTCCCCTAACTCCGCGGCCAGGGCAGAGAAGGCAACAATCGCCTGCGCAAGGGCCTGCGTATCACGGTGGGGCACTCCGCGATAACCGTCGAGCAGCGGCCAAGTGGTGAGCTGTTGCATCATTTCCCGCGCCTGTTCCAGGGTTAGGCCTCCCTGCTCAGGTAATAAGCGAATGGCGGTATCCTTAAATAGCTCCGCTGTCACGCCACCCGCGCCCAGCAAAATCGCCGTGCCTAGCGCATCACGGTTAGCACCGAGGATGAGCTCATGCCCGCCGGCAACCATGGCTTCCACCAAGAAGGTATCGGGACGCTGCGTTACGTGAGCTTCAACATCGTTCACCATCTGATCAAACCGCTGACCAATAGTGTCGGCATTCAAATGCAGCGCAACGCCACCAATGTCGCTTTTATGCAGCAAGCTGGCATCCATTACCTTGAGCACCACCGGAACGCCTAGCTCACTGACCGCTCTCTCCGCCTCTTCACGGGAGTGAACAACCCGGTTGGGGGGCACGCTAATGCCTACCTCGGCGAACAGTTGTTTCGCAGTGGCTTCGTCAATTGAACCCTTAGGCAAAGTACTGACATCAGGTAGCACTACCTTTGACGACTCACCGAATGTCTGCAAGGGTTGACCAATAAAGTGCAGCGCTTCAAGCACCGCACTACAGCTTTCCGGTGAGCTAAAGCCTGGGATCGACGCGCGATTCAAACGCTGAAGCGTGTTGGGGGCGTAGGGACTAACATAGGCTAGCAGCGGCTTATTGTTGGTCGCCAAGCTATCGCTGATCGCTCCGACCACTAGATCAGGCATTGCCAGCCCTGATGAACCAATAATCACGATCAAAGCATCGTAGCTATCGCTTTCGAGCAATATTCGAATCGCTTGGCGCAACAGGTCTGGCTGCAGCCCCGCCAAGGTAACATCAATCGGATTGCGATCTAGCGCGGTAGGGGTATCCCCCTGCAAGGCGCGCAATTTTTCTGCAGTATCGTGATCCGGCGCGGGCGTATCAAAGCCGTTGACGCCCAAGCTATCGGCAATCAAGGTGCCAGCGCCACCCGTTGAGGTGAGCACGGCGACGCGACGACCTGCAAGCTGGCGGCCCGCGACCAACACCGCAGGCACATCCAAAAACTCGTCAAAAGTGTTCACACGAATCACCCCTAACTCACGGAAGAAGGCATCGTAAACCCGATCCTCCCCCGCCAGGGCGCCGGTGTGGGAGCTGGCCGCGCTGGCACCCGCTTCGGAACGGCCGATTTTGAAGACGACGAGTGGCTTTCCCGCTGCCCGCGCACGCAGGGCAACCTCACGGAAACGTGCCGGGTGACGAATACTTTCCAGGTAGAGCGCAATCACCTTGGTGTTCGGATCATCAACCAAATAGTCAACAAAGTCGCTGACTTCCAAATCCACCTCATTACTGGTGGCAATCAGCGACGATAAACCAATGCCCCGCCCGGCTGCCCGCGACAGGAGCGCACCCAGAATGCCGCCACTTTGGGAAACCACCGCGACACCACCCTTCGGCAATTCGCTCACTTCCAGCGCACCACTGGCAGAGAGTGGAATGCCCGCCGATAAATTAACCAATCCGATAGTATTGGGGCCAAGAAGGCGCATGGAACCCGCGGCGGCTTTTAACTCATCTTGCAGAGCCAGCCCTTCCTCCCCTGCCTCGGCATAGCCACTAGCCAATACCACCGCCGCTTGGCAGCCCATTTTGGCCAGGGAGCGCACCGCTTCGATACTGCGCTTTGCATTCAGCAGCACAAGACCCACATCGGGCGCTTCGGGCAGCGCTTCAACACTGGGGTAACAGGTTAGTCCCTGAATCTCAGTCGCTTTCGGGTTAACGGGATAAATCGATCCTTTAAAACCATGCTTAATCAAATACGAAACCGGCAACCCAGAGGTTTTTTTCGGGTCTGCGGAGGCACCGATAACGGCAACGCTTTTAGGATTCAGGAGGGCGTTAATCTGGCTCATTGTTGAGCCTCCTTCATACGATCAAGAAAGGCCTGCACCGAGGCACGGTGCTCTTCAGAGGTGTAGCAAATACCCTGGGCTTTACTGCCTTCCGCGAACACTTGGTTTTCAGACATTTCATAGCTTTTGTTAACAATCGACTTGGTCAGCGCCGTCGCGGTGCGTGAGCCGCGGCTCATTTCATCCGCCATGGCATGAGCAGTAGTGAGCAATTCATCGGCACTACAGCGCTGATCAGCAATGCCTAGCTGCAGCGCCTCATCGGCATTGACCCGCCGACCACTAAAAATCAGCGCTTTGGCGCGTGCCAGCCCTACCCGGCGAGGCAGGAAATACATACCACCGCCGTCAGGAATCAGCCCGCGGGCAATATAAGCCCAGGTAAAGTGGGCATAGTCGGAGGCAATCACAAAATCGCAGGAGAGCGCTAAATCAGCGCCCAGGCCTGCAGCAGCGCCGTTCACTGCCGCCACTGTAGGAATAGGTAAGTTAAGTAATAGGCTCGCCGCGTAGTGAACGCCCTGCTGGCGTTCCCAACCGTTAAAGCCAACGGTTGCAGGGTCGGCTTCCATGCGGGTTTTCATACCGGCAATGTCGCCACCCGCGCAGAACCCTTTACCATTTCCAGTGAGCACCAAGCCGCGTATCGAACGATCAGTACGAATAGCAAGTAAGTGAGCCACTAACTCAGCGCGCATGGCATCGCTCATGGCATTGCGCTTATCAGGGCGGTTTAGGGTTAGCAGCGCAATGCCGTTATTAACAGAATAAGTAACTAACAAATCTCGCGTCATAATAACGTCCTCTAATGCCTTATTGTTGGCGAATGGATGAAAGAAATAGCCATGCTATTAGTTTGTCGATAACAATCGCTACTTTCCATTGACCATACATAAGGAGCTGCCCATTAAATTGTTATGGCAACTATTAAGTATAAAAAAAGAGACTTATTTCAAGATATAGAAAGGTATAAAAGTGCGACGAAGACATATTCGCCGCACTTTTTATTACTACATTTAATCGTTGTCTTTATCTAATTCTGCCTGAGCGATGTCACTAATTCGGTAGGCAAACTCCGTGAACTCTTCGGGCCCCATCCATGAGTCCGTTACCCCAGCGCTACGCGCATACGCTTGGTAATGTTCTGTTTTCATCGCCTCATGAAAGGCATCGGCAATTTGCTGTTGTAGCTCCATGGGCATATCAGCTGGACCAAATATACCTCTCACCTGCACCCAACTAGAATCGACGTCATAACCCTGTTCTTCAACGGTGGCCACATTGGGAAGGCTGTCTAGCCGCTCCTCGCCATGTACGCCAAGGCCTTTTAAACGACCAGCATCAAAATAAGCTTGAGCACCGCTCAAGTTGGACATGCCCACATCGACATGGCCACCTAATACAGCCGCAACAATGTCGGGTGTAGCATTAAAAGGCACCCATTCAAACTCCACATTGGCGACCTTTTCTAGCATCTGAAGCCCGATATGTTGCGTAGCTCCCTGAGGACCAAAGCCACCAACGGTCACTCTACCATCACGCTGCTTGGCTTCTTCAATGAGTGCATCTAAATCATCTAGCGGCGAATCAGCACGTGTCCAGATCAAGTTGGGATCCGCCTGTGCAGTCGCAATCCAACTAAAGTCATCAATGGAAAATACACCTTCCAAATTCGTTAGCATTCCCGTGAAGTGTGAAAGGGTATTTACCGCAAGCGTCAGGCCATCAGGCTGTGCAGAGCGTATCCGCGACATCTGACTAGCACCACCGCCGCCAGGCGAATTTATAATCGCAACAGATTGGCCGATCTGAGGTTCCAAAGATTCAGCAAGTGCACGCATGAACACATCGGAAGAACCACCCGCTTTAGTGTGCATAATGATGCGAATAGTATCTTGAGGCCATTCGCTTTCATCAGCAGTGACCGTTGAGCTAGCGACTACCGCTGATATGGCGGCAACGCTTACCAGCACCTTGGTCATTCGGTTTCTTTTTTTAGCAAACATGGGCATGCACCTTTTTTATAGCTATTTTTTATAGCGTCATTAACAAAAATTTAAAGCTTATCTTTTTACCAATTAAGAGTCATTAACTAACAATTTGTAGTGTAAAAACTAGCAACGACTATCTTTCAAACCTACCGGCCTAACTCAGCTCTTGCTACCTCGCTAATTCGAGATGCAAACTCGGTGTATTCTTCCGGCCCCATCCAGGAATCAGAAATACCGGCATTTCTAGCGTAGGTTTGATAGTGTTCTGTTTGCATCGCTTTATGAAAAGCATCAGCAATTTGATGTTGTGTTGCTACAGGAATACCTTCCGGTCCAAATACACCTCGAACCTGTATCCAGCTAGCATCCACATCAACGCCTTGCTCAGAAAAAGTCGGAACGTTAGGAAGAGACGCTAGGCGCTCATCAGCAACAACACCAAGCCCTTGGATTCTTTCGGCATCAAAAAATGTTTTTAACGCACTAAGATTAGAAACCCCAACATCCACATGCCCGCCCATCACGGCGGCTACAATGTCAGGGGTACCGTTATAGGCAATCCATTCAAATTCTACATTAGTTGCATTCTCAAGCATCGACATAGCGATATTTTGCGTGGATCCTTGAGGTCCAAACCCGCCCACACTGACTTGACCGCTACCCTCTTTCGCCTTATTAATCAGTGTATCAATGCTATCTATTTCTGATGTTTGGTTTGCAAAAACAATATGAACATCCTCTTGGGTAGAGGCTATCCAGGAAAAATCATCTAGTGCAAACACACCGTTTAAATTGGTCAGCATCCCCGTAAAGTGGGATAGCGTATTAATACCCAGCGTTAAACCATCGGGATTTGCACTCTTAAGACGCGACATTTGGGTAGCACCCGCCCCTCCCGGAGAATTGATCACCACAATCGGCTGGCCAATTTGTGGTTCCAATGACTCGGCGAGTGTCCTGATAAACACATCTGCCGACCCACCGGCCTGAGTATGCATAACAAAGCTAACTGGGCCCTGCGGCCAGCTGTCATCACTCGCGTTTACAGCGGTTAATGGAAGTGCCAAGGATATGCATGCAACGCCAGCGATTAACTTACGCAAAGCAGTTTTTTTATTAAACACATTAAATACCTCAATCATTATAATTGTGATAACCACTTTTGCGATACTGGCACAGCCTAACGTTACCGACTACCAATGATAAATTGGGGGTTGGTTAACTTATTGTCTGCCTCTTATTAACCAATCAGCGCTGAATTGAGAACGCAACCGAACCCGGCAGATCGTTGCTCGACATCACGACTTCTTGAAGTGACTGACTCGCAGCGGGTGAAAGCGAACCGCTTACTAACTCTTGATACTTTTCGAGCAGCTCAACGTCGGTCATGGGGTCCTCTGGATCCCCTTTCCGGGTCTCCTGTAGGTGCTGGTAGGTATTACCATCGGTGGTGGTGACCCTAATATTGGCCATTCGTTGGCGGGGGTAACGGGCGGTAATATCGGCGCGTTCTGCGACACTCACTTTGAGCATTAACGAGTGGATACGTGCATCTTCCAACACCGTTGGTTCAAACGCTTGCAGTCTAACCTTACCCAGCACCAAGTACGCGGCAATACAGTACTGAATACTGAAGCGCGCCTCTTGTGCAGATGAAGGGGTAGGCCGATTGCACATAGAGTACGTCGCGCCGTAGCCTTCGATATGAATGGATTCAATGCACTCCGCTGTGATTGGCGCGGTGGCTTGCAGCACTTTTAAGCCATCCAGCGCAGGAAAAATATGCCCACAACAGCCGTGGTTTTTCACTGTCATGCGGGTAATCGGCGTCCAGTCATCAAGCCCCTCAAGCGCTACGTCCCAATTACCGGTTGAGTCGCTAGTGGCGGCTGCAAAACCATTGCTGGCATGCAGGCTGTCCAGTGATGCAGTTATCCCCTTTGCCGCGGCCATTCCCGCCATTAATCCTGCATCGGCGGCGTGACCAGCATGCAGCGGCTTGGCCATGCCCTCACCCTGCAAGCTCTGCTGATGGCCACCGGCAAAACTACTTGCCAACCCAATAGCGTGACCAATTTGTTCTGAAGTCGCACCGAGTAACATCGCGGTTGCAACCGCCGCCCCTAGGGTGCCCACCGTAGCGGAGGTATGCCAGAAGCGATAGTGGCTTGGCTGTATGGCGAGGGCAATGCGGCAGCCCACTTCATATCCGCCAATAATAGCGCGATGAAGCTGCTCACGGGTGGCTTGGATATCTTGCGCAACGGCCAAGGCCGCCGCAATCGTTGAGCTACCAGGGTGGTAGCCACCATCCTTGAAAATGTCGTCAAACTCAACGGTGTGGCTCGCCGTGGCGTTTAGCAAAGCGGCATAACGCGGCGATCCCAGGTGCCCATCCACATAACAAACCGCACCGCCCGCCCCACGGGTTGCGGCAAAAGCTTCTGATAACAGCGTGGCAGGCGCCTGGCTGCACCCTGGCAGCGTCGTGGCGAACCAGTCCAGCAGTGCCCGACGAGCGGCCCACTCAGTCTCAGCGTCCAGGGGGCGAGTGTTCCAATGATAAGCAGACTGGGCCAAGCGCTCAAGTGGGTTAGGTAGAGTGGTCTTCAAGGCTGACCTCCTGAGTTGCCATCTACCTCAACGCTGCTCTCCAAAGGCCCGCTTATGGCGCCATCTGCGATGAGTGCCGCTAAATCCTGCTTTGAATAGCCCAGATCCATCAGTACCTCGGCAGTTTGCGCGCCTACTTTTTGCGGTGGTGACGTAATGCCACGGCTCCCCCCGGACATACGAAATGCTGACACCGGAACAGTGAGCGTTTTTTCTATGTTTGGACTTAGCGGCTGAGCATGCAAGACGCCCCTTGAATGCACATGGGGATCATCCAGAGTCTCTTCCAGCCGCCTAATGCGTGAGGCAGGAATCCGCCGCTTCTGCAAAAACGCCTCCCAGTAGTCGGCGGTCATGGTGCTAATAATCTCAGCGATTACCTTGGCTTCCTCAGCGTGGCTATCAAGGCGTTGATTATTATTCTGTTTAATCATGTCCTCCCTGCCCAGCGCCGTCCACAAACGTTTTTGCTGGGTTAAGTTAGAGGCGGCAATCATTAACGGCTGGTCAGACGCTTGGTAGCAGCCAATGGTGGCAAAGGGAAAGGTATTGCCTTTGGGTTCTGGTTTTTTATCGTTCCAAAACAACGCCGTTAAATAGGGGCTAGCGAGCATCAGCGCCGTATCTGACATGGATACATCCACAAACTGACCATTACCGCCATTACGCTCACGCTGGAACAGGGCCGTTGAGATGGCAAACGCAGCCGTGGTGCCAGTGGCATAATCTACCACCGGCGCGCCACTTTTTAGCGGTCCGGTATGCCGGTCGCCGGTCATTGCCATCATGCCCGAGTAGGCTTGAATAACGTTATCGTAGGCAGTGAGCTCCCGGCGAGGGCCGGTGCTGCCAAAGGCTGAAATGGAGCAGTAAATCAGCTTAGGATTGAGCAGTTTCAGATCTTCGTAGCCCAGCCCCAGCTTTTCTAACGCCCCAGGCCGATAGTTCTCGACAAACACATCTGCGGTGGCGAGTAACTTCTTTAACGCCTCACGCCCTTGGGGATGTTTAAAATCGATCGCCACCGCTTTTTTATTGCTGGCTTGAGACATAAAGGCGGTGCCCAACCCCTGGTCATTAAGCGCTCGGTCAGATCCTTGCATGCGCGCTTGATCTGGGTCGCTGGGCGACTCAACCTTAATCACATCGGCCCCCAACACCGCCATCTGGTAGGTGGCGAACGGGCCCGCCAAGACGTGAGTAGCATCAACAACACGGATGTTTTCAAACGGGGAAGACATAATGACCTCAGCGCTCTTATTGATTGTTATTACTCTTCATTGTTGACCAGCAATGATATTTCGCCGATCTGTCATGAATTAACAATGCAGAAATAAGGGCGCCATGTGGACTGATGAAACGTCAGGTGATGGTTAACAAATGGTTCGCAAAGGGATCTGGGCCATCACCAAGGGCCATGACGCCAGGAAGTGCAAGTAAGAATACTGTTACGGAAATGCCAAAAGATTAGTCACAGCGCGCGATCATTCCACCATCGACCACAATCTCAGTGCCAGTAATAAAGCGGGCTTCATCCGAGGCCAGAAAAAGCGCTGCATTGGCGGTATCACGCCCGTCCCCCATAAAGCCTAGCGGGATCCGTGCCAACCTTTGTGCGAGCAAAGCATCGACATTCCCGCCAGCACGCTGTCCCGCTAACCGCTCTTCTACCATCGGCGTATGCAGCTGTCCCGGCACTACCGTATTCACCCTGACACCCTTGGGCGCATACTCCACCGCGACAACTTTAGAGAACTGAATAACCGCCGCTTTAGTGGCTGCATAAGCGGATTGAGCGGCACCTGTCCAGCGCATTCCCGACGTTGAAGACGTATTAACGATAGCGCCTGAGCCGCGCTCTGCCATGTGCGGAAGCACAGCCCGACTAGTCAGATACACGCTTTTCAAGTTGAACTCAATTTGCCGATCCCAGGTTGCTTCATCCATATCCGCAGGCCCGCCTTTTGCAGAGCCACCCACATTATTGACAAGAATATCCACTTGCCCAAAACGTTCGATACACGCCGCCAGCATGCTTTTCACAGCGTCTTGGCTGGTGACATCACATAGATATGTCTCCACGGTACCGCCAACCTCATGCACTCGGGCAACCGTCTCAACCATAGTATCTTTACGAATATCGACGGCAAAAACAGCGGCACCTTCTTCAGCAAAGCGTACACAGGCTGCTCGACCATTGCCCCAGCCTTTACCCACACAACCCGCACCGGTGATAATGGCCACTTTTCCTTCCAGACGTTTTTTGCTCATCATAAAACCTTATGTTTATTAATTTATATTGACGTTTAAGCCCCAGATCACTAGCTGAAACTTGGCGGAGTTTCCGGTGGCGGTGATATCTGAAAGATATTAATGGTGAGGGAAATCAGCGAGTAGTAGCCAAGCAGACCAACTAGGTCGACCAGTCGATCTTTGCCTAAGATATCGAACGCCTGCTTGTACAAGGTATCGGAAACGCTTCTATCCTGATGGGCTGCCAGCGTGAAACGATAAACAACAGCCTCATCCTCTTTTTCAAAGGCTGGCTCGTCATCCTCTTTTATCGCATTAACGACGCTTTCAGATACGCCTGCATCCAGTGCGTGCGGCTCATGTGCAAACCACTCAAACTCGGCCTTCCATACTTTTGCAATCGTCAAAATAGCCAATTCAGAGAGTCGCTTCTCAAGGGAGCTATCGTATCGGCAATACTCGCCTAATGACTGAGCTCGCTCCGCCAGCCCAGGACGATTTAGCCATACAGCTAATGGCCCTCTGACCTGCCCTCGCGGTCCAGAAGCAATAAGGTTGTGGATTTCTTGCTGGTGGCCGTTATAGGTACTTTGATCTGGCGGTAGTAGCCTTTGAGCCGGCCAAGCGTGAGATGATGGCATTGTATTCGCCTATTATGTTTATGTTATCAACAATATTTATGCATCAACTGACAATAACCAATAGCTAACTAATATCCTCTTCAGGTTAATATTTTCTTCAGCAGCAAGGTAAAAAATCAATTAAACACAGATCGAATGGAATATTAATATTTTCATTATTATAAACAATACCCATACAGGCCAACTCATTGAAATACCATATAATCATATCAGCCATCAAAAAAAAGCATATCGCATTTAAAACACCAACTTAAACCTTTCTCAATACTAAAGTATCATTGTACAAGCAACCCCATTGCTCTTGTAATCACATCGCTAATTAAAGAAGTTTTCTCGATAAACTCTTCAAACATAATCAAGAGAGAATTCTCATGACAAACCACAGACTATTCAGTTTTAAAAAAACAATGCTCGTCGTTACTATCTGTTCTGTTTCTTCAATAATAGCTTTAGACACACATGCTAATGATGACTTCCCGTCGAAGCCGATTAAACTTGTTGCTCATGTAGGCCCCGGTGGGGCTGCTGATGTTTTTGCAAGAACGCTCGCAAGAGCTGCAGAACCTATTGCCGGACAGCCTATCGTCGTTGAGAATCGCCCTGGCGGTGGTGGCGCTGCCCAAATGGCTATTTTAACAAGCGCTGATCCGGATGGATACACACTGGGTACCAATACGCTAACCCATTTAACAGCGATGTTAACTAATCTATCAGGTGTATTTTCACAAGATGATTTTTCTTGGGTATTCGAAAGCCAAACTGACTCTCACGCTCTTATCGTAAAAGACGACAGTCCGTATACTTCTCTAGATGAATTAATTGCAGACGCGAGCTCAGGTGATATTTCGCTTACTATAGGAGGGTATGGATCTGCAGGGTCTACCCAAAACATTGCCATGCAGATGGTAGCAGATGCTGCAGATATAACGTTTGACTGGATAGCCTACGGTAGCTCGACAGATGCGATTTCTTCAATGCTGGGCGAGCATGTCATCGCAGTGGTGACCAACCCTGGACAAGCAGTACAGTTTATCGAGGCTGGTAGAGCAAGAGCGCTTGGCGTTCTTTCCAATGAGCGAAATGCATTGTTACCAGAAGTACCGACCTTTGCAGAAGCTGGTTATGCTGAGGCCAATACTAATTGGCAACAAATTCGAGGCATCTATGGCCCTGCAGGCATCCCAGAAGATGTTCAAGTACGCATTGCCGAAATATTCACTGAAGCTATGCAAACTGACGACTTTTTAAAATACCAGGCACAAGCAGGATTAGATAGCAGCCTACTCGGCCCAAAGGATTACGTAATAAGTATTTCTGAAAAACTAGAACTTGCAGACAAAGCGCTTACACAAGCAGGTATAAAATAAAAAATCTCAATTAAAATACCATATTGGCTCTATCCAGATACTGAGACAAGAGCCTCTTTATTGATCTTCAAGCCATATCTACAACTTATAGAAGACGAATAAAATGAACAATGAATCGGCTTCACTTACTAAAAAAGAATCTCTGGAAAAGCTACTTTTCTCTCTATTTCTTTACCTCTTTTTCCTTATGATATCATCTTATTTTATTTATGAATCTTTAGAAATGCCAGCCCCCTATACACCTAATGACATTGGCGCTGGAAGGCTACCCTTAATAATATCGACACTCACACTATCACTATCTTGCTTAGGGTTAATTTTTTCATCCTTGAAGATCATAGGGAAAAGAAAAAAAATTGACGAAAAAAGCAATGCAAACTTCTCCAAGCCTTTGCTTGCCATCGTCTTAATCTCCTTTACTTCAATTGGCTTCTCTACAATGGGTATCTATATATCGCTTTGGCTGCTTGTTGCAGGGTTAGTCTTTATTGCAGGCACACACAAATGGTGGATACCACTTGCAACGGCTTCTGCTTTCTTGTTGATGACATATTTGCTGTTTGATTTAGCACTTTCAATCCCTCTTCAATAAGGCACCTATTATGTTAGACCATATACTTCTTGGCATCTCTGCTTATGGCACCTTTTCGCTTTGGATAGCTTTGTTTTCAGGTGCCGTGATTGGCTATATTATAGGCGCCATACCCGGACTTGGCCCTACGTTAGGAGTTGCACTGCTTATCCCTTTTACTTATGGGATGGATCCGCTTCCTGCAATTGTACTCTTGGTCGCTATTTATGTTGCGGCTGAGTATGGGGGAGCAATCACAGCCATTATCATTAACACACCAGGCACAGCCGCAGCTGTCGCCACATCATGGGATGGGTATCCCATGAATAAACAAGGGAAAGCGGGCCAAGCACTTAACATCTCAATAATAGCATCCGGCTTCGGTATATTTATTAGTTCGATAATGTTAATGATGACAGCGGTGCCTTTGTCGAACCTTGCGTTAAAATTTGGGCCTGCTGAGTACTTTGCTATCTCTGTGTTCGGCTTAAGCTTAGTGGCTGGGCTTAGCTCCGATCATCCCCTTAAAGGTGCAGTGGCCATGGGACTTGGTTTAATGATTGCCTTTGTAGGGCTTGATCCTCAAACGGGCGTACCAAGATTCACCTTTTCCCCAAGCTTTTATGAAGGAATACCATTAGTCCCCGTGCTCTTAGGTCTCTTCGCCTTATCAGAAGCACTCATTATGGTCGAGAGTCCACGCAATAAAAAACCTCAAAGCTCAATAGTGAAAGGGATTTTAGAAGTGCCTATTTCACTTTATATAAGCATGAAGTGGCTGATCCTTAAAAGCGCACTCATTGGTTACGCTACTGGCGTAATACCCGGTGCTGGGGCTTCCATCGCCTCTTTCCTTTCCTATGGAGAAGCCAAGCGCTCCTCAAAAAACCCCGCTTTGTTTGGTAATGGCAGTCCTGAAGGGATAGCCGCTTCTGAGACAGCCAACAACGCAGCCGTCTCTGGGTCGCTTGCGCCCCTGTTGGCACTCGGTATTCCTGGCTCAGCAACAACGGCTGTTTTGATAGGGGCACTGATGATTCAAGGTGTTCAGCCTGGGCCCCTCCTTTTTAACAATCACCCTGAAATACCCTATACGATTTTTGTATCGCTCTGGGTTGGCATCCCCATCATGGTAATGATGGGCCTTCTGGGTTCAAAACTATGGACGCGTGTTGCTAATATTCGACAAGAAATCATTGCCGCATCGGTGGCTGGTCTGGCCTTGATCGGCGCTTATGCAACATCTAATTCCTTCTTCCCCGTTTATATCACTGTGGTATTCGGTATTTTAGGCTACCTAATGCGGAAGGCTAATTTCCCTACCTCACCCATCATACTCGCGCTTGTGCTTGGCGAGCTGATGGAGAATAACTTGCGCAGAGCATTAGTCGCCTTCCAGGGGGATTGGACTGTCTTTTTATTCAAGCCCATCTCTTTATCACTACTCACTCTTTCTCTTTTAATATTCTTTACGCCGCTGCTTAAACGAATCAAAAAATAAAGTAAAGGTATAAAAAATAATTCAAAAAAAAGCCATCGGCTTAGATGGCTCTTTGTTAAGCGTTACTTCCATATACCTTCTGACACAAGGTTGCTAGTAATCTCTTGTATAGCAGCTTCAACTACTTGTATCGCTCTTTTCTTCTGCTGATCAGCTTTTGTAGCGATGGCAAGCGGCCAGTTAACAACAGGGTTCGTGATCGGCACAGCGGTCAGTGTTCCTTGCTGTACTTCAGATATCACCGCGCCATAGGTTAAAATAGAGTGACCATGGCCGTGGCGCACCAACGACTTTAGGTGCCAAAGACCATCAACCTGTTGGGTAACATTCAAATGCATTTTCATATCACTAACATGGCGGTCAACTAACGTGCGCAGAAAATTCTGTCGGCTTGGCATAACCAAAGGCAAAGACGCGGCTTCGCTTAGCTGTATGCTTTCCCGAAGGTGAGTTTCAGGCGGCGAAATCAAATAAAGCCGATCCGTCAGTAAAGGCTTAGATACGATTTCCTCTTTTTCGGGTGGGTTATGCATAACAGCAATGCCAATTTCCCCACGAGCAAGCTTACCCTCCAACTCTCGACTAAACCCTTCTATAAATCGCAGTTCGATTTCAGGATATTGTGCTTTCACGTAGGTGAGCAATAGAGGGGCAATAAACTCACCTGGCGTAGGTGGTATTCCCAACACAACAACACCGCGAGGCTCCTCAACATGCGCAGTGACATCGTGATGGGCTTGGCTGATTTGCTCTAGGATAGCGTAACAACGGATAAGCAGAATTCCGCCTTCTTCCGTTAGTTCAACCCCTCTAGACGTTCTGGCGAAAACAGATAAGCCTAGGTCATGTTCCAGTTTCGCGATTTGACGGCTAAGAGCAGGCTGGGCCACCATCAGCCTCTCTGCGGCCCGGGTGATGCTTTTCTCTTCGGCCACACAGACAAAATACCTCAATGTGCGTAGCTCTGGCTGCCACTCTCTTACCCTTTTTTTCATAACATCACCCTGCTCAAGCTTCGCTCGACACACTAGGGTAAAGCAGTTATTGGGTCAGCTTTTTTACCTCAAAAGGCTCCACTACCACTAGCGACACTTATCACTAACGCTAAAATAACACACCTTTTGATATACAGCGGCGAGGCGACGGTACATTGCAAATTGATTATGCATACATGCATTTACATCAAGATCAAAAACCATAGAACCAAGCTGGGTTATCAACTAGTAGGGCTCTTCTATGTAAAGGATCAGGCGCAATACTCTCCAGGATATCAACCAATACCCCATCATCCGGGGGGCCACTCTTGATATTCGGGTGCGGCCAGTCAGTTCCCCATAAAACACGGTCAGGGAAGTTTTTGACCAGCGCTTGGGCAAAAGGCACCGCATCGCTATAAGGTGAACCAAGCGCTGACGCTCTATCGCAACCACTCACCTTGACGAGAAATTTGTCATTCTCCATCAGTGTCATCAGGGCGTTAAAGGCGGCTTGATCGCCACCTTGTGCAGCATCAATACGCCCCATGTGATCGATCACCACCGCTGTTGATGCGTGGCTAAGGTGTTGACCAATAGTCTCTATCAGAGAGTGGTGCATATGCACTTGCAAGTGCATGCCATGCCTCACTAGCCGATGGCTGAATGCCACTATTTCTTCGGGACTAGCCGCCGCATCAAGGTGGGGCATAAAGTTGAATCTCACCCCTCTCACCCCTTGCTCCGCCAGGCTTGCAAGACTTTCGTCGCTGATATCGACAGGGGTCAGTGCCACACCCAGATACTGCCCAGGGCGCGATCTTATGGCATCCAGCATCGCGCTATTGTCGAACCCATGGCAGCCTGACTGGACGATGACACAGCGCTCAATACCAAGGTGTTTGTGCAGGGTAAATAGGGCTTCTTTGGGCGCATCCTGGGGACGAAAAAGGGCATTATCCGCATACGGAAAGACGCTCTGAGGACCAAACACATGGGTATGGCAATCGCATGCCCCTTTCGGTAATGCTAGGAGTGGCTTACTTGGCTGTCGCATATAGCCAGCATCGTCGCTCATACTGAGGCCTCCAATAGGGTGTCTGCTAATAAAGGATGGTGCTGATTAAAATCATCCAACCATTTGACTAGCTCAGGATATGAGCTGCGCCATTCCACAGGTCGTCGCCAGTCGAGGTATCCCAGCGCGGTAGCAAGCGACAAGCTGCTAGCAGCTAGCGGGTGAGAGGCTGGTGGCAGGTTTTTACTCATAGCAAGCAAGCCACGCATCACTTTGCCTTGCTGATGGGATAGCCAAGACGCTGACTTTTGCGATTGTTCGCGAAAACGACCCTCGTATACCATCATCAAAGCCGCATCGGTAATACCATCGGCCAGCGTGACACGGCTTCTCTCTAGTGCCAGATCAAATGGTTGGCTGGGAAACAGGTCTGAATTGTTAGCATAAGCGCACAGGTACTCGACGATGGTTTTACTGTCATAAAGTACGGCGCCATTTGGCAGCACTAGACAGGGCATTTTTCCCAAGGGGTTCTGCTGACGTAGGCTATCGTTCTCGTCTAGGGGGTTAGCTCCCACCACGTTTACCTGCTCGTTAATCCCCAACACGATAGCGGCCATGCGCACCTTACGGCCAAAGGGTGATGTTAAAGATGTTCTCAACAACATAGGATCGGACATAATATTTATTCTCATTAAACGACTAAATCACAGGGCCGCTGAAACATGGATCACTGATATACCGCTAACTGACATATCGAAAGCGGCTATTGCAGGATGGCCCCGGTTGCCTCAACAACGTCTGCCCAACGCTGTGTCTCCTGGGCGATATAGTCACTCTTCAGGAGATGAAGCAATCATCTTCAACCCCTGTCGCTCTAGGGCATCAACGGCGCCGGGGTCAGTGAGCGTGGCATAAAAGGCTATTACGGGGAGTGCAAGATAGTGTTTCATGGCGTTCTCCATACATTTTTATTGTGAATATAACGATAGTATTGTTTGCAAACGAATTAGTTTTAAAAGCGGAGTCTTCTAAGCGGCTAAAACTGATCTTTTATGCTTCAGGGAACTTCTGATTAGTTTTAGCAACACGAGAATTTAATTAGCAGAGCCCTTTGAGACACGAACTACTTTCCCCCTTATTGTCTCGCTCTCAATGTACGCCTGAAACGCTTCTGGCGTTGACCCAGCAAGCATCACGCCCATTTCATTCATTCTCTCGATCACTTTCTCATTTTGGATGACGGCCATCTTAGGATAATCGCTAGGAGCGCTTTCATTACCTAAAGCAGAACTTATAAAGGTAATAGTGATAGCACTGAGCACCCAACTCGATTTATTTTGTGTATTTTTACAACAGGTTCTCACTTAGTTGAATTTTATTTCATCAGTGAACTTTTAACCATATGAGCCTTGCAGAGTAAATTATTCACTTTATGCTTTTAAATTATCCGTAATAAAAAACCGCGTCCAATACCTTTTCATTGGGCGAGACATTACAATTAATCATAACACCCAAATCAATACTAAAGGTTAATAGTCTTTCGTTTAAAGAACCGCCCATTGCTGAGCTGCTAAAGATTCATAAACGCTCTAGTTTAACGGAGAAATAGCGCATCAATATTATAAATGGCTCTTGAAGCCGCTAATCCCCAGCAGATCCCAGAAACCGTGTTTCGCTAACGCTCGTTATCGCGGGGCCAGCTAATGCGGTGATATGCAGTTCAATAGGATGACTGGGCTGTGTTAGGTTCGCCGAATCTACCATCAATGCCAAGCGCAGGCTACGTGCCTCGTTAGCCGATACTTCAATGGTGTTCATCCCCTGCAGGCGAAGCCCTGGCAAGCCCGTTGCCGATCATGCATAGCGATGGGCTTGGCCATCTTGGTTGCGCAGCGTCACGTTGTAGTCATTGATGATGCGACTCTCCGCCGTGCTTTCAAACAGCGTCTGGCGGTCGCGCACAATGTCCACATCAAGAGGTACACGGGAGTTCAAGAAACTGACCAACAGCACGACCATCAAGAGCAGAGCTACGGCATACGCCAGTAGCTGAGGGCGCCAAAAGCGTGTCGGTTTACCTTCCAGCGTGCGTTCGGTGGTGTCGCAGGCATCAATACACGCAGCACAGCCAATGCACTCATACTGCACGATACCCGTGGGACATACCTGATGGCGTAGCCAACCAGCATTCGAATACGTAAATAGAGTCAAAAAGCCGATCCAAAACAAAGCCAAAGGGTGTACGTCCAGGGTCAACATATCCACCACTAACGCTCTAATGGGAGTGAAGTAACCGGCAAAGGCCACCCCCGTTGCCACGGCAATCAGCAGCCAAGCCGTATGCTTAGCGGTTTTGTGCCATTGGATTTTCATACCGATATCCAGAAGAAAGGAAATGGAGGTCTATATGAAGGTCTATGCGGTCGGGGGGCGTCGCCGATTAGTAGCCGCCGCTATGCCTTCCCAACAGAGGCTGAAAACAGGCGCAGTTTTAGAGAAATATGCCGCATCACTTTGTGCCTTCGCCCTTTAGGCCTTCTATCTGATATGCTTTTAATTAATGCAATTGCATCTGTTTGTTCGCTCTGACATACCGCACAGTGCCCAACACGCCAATGGTCTATCCCATGAAACGCTACGAACAATTTGCCGATGAGATAGCCACGCTGATTCGCGAGGGGGTGCTTGGCCCAGGCGAGCGCATCCCTTCGGTGCGTCAGGCTAGCCGCCACCATGGCATCAGCCCTTCTACGGTGTTCCAGGCTTACTATTTACTTGAAAACCGCGGGCTTATCAGCGCACGGGCACGCTCAGGCTATTTTGTCCGGGAACATGCGCGCCGTTTACTGGGTGAACCCCGGGTAACGCTACAGCCCACTGACCCAGCAGAGGTAGAGGTCAGCGAGCTGGTGTTCTCGGTGCTTGACTCACTGCAGGATGATCAAACGGTGCCCTTCGGCTCGGCCTTTCCCAGCCCAGAGTTGTTTCCGCTCTCTCGCTTGGGCATCAGTATGACCCGGGGGCTGCGCGCGCTTTCACCCCAACAGGTAGTGGCCGACATGACCACCGGCCATACCGACCTGTGTCGGCAAATTGCCCTGCGCTATATGCTGGGTGGCATACAACTCCCGATGGAAGAGCTGGTGATTACCACTGGCGCAATGGAGGGGCTTAATCTGGCGCTGCAGTGCGTTACCCAGCAGGGCGATTTAGTGGCCATTGAGTCGCCAGCGTTTTATGCCAGCCTGCAAGTGTTAGAGCGATTGAAACTACGCGCGGTGGAAATACCGGTTCATCCACGGGGTGGCATCAATCTTGAAGTGCTGGCAGAGCGACTGGAGACACTACCCATCAAAGCCTGCTGGTTTATGAGCCATTTGCAAAACCCAGTCGGCGCCAGCCTGAGTAAAGAGCGCAAACAAGCGCTTTACCAGCTGTTAAAACAGCATCAAGTCCCTATGTTAGAAGATGACGTATATGCCGAGTTGTATTTTGGCAGTGTGCCACCCACGCCCGTAAAAACCTTTGACGACGACGGTTTAGTCATCCACTGCAGCTCTTTCTCAAAGTGCTTGGCGCCGGGCTACCGGGTTGGCTGGGTTGCAGGCGGCCGCTATGCCCAGGCCATCTCCCGGCTAAAACTGATGACCACCATTTCACCTTCCGTGCCTGCTCAAGCAGCGATTGCCGACTATTTACAGCACGGCGGTTATGACCGCCATTTGCGCAAGCTCCGTCACGCCTTAGAGTCACAGCAAGGCAGCATGCTGGCGGCGGCGGATCGCTACTTCCCTGATCAGACCCGCATTACCCGACCCGCGGGCGGCTACTTCTTATGGGTAGAGTTTCCCGAGGAAGTGGATTCGCTGCGGCTATTTAATACAGCGCTTGATCATGGCGTTAGCTTAGCACCAGGCCCGATTTTTTCGGCAACCCAACAGTTTCGCCACTGCGTGCGACTAAGCTATGGTCACCCCTGGACGCAACGCAGCGAACGCGGCATGGAAACACTAGGCAGGTTATTAACACTCTTTTAACACGCGCGACCAAACCTGAAGCCAGCGCAATTGATATCTTTTTTTAGATAAAAAATTAACCGGTTATGCAATACCGTCATGGTTAGACGAAGGGGTTCATGAGGAAGGCCACTGAGCGGTCGACGAGAAAGCCGTTAGCCACTGCTCAAATACTTCTAGCTATAGCGGTTTCGCTCTCTACCCCTTCGGCCACTACGCGATAGTCCAGGTCATGGGCCATTGAAATCATCGAATTGACCAATATATCAGCCCGTTACAATACAACATTGTTTGATAAAGCATATTTTTTGCATGTTAACGTTGGTTTAAAGCGCACGTTTAGACGAGCCGATAGCATGGGTAGATCACCGTTCTCGGCTCTGAATCAGCCTTCCAAGAAAGGGAGGGGCTACAGTCTTAAACCACCATCACACTCAATAATTCTGCCGGTGAAGTAATCGTTTTCAATAATAAATGCGACGCTCTGGGCAATATTATCGGGCTGACCTAGCCGCTTTAGAGGAACCGAACCCGCGATTTTTTCATACATATCAGGGCGTATAGCAGCCGTCATGGGGGTGGCAATGAACCCGGGTGCCACGGTACCGGTGCGGATACCGTATTGGGCCAACTCTTTTGCCCACGTGACGGTAAGCGCATGCACCCCGGCTTTTGCTGCAGCGTAGTTGGTTTGCCCCATGTTACCGGCACGGGCAATACTCGAGATGTTAACGATGACACCTCCCTTTCCTGACAACACCATTTGGCTGGCAGCTTCGCGGCCGCATAGAAAAACGCCGGTCAGGTTAACCTCAATCACTCGCTTCCAAGCATCCAAGGACATACGCTTAGCAATCACGCCGTCTTTTGCTTTGATGAACAGCGCGTCGTCGGTAATACCGGCATTATTGACACACCCTTCAACGGGCCCTAATCGATCAGCAATATCGGAAAAGGTGTCGATCACTGACTGTTCGTCTGCCACATCTACCGCAAAGCCATGTGCATTAATACCCTGCGCACCAAGTGCTGAGACAGCGTCGTCTAACGTAGCGGCATTTCTATCCAGCAGCGCCAGTGTCGCGCCTTGCTTGCCTACACGCTGCGCCATGGCATAGCCAAGGCCGCTCGCGCCGCCGGTAATTGCAATAACTTGATGGGTGATTTGCATCGTTGGCTCCTTTGCCGTTCTTATCGTTATAAGCCTGCTTAAAAGCCGACGTTGCCGGCACCTTTCAGTTGCAGCATTTCACGCGCTTCGTCGGGAGTCGCTATCTCAAAAGAGAGCCCTTCGAGAATTTTACGCACTTTAGTCACTTGGCTGGCATTGCTCTCGGCGAGTTTGCCTGGCGACAGCCATAGTGAGTCTTCCAGCCCAACACGCACATGCCCACCCATAGCGGCAGACTGAGCGGCAATGCGCATCTGGTGACTCCCCGCGCCAAGCACAGACCACTCGTAGCCGTCTCCAAAGAGCCGGTCGGCGGTGCGGCGCATATGGATAACATCCTCAGGATGGGGGCCAATGCCACCCAAAATCCCGAATACGCTCTGTACGAAAACCCGCCCACCAATAAAACCGCGATCGATCATGTGGCTCAGGCTATAGAGGTGCCCAATGTCATAGCACTCGCATTCAAAGCGGGTGCCGTTTGCAGCACCCAGCGCCATGGCTTTTTCGATATCAGCAAAGGTGTTCTTGAATACCAAGTCACGGCTATTTTCGAGGTGGACTCTCTCCCATTCGTGCTGGAAGCTCTCGTATCGGCTAAGCATGGGAAATAAGCCGAAGTTGATTGACCCCATGTTCATAGAGGCAAGTTCGGGCTTGAACTCCATGGCGGGTAGCATGCGCTCTTCCACGCTCATGTGCGGGCTGCCACCGGTGGTGAGATTAATGACCGCGTTAGTGGCGCCCTTCATGCGCGGCAGAATACGCTCGAAAACAGCCGGATCCTGAGTAGGCTTACCGGTAATCGGGTCGCGCGCATGCAGATGAATGATAGCCGCGCCAGCCTCGGCAGCAGCGATGCCCGCCTCGGCAATCTCTTCTGGCGTCACCGGCAGGTGCGGTGACATCGAAGGCGTATGAATGGCGCCGGTTAAGGCGCAAGTAATGATGACTTTACGTTGAGTAGCCATTAATAGTGTCTCTGATAAGAGTAGTGACGCAAAAAGCGTGAAGCCGGTTAAATCGTCTCGACGTTGGCGCAAACACTCAGCGCCTGGCCCGAGATGTTGGTGCCGCCGGGCGCGGACAAAAACAGCACCATGGCAGCAATATCAGCCGGTTCAACCATACGTCGCATGGAAACATTCGAGAGGATCTCCTGCTCCATCTCGGTGTAGCTGATGCCTTGCTTCTCAGCCCGTGCGGTGATGACTTGCTCGATGCGAGGCCCACGCACGATACCGGGCAGAATGGCGTTGACCCTTACACTATCGGGACCAAGCTCGTTGGCTAAGCTCTTGGTAAGACCGACAATCGCCCATTTACTGGCTGAGTAAGGGGTGCGATAGGCTAAGCCCAAGCGGCCAGCGACTGACGCCATATTAATGAGTAGCCCCTGGCTTTCACGGAGCAAAGACGTGGCTCGGTTAGCCACCCGGTACTGGCCATTGAGGTTGATATTGATCGTACGGTGCCAGCTCTCAGGATCAATATCTTCGATGCTAGCGGTGGGGCCGGCGATGCCAGCGTTGTTCACCACCACATCTAGCCCGCCTAAATGAGCGGCATCCTCAAACAGCCGGTCGACATCGGCCTCTTGGCTGACATCAGCCTGGGTATAGGTGATGCCTTCGGGCAATGCGGCTAGCGCCTGCTCATCAATATCACACACGTGGACGCGGGCGCCTGCCTCTTGAAATGCTTGGGCGATCGCCAAGCCAATGCCGTTGGCGCCGGCGGTAATCAGCACTCTGAGTCCTACACGGGGAATCAAACTCTCTATTACTTTCATTGACTAGTTACTCCATGGAATCTCAACACTAGCCCTGCAATGGCAGGCAGGGCCTAATGAGGTCGATTTATCTGCCCATCAACAATGAAGGCAGGCCTGTCACCAGCACTGGGAAAAGGGTCATCAGAACGCAGGCCAGTAAGATCAACGCCACGAAAGGAATCACGGCCCGATAAAGATCAAGCGTCTCGACCCCAGGCGGCGCCACCCCTTTGAGATAGAACAGCGCATAACCAAATGGCGGCGTCAGGAAAGAGGTCTGGAGAACCACCGCCACCATGACCACAAACCACAGCACGTCGACGCCCATATCAGCGACGATGGGAAGCATGATCGGGAAGCTGAGCAGCACGATGCCAGTCCAGTCGAGGAACATGCCAAGGATGAAAACCAAGAGCAGCATCAAGATCAGTGCACCCAAGGTGCCGCCGGGCATGGCCATCACGACGTCATGAATGACCTGCATACCGCCGCCGCGTGAGAAAACACCGGTAAAGGCGGTCGCGCCCACCAGGACCAGCATCACCATGGTGGTGGTCTTGCTGGCCTCGATCAGCGTGCGGTAGCAGGTCGCGAGCTTACGGTCGCCGAAGATCAGAAACAGCATAAACGCGATAAAGACACCAATCGCCGAAGCCTCAGTGGCCGTGGCGATACCGGCAAACAATGACCCCAGTACACCAAGAATCAGCGCCATCGGCGGCAGCACGTACTTAAGCAGCATCACCATGAGCTGTGCGGTGGAGACTTTGGCGCGCTCCTCTGCCGGTACCGGCGGGCCGTAGCTCGGCTTTAAATAGCAGATCACCAGCACGTAAAGAGCATACATCGCCCCCAGCATGACCCCTGGTACCAGGGCGCCAGCGAACAGTGCACCTACCGAGACTGGCGAATAGCTGGCCATCAGGATCAGCATGATGCTAGGCGGAATCAGAATACCCAGGCAGCCGCTGGCCATGATGACCCCGGTACTGAGCTCCTTGTTATAGGAGTGCTTGAGCATGGGGACGAGCGCAATCATACCCATTACGGCAATCGAGGCGCCGACGATGCCAGTGGTAGCGGCCAACAGCACGGACACAATCACCACGGTCAGCGCCAGGCCTCCGCGCAGGTTAGCCAACAGTAAGCGCATCGCCTCAAACATCTTCTCGGTGACGCCCGAGTCGTTGAGAAAGCGTGCCATCAGCACGAAAAGAGGAATGGCCACCAAGACATAGTTGTCCATGGAGTTGCCATAAATATTGTTGATAATAGTGCCTAATACCCGCTCGCCAGGGCCTAGAAAAGCACCAATTACCGCGACGCCACCCAGCACAAAGGCCAGCGGATGGCTCATAAACAGACCTATCAGCAACCCGCCAAACATCACCAGCGTGAGTAGTTCAGGGCTTAGATTCATACGGCTTCCTCCCGCAATTGCTGGGTGGCGCGGATTACGATGGCGACGGCCTGCAGCAAAATCAGAGCGGCGGCCACCATGATCACTCCTTTAAGGGGGTAGACGGGAAGCGCGACCATGCCGTAAGTAGTCTCGCCGCGGCTAAAGGAGCGTTCGAAGAACGCCCAACCATAGGTAATCAACAGCCAAATAAACGGCACGAAGAAGATCAAGTAGCTCACAAGCTCAAGTGCGGCCTGCTTGCGCCGCGACAATAATCGCTTAAGCACGTCGACCTCGACATGAGCGTGATGGCGTAACGCGTAGGCCGCCATCAGCATGAAATGGGCTCCAAACAGCATTTTGGTGACATCAAAAGCCCAACTGCTCGGGCGTCCGGCCAAGAAACGCATAGCAATGTCGTAAAGAACGATCATGGTGATCACGGCAAGAAGCGGAGCAATCACGCGACCGAATCCTTCGTTAAGGGCATCGATGGCCCTGGCAATGGCATTCATGAGGAGGATCTCGGAATAGGTCAGTTCAAGCAGGGCATTAAAGGTCGCAGTCAATCGACGAGATGGGCCCATTAAGGGCCCATTAAGGGCCCACCCAAATTCGATTACTGGTTCATGCAAGCCTCAAGCTCATCAAGCGAAGGCAGGTCGTTGGTAACGCGGCTCATGTTGAAAGGCACTGAAATATCACGCCACGCTGCGTAGTGTTCCATGTAGCTGATCATCGAGTGGTAAACCTTGGCATGGTCTGGATGCTCACAGGCGCCACGCACAATCACTTCGTTGGTGATCTCTTGGATACGGGCTAAATCTTCTTCAGAGAACTGATTGATGGTAATGCCCGCATCGATGAACTTTTGGGTAGCATCCGTAGATTCGCGCTCCGACCATGATAATGACCAACCCATGGTGGCATCGGCTGCAATCTGCAGCATCTCTTGCGTCTCTTCAGAGAGAGCGTCCCAAGCGTCTTTATTAATCATGACCCCAAACACCGTGGCAGACTGGTGCCAGCCAGGCGTGGCCCAGTAATCCGCGACTTCGGCCAAACCAACGCTATAGTCAATGCCAGGTGCAGAGAACTCTGCCGCGTCAACCACACCGCGCTCAATCGCTTGATAGACCTCACCACCGGCAAGCGTTACCTGAGAGCCGCCCAGCTGCTCCATCACACGGCCCTGATCACGACCTGCAATGCGCAGCCGCTTACCCTCCAAATCAGCAATGCTCTCGATCGGCGTGCGGCCCATAAAGCCAGATTCGTTATTCAATACGCCATAGGGAAGATAAACCAAACCAAACTGACCATAAATCTCTTGATAAAGCTCACGACCGCCCCACTGCTGGATCCAGTTGAAGTAGTCCAGTGCATTAAACAAGCTGGTCGTCGTTGCTAGCGGCGAGAATGCCGGATTAAGACCGGCCCAATACCCTGGCCAATCACCGGAGGCCTCAATGCTGCCGGTTTCAGTGGCATCGAATACTTCTGTACCGGGCATCAGTGTGCCACCAGGATGAAACTCGATCTGTAGCTCATCACCGGCTATCTTGTTAACCAGTTCAGCCCAGTGCCGATCAATTTTGACCGCATCGATGTTCTCAGGCCAGGTAGAGGTCATCGTCCAACGCTGCGGGTCTTGAGCATTCGCATTAAGGGGAATCAGGGACGCGCCGAGGGCGAACCCGACAAGCATAAGGGCGTGCTGCGTTTTCATATTTTTTCCTTCCGATAACCGTCAGCTTTAAGCTGCTTTTGTTGTAAAGTTTGTCCGTCATTATTATTTAAGGAGTTGCACTCAGTTTCTGCGCCCAGGTTCTTATTATTGCGTGAGGCTACTCTACAAAGTTACGCTAGGTTCAAGGAAGGTCTAAATCGGTCTTCGTGAGGTCTTTTTCGGACATTCCATTGAGAGCTACTTATGGCCAGTTTTCAGGCTAACCTACTGAATCAAAAGATCTATGCTCCCTACAAAATAGCTGCTTTACTGGAGACGGCAGCAGAACAGGGGATTTCTGCTGATCAGGTTTTACGAGGGCTTAACTTAAGTCAGGCAGCGCTGGCGGACCCCGCCACTCTGGTTTCCATCAAACAGTATGTGGACGCTTGCACGAATGTGATTGATGCGGGCGCTAATCTCTCCACCCCTTTTGAGACGGCCAATCGACTGCATTTAACTGCTTATGGCATGTACGGCTACGCCCTGCTTACCAGCCCGACTATGCGGGACTATTTCAGTTTTGGGGTGAAATACCACCCTTTAGCCACGCCAACGCTATATATGACGTGGAGAGAAACCGACGCGTCAGCCGTGTTTGAATTCAAAGAAACTTACTCGTATATCACAAGTATCAAAACCCGCAATTTTTTAATTCAGCAACAGATGGCACAAAATATTACCCATATTCGCGATGCCGCGGGTCCACGTCTATTTCCCATAAAAGCACTGCTATCTTATTCAGGGAAAGATGTTGAACAGGTACATGAAAAATATTTACTGTGTGACTGTTACTTTAATCAAGAAGTAAATGAAATCCACTACCCCAAGTCGATACTTGATCAATCCCCCATATTAGGCAACCAGCTATCGATAAAACTACTTCAGGAAACGTGTAACCAACTATTGGGTCGCACCAAGATGTCATCCGGTATAACGGGCGAGGTGTATCAAATACTGCTCATGTCCCCGAACAGTTTTCCCACCATGGAAGCCGTCGCCAACCTGCTTTGCATCACGACACGCACGTTAAGAAGAAAGCTCGATGCGGAGCTGACCAGCTATAGGGCAATACTCGATGACGCCCGCTGCACGTTGGCAACCGAGTACCTACTGGTCACAAAAATGAGTACCGAAGATATAGCGGCACGGCTAGGGTTTAGCGACAGCGCCAACTTTCGCCGAGCATTTAGACGCTGGACAGGCAAAACACCCCACCAAGTTCGTGAAGAATCGCAAAGCTAGCCACTAAGGAGCCCACCCTGACAGGCTTATGGGTTCATGCAGGCATCAAGCGCCTCCAGAGAAGGAAGGTTGTCGATAACGCGGCTCATGTTGTACTGCTTATGCCCCTTGAGCATCGTGTCGCCTTCCCAATGGCTGATCACGACCCGATCATCGACTGTCGCGGGGCGGTGCTCAATGCCCACACGGTTGGGGATGTTACCGAGCCTCGCGGAGTTGCTTGGCGACGATGTTGATCAGGCTGGGTAGGCGCTTCGTCCACTTCCAAGCGGTACGTCGCCGGTGGTTACTACGGTGCTGAGCCTGCTCGGGTTGGCGGCTTTCTTCCCCCGTGAAGTGGTCGACGCGAAAGGCTACACAGGCTGCTTTGGTGTCTACCCACGCCGCCGGGTGGTTAGCAAACTGGAAATGCCTACAGAGTGCGTTGACCACCCCTATTTCGAGTCACATGAGCTGGTCGCGCCTACGGAAGAGACCGTGCCTGACCGGTCTGCTTTCGGCACGCACTGGGGCCTGGTCTTCTTCTTTGGTGATGACTCCATCAAGATGCGCGATCTGCTCAAAGCGCAAGAGGACCTCGACTTCTACGTGTAGAGAGTCGTTAAAACACTAGGGACGCGCTATTAGCATCAGAAAGCGATGCTAATAGCGCGTATTTTTTTGCCAGCGTGGCGTAATCGCCCTATAGCTCCTACGTTGTTTTAAGGGCGAGTTTGAAAGTCCGGTTTTAAAAACAGGGCCGCAAAGACAGTCATAAAGGCAGTCATAAAGGCAGTCATAAAGGCAGTTGCAAAGACATAGGAAGCCATAACAATGGATGCACTTGCGCGAAAGCTGGGCCTCAGGACAGATCCCACCATATTTTTCACCTCCGCCGGAATCATGATCTTATTTTTAGTGGCGCTGTTGATTGCGCCGGACCCCATAGGGGCAGCCTTCGGCGAGGGGCGTGAATGGATCGTTACTAATCTGGGCTGGTTCTTTATTTTAGGGGTGACAACCTGGGTAACGTTCCTACTGTGGGTGGCTTTAAGCCGTTACGGTGCGATCCGCTTAGGCGGCAATGATGCTAAGCCTGCCTATACCAACGCTTCCTGGTTCGCCATGCTGTTCGCTGGCGGTATTGGCACGGTGTTGATGTTTTGGGGCGTGGCCGAGCCAATCTCTCACTTCGCAACGCCCCCGCGCACGGGTGTCGATCCCTTCTCAGCGACAGCCGCCGCCGATGCCATGAGTTTTTCGATTTATCACCTGGGGCTACATACTTGGGCGATTTTCGCCATGCCGGGACTGGCGTTCGCGTACTTTATTTATCGTTACAACCTACCAATGCGCTTCAGCTCGGTCTTCTATCCGTTTTTAGGTGAACGCATTTACGGCCCCATCGGCAAATCACTCGACATCTTTGCCATTCTCGGCACGCTCTTTGGCGTAGCCGTTTCTATCGGGCTGGGCACCCAACAAATCAATGCGGGGCTAACGGAGCTGTGGGGTGTTCCGGATGCGGTGATAACCAAGGTGCTGATCATCGCGGTGCTCACCACCGTGGCCGTGGGATCAATCGTGGCAGGGCTGGATTCTGGCGTGAAACTGCTCTCCAACATCAATATTGGCATGGCCGTTGGCCTGCTGCTGTTTGTGCTCTTTACCGGCTCGACCGTTTTCCTATTACGTGCCGTTGTCGAAACCTTTGGCCTCTACATAACCAACCTGCTGCCCATGGCATTCTGGAATGACACGCTGGCACGCTATTCCAGCGAAGGCGGCGCCTGGGGCTGGCAAGGCAGCTGGACGGTCTTCTACTGGGCTTGGACAGTGACCTGGTCACCGTTCATCGGTATCTTCGTGGCGCGGATTTCTCGCGGCCGGACGATCCGCGAGTTCGTGCTCGGCGTGCTGTTCGCCCCCTCTATATTTACGCTGGTCTGGTTTGCAATCTTCGGCTGGTCGGCAATGGAAATTGACGGCATTGGACCAGAGGCCCGGGCAGCATTAGGGGATCAAGCCGGTGTATTGTCAGCAGCTGTCGCCGAAAGCATCCCCCTCGCCATGTTCGCGTTTTTTGATAATTTCCCGGCCGCAACATTGATTAAGGGCTTAGCGGTGGTGATCGTCGCGATCTTCTTCGCTACTTCATCGGACTCAGCGTCACTGGTCGTCGATATGCTGTGTACCGGCAGCGCCGACCCTGGCCCCTGGCATCAACGTGTTTTCTGGGGTGTCTCTGAGGGTATGCTGGCTGCCATGCTTATCGTACTGGCAGGCGATGCCGGGCTAATCGCACTGCAGCAGGTCATCACCGTTGTCGGCCTACCGATGTTTATTCTGGTCTTTATCATGATGTTCTCGCTTTACCGCGGCCTCTCTCAGGAGGATCTCAGCGGAGTACGAGCAGGTAGCCCGCCTAGGCAGGCAGAGTTGAAGCAGAGAGAGTAAGCCACACCATAAGTGGCAAAAAGAAAAGTAAGTCACAAAAAAGGGGCATGCGATTGCTCGCAGCCCTTTTTTTGCAATTAAGAAAGCGCTAATCAGCGTTAGCTGATATCCCGCGTTATTTTACACTGCTTGAAAACATCCGTTGGAATGCTAAAGCGGTCGGAAAGGCCACAAATTTGGCGCCAGTTAAGATGACGCTTACCGGACAAAATGGACGAAACAACAGGCTGAGCCCCAATTTCCGGCAAATCGCTTTGGGTAATGCCTCGCTCTTCCATGAGATAGCGCAGCACGTCAGTATCCCCAGCGACGGGCATGGGGCGTACTCGCTCATCATATGCCTCTAAAAGATCACCGAGGCGCGCCGCAAGGCTGGATAGAAAATGAGTTTCATCATCACCAACCAAGCTTAGAATTTCATCAAGCGCCTCTACTTTCGCGTCATACTCATCCTCTGACTCAGGCGCAGAGAGAAGAGGCGCAATGTACTGCCAGTGAGTAGCCGCTTGATCGAGAACAGCGTTCATATTTTCACTCCTTCCACTTACCCTTGTCATATTCTGGATGATCGAGAATATGGCGGATAAAAACGCGCTTAGCGCGATAGTGCACGGTGGCTATCAGTCGAATCTTATTCCCACCAATGTCAAAAACATGGAGGCTTCCGACCTTATCGGTTGCTGGGAAAATTTCTTTCATCTCAGCAAAGCTCTGAGGTTCGCTACCTTTCATGATACGAAACCATGCATCTAAAGCGGTGGCCGACTGCGGCCATTTGCCCTTCGCTTCCCAAATACGTTTTTGCGTGACCACGTGCATGTGTAACCCCTTTCGCTCGGTCACATTATAATAGCAATTTGCTATTATAGCAATTTGCTATTATTTTTAAAATTGGTGTGCTTGCCGTAACGTGGCCGCCCGTGAAGATCTAACCGAAGTCTAGGTAGGTAGCCAGCAGACCTAAAGCCGCAAATCTTTATCACGATTGGCCTCAGATGGCGCGATCGGATAAGAAGGTAAAGCGTTGAAAATAAGACTTAAGAACCACCGCCTGCTTAACCAGCCTGTGCTAGGCTAAATTCAGTAGAGAAATTTAAAGACCGTTAACGACCCAAAGCGGGCGTACCGGCAAAGGCAGCAGGCGCGCGAATTTTGAATATGCAGCCTATTTAAAATTAACATACAAAAATATCATAGACTTGGGAGAATACAGCAGGCTGCCTTTTCTGGACAAGCATGCCAGCACGCTCATCCAGTCATAGGATGGGCAGTCTAATACCTGTTATGCATAAAGGTAGTCATGATCACAATAGCCCGTTTTTCATTAGCAATTGAAGCGCATATTGCTCGTGCAAAACTCGAATCTGAGGGAATACCTGCCTTTGTAGCTGACGAGCACACCATAACTGCTCAATGGCTTTATTCGAACGCCATGGGCGGGATTAGGCTTCAAGTTCCGAATTCATGTGCAGATACAGCCAAAGCGATACTAGCAATTGATTACAGCGAGCCCTTAATCGCAGAACAAGGCATTGATGAACCGGCATGTCCAAACTGCGGGAGCAACGCGATACAGCCTATAACAAAAGGCTTGAAGATGGCCTTTGTTGTTTTTCTTTTCCTGCACTTTCCTCTATGGCCGTTTAAGAGAAAAATAAAATGCTTGAGCTGCAATAAAATTAGCGATTACAAGCTATAACATGTGCGCACTTATGCATAACAATAGGTTCAAATCGTTCGCTCCGCTCACTGAGACGGGCTAAAGCCCGCCCCTTAAGCAAACGTTCAATTACTGCAGTAAGGGAGTTAGCAAAATTAAAGTGAACTTATCCTTTGTTCCGCCAGGTGGCGGTGAAACCGGTTACAGCCTGCCGATTGAGATGCCTGAGATTCCGAGAGCTGATGATTATCTTTCGATTATGAGGTCAGGGCAGTCGGGGACAGAGAACTTTATTGTTAAGCGCACATGGTGGAACTTAGAGTTCGACGATTCTAAATCGGTCGGATCTACTAGCGAAGTATGGGCGGCACACCTGTTCGAGACTGGTTTCACTCGGAGGCGAAGGTCATGGATCGCATCAATGTGCAAGTTCGCTCTCCTACATCGATTCGACTTGGTGTGGGCAACGCCTAACCTTGCAGCCAAGCGGACTGGCCTATTATTGCCAGCCGCCAGCATCGCGTATTTACCCAACAGGTAGCTGCAGTTGATGTCGGCTGCGTTGCCACAACTGGGCTTCGCCGTTATCTCAGTGTTGTCTTAACGCCGTCTAACCGAATAGCACAAAAAAAGGGGCCCACGATTTCTCGCAAGCCCCTTTTTTTTACAATTTGGCGCGCCCGGCAGGATTTGAACCTGCGACCCTCGGCTTCGGAGGCCGGTTCGGCGGCACCATCTTCTAACCTGCGCCGCCGGCTT
>NZ_JBQDLQ010000004.1:0-70938 GCF_052095695.1 Halomonas sp.
TGATTTTTGATGAAGTCATCACCGCCTTTGGGCGCAGCGGCGCGACCACCGGCGCTGAAGCCTTTGGTGTAACGCCGGATATCATGAACGTGGCGAAACAGATCACCAACGGTGCTATTCCGATGGGCGCAGTGATCGCCTCTAGTGAGATTTTCGACACCTTTATGCATGCCGGTGGCCCCCAGCACGCCGTTGAGTTCACCCATGGTTACACCTACAGCGCCCACCCAGTGGCCTGCGCGGCGGGTTTGGCAGCACTTGAAATGATGGAGCGTGAAAACTTCCCCGCTCAGGTTAGCGCCATTGCGCCTAGCTTTGAGCAGAAGCTGCACGCGCTAAAAGGCCGCAACCACGTTGTCGATATTCGCAACTACGGTTTAGCCGGCGCCATTCAGCTAACCCCCCGCGACGGCGATCCAACGATTCGACCGCGTGATGCGCATATGGCACTTTGGAAAGCGGGCTTTTACGTGCGCTACGGCGGCGATACCCTGCAGTTTGGCCCTCCGTTTGGCACCACTGAGGCCGAGCTAGAGCGCCTGTTCGACGCCGTTGCGACCACCCTGGATTCGTTGGCATAGCCTATTTTTTGATAAAACCGGTTTCGGAGTATAAAAATGAGTGTTATTTCCCACCTGATTAACGGTGAGTTAGTGAAGGGCCAGCGTACGCTGGACGTTACCAACCCTTCAACGGGTGCTGTCATTCGCCAAGTGTCTGATGCCTCTGCGGCCGATGTTGAAAAGGCCATTGATGCCGCTCAGGCAGCGTTTCCCGCCTGGCGAGATACGCCACCGGCCAAGCGCGCGCAAGTTATGTACCGCTTTAAGCAACTGCTCGAAGAACACGCCGACCGCATCGTGCAACTGGTCAGCGAAGAGCATGGCAAAACGCCAGAAGATGCCATGGGTGAGCTTAAACGGGGCATTGAAAACGTTGAGTACGCCTGCGGCGTGCCTGAACTGTTGAAAGGGGAGTATTCCCACAACGCAGGGCCTGGCATTGATGCATGGTCTAACTTTCAACCGTTGGGCGTCGTTGCTGGTATCACCCCGTTTAACTTCCCGGCCATGGTGCCGCTATGGATGTATCCGATGGCCATTGCCTGTGGCAATTGCTTCATTCTCAAGCCGTCGGAAAAAGACCCATCTTCCTCAATGGCCGTGGCTGAGCTGCTTCAAGAAGCCGGGCTACCGAAAGGCGTGATGAGCGTGATTCACGGTGGTCGCGAAGCGGTGGAAACGCTCTTGGACGCCAAGGCAGTGAAGGCTATTTCGTTTGTGGGTTCGACGCCGGTGGCTGAAGCGATCTACACCCGTGGTACGGCCGCTGGTAAACGCGTTCAAGCGCTGGGCGGTGCGAAAAATCATGCGGTGGTATTACCCGATGCCGATTTGGAAAACGCCGCTAATACGTTAATGGGGGCGGCTTACGGTAGCTGCGGCGAGCGCTGCATGGCGATCTCAGTGGCGGTATGTGTTGGTGATGAAACGGCTAATCGTTTGGTCGCAACCATGCTGCCTAAAATCGCGCAGCTAAAAATTGGCCCCGGCACTGAGAAAGGGCTGGATATGGGCCCGCTAGTGACGGCTGAGCACCGCGATAAGGTGCTGGGCTTTATCGACGAGGGCGTCAACTCAGGTGCAACGCTGGTAGCCGATGGGCGTGACCTCACGGTGTCAGGCCACGAGCAGGGATATTTCGTTGGCGGCTGCCTGTTTGATAACGTCACGGCTGATATGCGTATTTATCAGGAAGAGATCTTCGGGCCAGTGCTCTGTGTCATGCGAGTCGGTAGCCTGGATGATGCCATGCAGCTAATTAACGACCATGAATACGGCAACGGCACCTGCCTGTTTACCCGCGACGGCGAAGCCGCACGACGCTTTACCGATGGTATTGAGGTGGGCATGGTCGGTGTTAACGTTCCGCTGCCTGTACCGGTGGCCTACCACAGCTTTGGTGGTTGGAAGCGCTCGCTATTTGGTGATCTTCACGCCTACGGACCTGATTCGGTGCGTTTCTACACGCGTCGAAAAGCGGTTTCCCAGCGCTGGCCGTCAGCTAGCGAAGCGACCCGGGCAGAGTTCTCGTTTCCCGCCAATCAAAGTTGACGTTCCAGGGTAAATAGGACATCTTCTCAGCACCGTCGCCCTGCGACGGTGCTTTTTTAGGCTTTGTACGAAAAGTCGGCGAGCGAAGGTCAGGCAAGGCAAAAAACGGCGAAAAAGCGGAGTTTACGGGGTGTAAATGAGCATTTTGAGCTGTTTTTTAACGCAGCATGGCCGAGCGCAGGCAGTTTTCGTACAAAGCCCAGTGCCTATCTTCGATGTAAGGAACGAGCGCAGCGTGGCAAGAACTCAGGACGAAATTCGCCAGACCAACGTTAAGAAGATTCTCCAGGCCGCGGAGCAACTGTTCGCTGAAAAAGGCTATGCCGGCGCCGCCATGGGCGAAATCGCACAGCTGGCTGAACTTCCCAAGTCCAACGTGCACTACTACTTCGCCACTAAAAAAGCGCTTTACCAAGAGGTATTGCTAGAGCTGTTGGAAATATGGAAGCAGGACGCGCTCTGCTTTGAACTCTACGATGATCCACGCGTGGTGCTGTCTACTTACATTCGCGCCAAAATGACCCACTCCCGCAATCGTGCCCACGGCTCCAAAGTATGGGCGGCCGAAGTCATGCAGGGCGCACCGATCCTTAAAGAGCGCCTGCGCGACAATCTTTACGAATGGGCCAAGCTCAAAGAGTCAAAAATTAGCGAGTGGGTTGCGTCAGGCCAGATTCACCCTGTCGAGCCTTCCTATCTACTCTATATGATTTGGGCGTCCACCCAGCACTACGCTGACTTTGATTACCAAATCTACTTGCTCAATGACGGCCAGCCGCTAGACGACCTGCAGTTTGAAAAAGCAGTGCAGTCGGTGACTACGATGATTTTAAGAGGGATTGGGCTGACGGTATGAGCATTGGCCAGCGATTAGATGGGCTGGCGCATACGCAAAATCGATACGCCTAAACCGATAAAAGCACTGCCCATGATGCGATTGACCCACTTTACTCGGCGTGTGTTGCTCAGCCAGCGAGTGAGATGTTTCGCGAGCCCGCCGTAGGCCATTAAGGTGGCGAATGAAAGCACCATAAAGGTGCCTACCATCATGGAAAACTGCGGAAGTAAGGCGCGCTGTGTATCCAAAAATTGAGGAAATAGAGCAGTGAAAAATAGGATCGCTTTTGGGTTGCTCATGGCGACCAGCAGGCCTTCGCTGAAAAAGCGCCAGTGAGGAATGGGCTTGGCAGCGGTGGATGGTACCGCCAGTGAGCGTTTGCTACGCCACTGGCGAATGCCTAAGTATATCAAGTAGGCGGCGCCACCAAATTTCAGCAAGCTAAACAGCGTTTCTGAGGCATTTAATATCACGCCTAACCCCAACACCGCGGCGCTCGCGAGTATTAGTAGGCCGATAATATTGCCCAGCGAGGAAAGCGCTACGCGCTTTGTTCCACCGGCCATGCCATTGCGCACCGCGACTAAAAAAGCGGGCCCAGGGCTCGCAATGCTGACCAGCGCCATGGCAACAAACAGCAGCCAGGTAGAAAGTGGCATGGTATATCTCCTAAGAGGATAAAACCGATTAAGCTAAGCGCTGATGGCAAGCCCGCACCAATTGAACGTTAACATTTCGCTAGCCCAGTGGCCCGCTGGTAACCGTTGTCTTCAGCCCCTTAATAATGGCTTGGCCATCCTCACGCTTGAGTTCGTCGTACCAGGCTTGCGTTTGGGCGGCGTCGTGCCCATGAATCATCTCCGCGCGCTTACGGGCGCGCTGGACGATCTCTCCCACTCGGCTAACGCGTTGCGCGTCGTACTGCGTCAAGGCGCTGGCAATGGCAGATGAGGTGTCGGTATGTTCTTCTAGTGCTCGCTGCACGACTTGAGCTAGCACCCAGGCGTCTTCCATCGCTTGGCAGCCGCCTTGGCCAAGGTCGGGTGCCATTCCATGAGCAGCATCACCTAGAAGGGCAACACGGGGTGCGGTCAGTGAATCAAGTGGGGGGATATCGTAGATTTCCACACGTGCCATTCGCGCAGGGTCGAAGCGTTCGATAAGCGCCTGCACCGGCGCAGCCCAGCCTGCAAAGTGTACGCGTAATTCATCGCGATAGTGGCTGGGGTCGTTGGTGGTGCCAGCGGGGAGCGGTACATCAAGAAAGCAATAGAACTCCTGCGCGCCTTCGGCATTGCCCCCATTACCCATGGGCATAAACGAGACACGCTTTGCATCGCCGACATACTGATCCCAGTGACTCTGCGGTGCCAAGGCATCATCAGCAGGCACGCGTACATTCCAGTTCACATAACCCACGTATTGGCGCTCAACGGGGTGCCCCACGACCTTACCACGCAGCTTTGAATGAGTACCTTCGGCGACGACTAATAAGTCTGCGTGGAGGCTTTCGCCATCGTCAAAATGCGCAGAAACACCGTCGTGCGTCAGCGTGTAATCATGACAGCGGCGACCAAACTGCACATGCTCGGTGCCTACCGCGTCTAGCAGCATTTGTTGTAGGGCGGCGCGAGAAATGGGGCATGCACGCTGCTCAATCTCTTCAAATAGCGGCGCCAGGCTAAAATCGGTTAAGGGTTGACCGTCATGCGTCAGATAGCGCATCTGGGTGATGTTGCCACTTAAGCCTTCAATGGCGTTACCAAGGCCTAGTTGATGCATGACTTTCACGCCGTTAGACCATATCGAGAGCGCGGCGCCTACTGGACGCATCGTTGCTACGCGTTCAACCACTGTGACCTGATGCCCTTGCCGCTGGAAAGCGAGAGCTGTGCTCAGCCCGCCAATGCCCGCGCCGATAACGAGAATATTGAGAGGCGTAGTCAGGGGGTGGGACATAGCGAGCTCCTTGAAAAATGGGAAGGCACAACGGCTAACGCGTCATATCAGCTGTTACCGCTAACTGTATACAGCGTTAAACCTTAATGTATAAGCAATCATAGTGCCAAGTCAGTCGTTATTTACCTGGGCTTCAAAACCTAACCGATGCCTGTAGGCTGACTTCCAGTGGGTCGCCGACCACTACCCGTGTGTTGCCACCGCTGGAAGGGTAGTAAGTGGTGTCGAACAGGTTCTTGGCATTGAGTTGCAGGTGAAGGGTATCGCCCAGCCAAGGGGTGTCCCAGCCGATAAACGCGTCAGCGACGGTGTAGTCGTCTAATTGGAAGCTGTTGTCTGCATCGCCTTCGCGCTCACCCACATAGCGAACCCCGCCACCTAAGCGCCAGTTGCCCAGTTCAGGCGCGGTTGTTAAGTCGTGCGCCAAGTAGAGGCTGGCGGTATGGCGTGCGGCGTTGGTCAACCGGTTGCCCTGGGTATCTTCGGTGTCTTTGAGTACTTCGGTGTCGGTATAGGCGTAAGCGCCTAGTAGTGCAAGCTGATCGGTCAACTGGCCGGAAACCGTTAGCTCCATCCCCCGTGAACCCGCTTCGCCTACCGTGCGGGTCACACCGTCGTCGGAGACGGCAACATTCTCCTTGCGGATATCGAACAGCGCAACGGCCAACGAGAACTGGTCGTTCCATAGGTGTTTAACGCCGATTTCGCTGCCCATACTGTGTTCAGGGGCCAGCGCTTGTCCGGTATCGCTGTCGGCCCCATTGGGCACAAACGCTTCGCTGTAGCTGGCATAAACGGACGTATCCGGAGTCAGGCGATGCAGCAGGCTGATTGATGGCAGGAAAATATCGTCGCTGGTATCCGTCTCGGTAATGAAGTCTTGACCACTGCCGGAAAACTGCTCGTAGTGGGTATAGCGCCCGCCTAGCCCCAGCGTCCAGCGGTCGTTGAAGTGCCAACGGTCATTGAGATAAACGCCAGTGGTATTGATCTCATCCAAGCGGTTGCTGCGCGAGGTGTTAAGGCTATCGCTATCCAGATTCAGGCCACCGTAGCTCATGTCGTAAATATTTTGATCCGTCACCGCCGTGCCGCGATACACCTCGGCCAGATAGTCGCGGCGACGTTCGTGGTCAATTCCTACGGTAAGGTCGTGGCGCATGCCTGCCAGAGAGGCGGTGCCGCTAGTATCCCAGGCGGTGTACTGTACGCGGCGGTCAAAGCCGATATTGGCATCGGCACGACGTGTTAATGCGCCGCTCTGCTCGTTAACGCTCAATACTCTAGGTTGGCCATCGCTATACTGCCGGCGGTTCCAGCCGTAGGTAAGCCGTGTTGACCAGTCGTGGTTAATATCCTGTTCCCACCAGGCGGTGACGGCTTCGTCGTGACCGAAAACCCGCGACCAGGGTTCATCGAAACGGCGGTCACTCGGTACCTTGGCAGGTTCACCATCAATCATCACCGTGCCGCGATCCAGATCCAAGTCGTAGTCGCGATACTCATGGGAGATTTGTGCACGATTGTCGTGGCCTTCCCAGCGCAGCGAAGGGGCAATAATCGTGCGTCGATCATGACCAAAAACGCGCGCGGAGTCTTCATCTTCATGATGGACGATAAATCGGAAGGCCAGGCCGGTATCGGCAATTGGCCCGGTGACATCCACGCTGGTATTGCCGCCACCCAAGGAGGTAGCTTCGGCGCTGATCTCGCGCTGCCACTCGTACTCAGGGCGTTTGGTGACCAGGTTGATCACTCCGCCAGGATCCTGCTGGCCTTGAAAGAGCGAGGCGGGTCCCTTGAGTACGTCGACATGATCCACCGTCGCCATTGAGAAGGTGCCGCGCGGTTGGCGAATGCCGTCGATCAGTATCGAACCATCGCTGTTGCTGCCGAAGCCGCGTTTGATATAGCCGTCCTCGGTGCCCCCCATGTTATTACCTGCGGTCACCCCTGCAACCATCGCCATTGCTTCGTCCAAGCTGTCAATGTCATGGTCGGCCATCACCTGGGCGGTGACGGTCTCTACGGCGCGGGCCTCTTCTAAAAACGACACCGGCTGTTTGCTGGCAAGGCTTGAGCGCTGGGCACGATAGCTCTGCGGAGCCACATCAGCGAGCCGGTCTGAGGTGACGATTAGTGTTTCTGGCGCGGTCTCGTTGGCCTGTTGTGCATAGACATCGGACAGTGGGTTCAGCAGTAGCAGTGGCGAAAACAGTGCAAAGGTTCGGGAGCGCAACATGGTCGATACAGATCCTGTTATTGTCAGAGGGGAGTGGGCCAAGGATTATGGAGCGTTGAGTGCGCCCCAAAAGTGATCCTCGTGACTTAGCGCTGGCGTGATAGGTAGTAGCGCATTGAAGGTGGCGGCCGGATCAAGGTCAGTGAAGTGTTCGGGATAGAGCCATTGGACGATACGTTCGAGCGCTACAATGGCGAAAGGACCCTGATGAAAACCATGCCATAGCGCATAAAACTGTCCATTCTGAACGGCGTTAAGATGCTTCCAGCCGGGAAGCGATTGGCTCAGATGCCGCAAATCCTGGCTAATATCATCAGCACTGATATCAAGTCCAACACGCACACCATCGCCCGCTGTCCACTGTCCCGCGGTATTGAGGATGACGTCGGGTGGGTGGCTGAGCACCCATTCATTACTCAGCGTTGCCGATGCGCCGGGGATTAATGCATCGGCGAGATTATCGCCACCTGCCCGGGCCACTAGGTCGGCTAGCCCGTTTCTTAGATTGGTACGGCAGCAGTCCACTTTCACCCCAGGGGCGACGTTGATTAGGACGGTGGGGGCATTGGTGGGCTGTTCCGCCAGCTTCAGGTCTGCCAAGCCCTGGTCGATACGCGCCAAGCGTTGTTCAATTAGGGCAATCATTGCGTCGGCCCGGGGCATCGCGTTCAAGGCCTCGCCTAAAAGCGCAAGGCTTTTGGGCGTGTTCTCCAGCGGGTGGCGGTTAAAGTCGATAAACAGATAGGCAATACCTAGCTCGTCCAGTAGCTGCGCCAGCGGAGAGCCTTCGAAGTTGCTAACGCGCGCGAGATCAAGCAGTACTAAGTCTGGGGCCAGATTAAGCAGCGCTTCGCTATCGAGCTGGGGTGTCGGCGCGTTTGAAAGAGCGGGCAGTTGATCAAGTGCAGGCCACTGAGTGATAAAACGTTGAGCCATGGCGGGGTCAAATACGGTCAGCGGATAGGCCCAGCCCGCTAAGCGCGGTGTTGGGTCATCCAGTAGTGTTGCCAAGGCATAAAGCTGGCGTGGCTGGGTAAGAAACAAGCGTGTTGGCGGTGCTGAAAGCGTTACCTGACGCCCGGCAAGATCAGTCAGTGTTTTAGGAAAGTCTTTAGACGCGGCCGCCTGTGAATCGGTTGCCCAGCAAGCGGCAGCGATTAACAGGCTCATCCAACACAACAAATTAATAGCCAAGCGGCGCACCGAATGATCATAAATGGTGGTTGTTGATATAAACATTACAACGGCTCGCTGACGCGATCACTGAGCACAAGTGGCCGCCCCAGCGAGCATCGCTCGACCCGTGACTCGACCCCATAGGCGGTGTGCAGTACGTCGGGGGTAATCACCTCGTGAGGATCACCTGCAGCCAGTAGCCCGCCGTTACCAAATAGCAGCACTTGATCACAAAAGCGTAGAGCTAGGTTGATATCGTGGATGGCCATTAGGCAGACCGCCTGACGCTCCGTTATCACCGAGCGCACGGTATCAATCAGCGCCAGCTGCCAGCGCAAATCTAGCGCGCTGGTGGGCTCATCCAGTAGTAATAGTGCGGGCTGGCGGGCGATCGCCTGAGCTAGGCCGACCATTTGACGCTGCCCGCCGGAGAGCTCACTCAATGGGCGCAATGCTAACGGGCGAATGGCCAGTGCATCGAAAACGCGCTCGATTAACGTGTCTATCTCTGTACGGCCTAGGTCGGGGCGCACGGCACGACAAGCGCTCAGTACCGCTTCGTAGGCCACTAACGTGGTGGCCTGAGGGAGTGTTTGCGGAAGATAGCCCACATGACGCATCCGCGCGGCGCCACTGAGGGGGGTGAGGTCGATATCATTAAGCTGCATACGTCCGCGGGCTGGCTGTAAACCCGCGATGGCTTTTAACAGGGTCGATTTACCCACCGCATTGGGCCCCAACACTGCGACCAGTGAACCGGGTGGCAGTGTGGGCAAGCTTAGCTGCTCGAAAACGCGCCGTTTGCGGTAGCCGGTCGTGACGTTGCTGAGCGTAAAGCCTGCTTTCATCGCGCGCGCCCCCGCAGCATGATTAACGCCATAAAGAAGGGAATGCCTACCAGCGAGGTTACTAAGCCCACAGGCAGCACCAGCCCATCGACCAGCGTTTTACTGGCGATCGACGCTAGCGATAGCACCAGCGCCCCCGCCAAGGCGCTGCCCGGTAAGTAAAAGCGATGATCTTCACCCAATGCCAGGCGTGCCATATGCGGGCCGACTAGCCCAATAAAGCCAATGGTGCCCACAAACGCGACTGCTGCAGCGGCGAGCAGGCTCACTCTAAGTAGCGAGATAAGTCGCAAACGCTCAACCGCAATCCCGAAGCTGCGCGCATGTTCATCACCCGAGCGCAGTGCTGTCATCGCCCAGGCGCTGCGCAACGAGAAAGGCATGCAAATGGCTAATACCACTGCCACGATGGCCACCGTGTCCCAAGAGGCGCGTGACAGGCTTCCCATCGTCCAGAACACTAATTGCTGTAGCGCATCGGGACTAGCGATGAGCTGCAAAAGTGCCACCAGCGCGTTGAGTACAAATACCAATGCGATGCCGAATAACACAATAATCTCACGGCTGGCGCCGTAGAGACGAGATAAAGCATTGATAGTCAGCATCGACGCCGCCGCAAACATAAAGGCCATTAAAGCGGTGGCGTAGTGGGTGTTTAAACCAAACAAGGTGAGATTGAAAACAATGACCAGCGAAGCGCCTAGGGTGGCCGCCGCACCAACGCCCAGCGTGAACGGGCTGGCTAGCGGGTTATTCAGCACCGTTTGCATTTCTGCCCCTGCCAGCCCCAGCGCTGCGCCTACCAGCACTGCCATGAGTGCGGCAGGGAGGCGGATTTCCCAGACAATGGCTTGTTGAATCGGCCCTTGGGACTGTGCATCAAAAATCAGCGTGATCAGTTTACTAAGCGAAATAGATGCTGGGCCGGTGGCGATATCGGCAAGTAGCGACAATACCAACGCGATCGCTAAGCCTGCGACGATCAATAGGCGAGTAACAATAAAGCGCCGATAGGTGGATGCCAACGGAGCAGCAAGTGGCGAAGAGGCGGGCATTGTGAAGGTGTTTCCAGGTGAGAGCGAAAAGCTATCAGACTTAGTCTTATTTGCGACTAAAACTCATTCGTGATTGTATTTTTATCCTTTAGTCGTAGCTTTGTCAACCGCAGGGAAACCAAGCGTTGCCTGATTGCGGTGTGGTTGCCGCTATGCTCTATTGAACGGCTAGGCTCTATTAAAGCAGTATCTGATCCGCGCTTACTTTTCAAAATATCTCAAGGACTTCATTATGATTGATATAGCCGCGCTGCTAGGCAGTGATGCCGATAGCTTGCTTAACCATACGTGTCAGGGGGTTCGTCGAGAGGACTTGCATCTCCCTGGCCCTGATTTTATTGATCGTGTGATGGCCGATAGCGATCGCAGTCCTGCGGTGCTGCGCAACATGCAGGCGTTTTTTGATCACGGGCGCTTGGCGGGCACCGGTTACCTTAGTTTGCTGCCGGTAGATCAGGGTATCGAGCACTCGGCAGGCGCTTCCTTTGCACCGAACCCGCGCTACTTCGACCCGGCCAATATCGTTGAGTTGGCCATTGAAGGGGGCTGTAACGGCGTGGCATCAACGCTTGGCGTACTGTCGTCTGTTGCGCGGCGTTATGCGCATAAGATCCCGATGATGTTGAAGCTCAACCACAACGAAACTCTGAGCTACCCGGCGATATACGACCAAACGCTATTTGCCGATGTGGAGCAGGCCCACGATATGGGCTGTGTGGCGGTGGGGGCGACGATTTACTTTGGCTCCCACGAGAGCCGTCGGCAAATCATGGAAATTAGCGAGGCTTTCGAGCGCGCCCACCAGTTGGGAATGGTGACGGTATTGTGGGCGTATCTGCGCAACCCTGATTTCAAACAGGGTGGCACCGACTATCACGCCTCTGCCGATCTAACCAGCCAAGCCAACCACATGGCCGCCACCCTTAAAGCGGATATCGTTAAACAGAAACTGCCTGAGAATAACGGCGGCTACAACGCGGTTGGCTTCGGTCATACCCACGATAAAGTGTATAGCGCACTGACGACTGATCATCCTATTGACCTAGCCCGCTATCAGGTCGCCAACTGCTTTATGGGGCGTGCCGGGTTGATTAACTCCGGCGGCGGCTCTAAGGGGCATTCTGACTTGGGTGAAGCCGTGCGCACGGCGGTGATCAATAAGCGTGCTGGCGGCATGGGGCTAATTTCTGGGCGCAAGGCGTTTCAGAAACCCATGCAGGAAGGCGTCGACCTGCTGCATGCCATTCAGGATGTCTATCTCTCCAAAGACATTACCATCGCCTAATCTCACGCGCCCCTTCGATGGCTTTTGCGTAACCGAAGGGGTGTTGCCATTACGTTATTGATGTATTTCAAAAACGCCCCTTCCCACCTCATCCGTCAACGGTTCTTATACTTTAAGGCTATCGGGGCGGTTGCCTATAGGCCATTTAGCATCTTCCAGTTACCCGGATAAAGGGCGTAGCCAAACAATGCATGGCCGCTATAGGCCAGTTCAGTGCCCTCAGGAAGCCATAGCATTTGCCCAGGAGTGACGACATGTTGCTCACCGTAAGCTTCAACCTGTAATGCGCCTTCAAGCACGAATATAATCTCGTCGTATAGAAGTGTCCACGTAACGTGCGCTCCCTCCCAACGAGCAAATCCGGCTCCCATCGTCTCGCTTATCGAGGCATCGATGGTACGGCCAACCTCAGCATGGCCGGGTGGTCCACCGCGGTGAGTAAACACGGTGTCGCGATAATCGAATTTCCTAACGCGCTGTGCTTTATCAGGCATATTGAGCTCTCCTTTGGGGGTTGTGTGAAGCGCTAGCGATTGCGAAAACTTTGCTTAAAGCTCACTGCGGCTCGCCCAGGCTGCCTGTTTCATGCGCATGCTTACGCCGATGCTTAAGATAGGCTCAGGTGGGTTAAGGGCTGGTTTGCCGGATATTGCCAGCATGTCGGCTAATTGGCTTGAGTTCTGGCCAGTAGCAAGCTCGGCCAATAATTTACCAGAGATAGTTCCCCTTGCGGCCCCGACACTTTGATGTATGCCGGACATCCAGGCGCTATCGCCTACTTTGCCGAAAAAGGCCGTGTAATTACGTGAGAGTCCGCAGGCTCCTCCCCAAGTGGCGATGAAAGGCACTTGGGATAACGATGGGTAACGAGCGTCGAAAGATTCTCGGTGTCCTTGGCGAATACGTTTACGTTCTGCAAGATTGTCGTGATAGCGCGGTACGAAACGGTACTGGTTGCGGACGATAAGCTGGCGTCCCGGCGTTAAGCGTACGGTCGTCCCTGCGTGGTCTGCTGGCGTTAGCCCAAAGTGATGGGGCGCTCTTGAAAACAGCGTCATTTCCTGGTCTGTTAGAGTGCGAGTCATGCTCGCAAACGTCATCACCGGCAACATGCGGTGCTTAAGAAAGCCGAATTCTTGTGAAAAGATGTTAGAGCCGAGTAGTAAGTTGGTGGCCTGTACTTCACCTTCTGGAGTGGTCGCGTACCACTTGCCATTGTGGCGCGTTAGGCTGGCTACGGGGGTGTTTTCGTAGAGCTCGACATTGCTTGGCAATGACTCACTAAGACCGCGCACCAAAGCAGCAGGCTGCATCAGTGCTGTATTGGCCGTATAGATCGCTGCGACATAGTGACGAGTGCCTAAAATTGGCTCTAGCTCGTTTCTATCCAGGCGTTTGTAGGGATAACCACTATCACACAGCAGGCGCTCGTAATGATTAAGATATTTGAGGCCTCTCTCTCCTACAGCCCCTTGGTATTTGCCTGCCAGCGACCAATCGCAATCAATGTTGTGACGTTCAACTAGGGCGGCTAGATCGCTCACCGCCGATTGATTAAGAGACAGTAATTTTTGCTTACGCGCTAAATCGTTATCTTCCAGATCACGTTTGTGCGGTAAATCAATGACAAAGCCCGTGTTACGTCCGGAGGCCCCTTGGCCTACCCGTAGGCCTTCTAACAATATTACCCGCTCGTTAGGCCGTAGCTCGGCAACGCTTCGAGCCGCCGCAAGCCCAGTAAAGCCTGCACCAATCACCAGCCAGTCGGTTTTTTCGGTACCGCTTAGCCGCCGCGCCGGTGCCGGTGTATCGAGTAATTGATACCAGCCATTGCAGTTGTCGTCACGGGGAAGAATTGCTTGTGACATTTTTAGCCTCCGCTGTGCCACGGCACAACGTTAATACCGGCTAACACCGGCAAGATAAAAGAGGGCGGCGCCAGTGACACCGCGCAAAGTAAGCAGTTTGACCCAGATTTAGGCAGCCTGATCAACGCCACAGGCTTTGATCCATGCACTTCGTTGAGCCATAGCGGCTTCACCTACCAGGGCAAAACCGAGCAGCCGTCCAGCCGTGTCATAACAACCTGCCGTGATGCCGTCTTGCGTGGTTTCTATTTGCCAATTCCCGCTGTATGAAGGTACGACTACGCAAATAGGCGCTGCGGGCGTTTTAACCATGACGGGCATGACGGGGTAGTAGGCGGCTGTCGGGGAGCCGGACAGCGTTGCTGCCAGTGCCCGCAGCCCTGCATTGATTGGGGCGAGGTAAGGTAACAACTGGTGATTGATCTCCACCACGTCCCCCAGGGCATAGATATCAGGCAACGAGGTTGCTAGATACTCATCCACTCGGATACCTCTGCCACAGTCGATGCCGATTGACTTTGCAAGTCCGGTGTTAGGCGTTAGCCCTACGGCGCTGACCACCAAGTCCGCTTCAAGTGAGCTGCCATCGGTCAACATCAGACGATAGCCATTGGTCTCAGAGGCGACGCTATCCACCGAGCACGACAGGTGCCAGTTCACACCAAGATTAGAAAGCGCCTCGCGTAGCACTTGGCTGCCTTGTTCAGGCAGTAATCGCGCCAATGGGCGTTCGGCTAGGCCAATTACGTCGACCTTATGTCCGGCATTCGCCAAATCGTTGGCAAACTCGCAGCCGATCAAGCCGTCACCGATGATCGCCACCCGTGCGCCGTTCTCAAAGGCATCAAGTTGTTTACGTAGGGCGGCATAGTCACCACGGTCATTAACGGAGAGTAGTGCGTTCGGCTCTCCGTTAACTGGAACGCGAATCGGTGTAGCACCGGTGGCAATGACTAGCTGGCCATATGCCATATCTCCCAGCGGGGTGATCAGACGTTTGCCATCGACATCAATTCGCTCAACCGGGCAGAATGCGTGTACGCGTATACCTAGCCGCGTCTCGATAGACCACGTCGACTCATCCAGCAGTGCCTTGGCATCCTTGCCTAGCGCTAAGGCATTGGATAGCGCTGGCTTGGAATACAGGCCACCGTCATCGGCGGTAATCACATGGATTTCGCGTTTACTATCCCGATGACGTACTGCTTCGGCCAGCCCATAGCCTGCATGTCCGCTCCCAATAATCACCAGAGGCCCCATGGCCGCCGCTGAAAGCGTTGCCACATCGGCAATGGCATCGGCTAAGGGAGCCGTTGCAGTAGAGGCAGGAGGAGACGGTTCATCGGTGATTTCAAGCATCTCAAAATCTGCTTTTCCTACGCCGCAGTCCGGGCATAGCCAGTCGTCAGGAACATCTTCCCAGCGAGTGCCGGGAGCGATGCCATCACTGGGCCAGCCTTCGGCCTCGTCGTAAATGAGCCCACAGATGATGCACAGCCATTTCTTCATGAAAAAACTCCTTCATGCGTCTTTAAGACGTATGGCGATATTGCGGGTTTGAACATAGCTGTAGAGTGCTTCCTGGCCCTTTTCACGTCCAAAGCCAGATAGCCCAACGCCACCGAAGGGGGTTTCGATACCACCCGCAAACCACTCATTGATAAACACTTGGCCGCCTCGTAAACGGCGAGCTGTGCGTAGCGCGCGATCGAGATAGATATCGAAGACTCCAGCTACCAGACCGAATTTAGTGCCGTTTGCCAGCGCCACCGCTTCGTCTTCTGTGTCGAAAGGGTGAATGACCAATACGGGACCGAAGACCTCGTCCTGGAAAATCTCGCTATCCACCGCAACGTCAATGAGTACCGTTGGTTGCATGAAGTAACCGTTAGTGCCTGACACGCGCTCGCCACCCGTTACACAGGTGGCACCTGCCGCAATGGCTCGCTGGCACATGGCTTCAACCTGTTCAAGCTGGTCGCGAGATACCAGAGGTGAAAGCCCCGGATTCTCGATGCCAGGCCCAATGGATAGTCCTTCGGCAAGTTTGCAGACGCGCTCGACAATGTCGTCGTAGCGCGAGCGGTGCACTAGCAAGCGCGACATGGCTGAGCAGACTTGGCCAGCGTTAAAGAAGATGCCTGCCTGGACACTGTCGATGACCTGTTCGATATCAGCATCGGCATGCACAATCGCAGCAGACTTACCGCCTAGCTCCATAACGCTCGGCGTGGCCCGTTCGGCAGCATCGCGCAATATGCGCTGACCTGTAGGGACTGAGCCGGTGAAGACAATCTGGTTGGTATTGGGGTGTTTGACTAGGTGAGCGCCCACGACTGAGCCCTTGCCGCAAAGCAGGTTGATAGCCCCGCGAGGAAGGCCTGCCCGCTGGCAGGCGGTCGCCAAAAAAGTCATGGCTAACGGCGATATTTCAGGCGACTTAATCACCACTGCATTGCCAGCCGCGAGAGCGGGTGCCAGTGAACGTGCACAGATTGAAGGAGGGAAGTTCCATGGCACAATCTGTACGGAAACGCCCATCGGCTCATAACTGGTGAAGTCGATATAGTCGTTACCCAGCGGAATTGAGGTGCCTTCGATCTTATCTGCCATGCCCGCGTAGTATTCAAAATAACGAGCGGCTTCTTCGAACTCGCCTCGAGCCACCTCGAGTGATTTTCCGTTCTCCCGACAAAGCACCAGCGCGGCGTCTTCGGTTAATGCTTTGATTTCCGAAGCGATGGCCAGCAACCAGGTGACCCGCTGGGCTGGGCTTACGGAAGACAGTGTGCCGGCAGCGACGCAACGCTGCGCGGCGGCCATGGCAGCATCAGCATCTTCTACGCTAGCTTCGGCGATCTCAGCGTAGACCTCTCCGGACGCTGGGTCATCAATCTTGATGAAGGTATCGGCGCCCTTCCAGGCGCCATCAATGTAGTTATAGTAGCGTTCAAGTGTGTGCATTGGTGTAACTCTAAAATAGCGTTTGGGGCAGGCTTGGCTAGGCTATCTCGGCACTGGGCGCTCCGCGCACACGCCTGGCCACCCATTGATGGAAAAAATGCGTGGGATGGTCCAGCGCCGGCGAGAATACGCCGCCTTGAAAGCCTGGCGATAATCGACCTCGCTGCATTCCCTCGACGGCACCAATATCTTCCCCGAAGACAACTCTCCACGATTCCAGCGTAGAAGTACGGCTAGCGGCATAAGTATCTTTGGTCGCCTCATCGCCAACGTAGTAAACGCGTAAGTGCTCAATAGTTTTACCTGCACTCACCGGCTCCAGCATCATGGTAAAAGCATGGTCGGCTTGGATGCCCAGCAGTACATTAGGAAAAAAGGCGACATACTCGGCGTGCTCAAGTTTATCCTGAGGCCAGGACGGGAACTTGGGAAGCTGCGTACCGGCCACATTGGAGAGCCGATAAGCTAGGCTTCCTTGCCCTGAAAAAGATTCGCCGAACTGAATGTTGTAGTGATCCTCAAGGCGTGAGTAGCTATTCAGGCTTGGGTGAACCCAGGGCAGATGATAGCTCTCGCAATAGTTCTCGACGGCAAGCTTCCAATTGCAGTCGACGGTGATTTCTAAATTCCCGCCCATATTGGCGCGGCGCAGTAACGCAAATCCATCATTGCCAATGAAACTTGTCCACCGCTCTTCCAGTGGCGCCACGTGCTCGTTAAAGTCTGTCGCCTGTCCATCAAGATTGATGAATATCATGTCCATCCAGACGGCGCTGCGTATTGGCTTTAGGCCATGTTGCTCGCATTTGAAGCCATCCACCTTATGTTGGCCAACACCACCGATATGTGGAGTACCTTTTAAGTTGCCATTAAGATCGTAGGTCCAAGAGTGATAAGGGCAGCGGATGACGCCCTGAACTTCGCCTTCCTCGGCCACAAGCTGCATGCCGCGATGACTGCAAACATTGTGAAAAACTTGGGTCTCGCCATCTTTGTTGCGCATCAGCAGCAGCGGCAAACCCATAAAATCGACAGGCTTAACGTAACCGTTTTTGACTAAGTCGCTGGCAAACCCAAGACAGGCCCAAGTATTGGCCATGAGTTTTTCACGTTCTTCAGTAAAGAAAGCATCGCTGATGTAAGCGGTATTAGGCATGCCTGTCGCTTTCTCAATGGGTACAAGTACTTTATCCAGCAGTTGTGCAGGGATTAGGGAAGAAGTCATGGTCGTCATGAAGGCCTCGTGGCTTGGCGTTACATTATTTATTTTCAGATTAGCCACCGGACTGAATACACTTCAGTGGGCCGGTTGGTAAGCCTAGTCTGGTAGTAACCCTGTTTAGCAACAATCGATTAATTAACATCCTCGAATGATAATTTCTCATAAGAAGGTAAAGGTTAAATAATACTTAACTATTGTGCGGTTCAGGTTTTGAAAATTGAGATTTTGAGAGTTGAAGTAAGTGATGAGATAAAAGGGGAAGAGGTAATGAATGCTAAAACCTCATGCATAGATGATAAAAAATACATTGTTTGTATCGTTAATATTCTCCAGTCTTTTGCCCCGCAATGGCTCACTGTGCACATTGCTAGACCATGACGGCACAATCACAACACTAATAAAACAATTAAGGTACACGCCATGCGTGCAGAAAACGGGCTATTCAAAGGCCTTAACCCCACCGTGACTATTGCCTCTAAGGTCATTGTTATCGGCTTCGTTATCTTTTGCGCAGTACTCGCCGACAAGGCCGGGTCTGTTTTTCAAGATGCTTCAACAGTCGTGCTTAACAATGCCAAATGGTTTTATCTTGGCTTAGTGAGTGCGGTGCTGTTTTTCCTTCTTTACTTAATGATCAGTCGTTTTGGCCATATTCGCCTGGGTAAAGATGATGAGAAACCTGAGTTTAACTTTCTTTCTTGGGTCAGCATGCTGTTTTCTGGAGGTATGGGTATCGGGTTAATATTCTGGTCGGTAGCGGAACCCATGCTGCACTATGCTGACAACCCCTTCACTCAAGGAATGAGCGAAGATTCGGCGTCCATGGCCATGCGTTTAACCTTCTTTCACTGGGGGTTACACCCATGGGCCGCTTTCATTATCGTCGCCCTGTCGTTGTCCTATTTCGCTTACCGTAAAGGGCTGCCATTAACCTTGCGCTCTATTTTCTATCCGTTTATTGGCAATCGTATATACGGCCCTATTGGTCACACTGTCGATATTTTAACAGTCGCTATCACGGCGTTTGGCGTATCTCAGTCATTGGGGCTTGGAGTGATCCAGATGAACAGCGGACTAAATAGTGTCTTTGGCCTGAAAATAGGTATTGGGGTGCAAGTGTCTATGATCGCCTTAGTCATGCTTTTTGCTATCGTATCGGTGATGTCCGGTGTTGGGCGTGGCATACGGCGCCTCTCTGAATGGAATATGATTATGTCAGTGGTGATCGTCCTTGTGGTGCTGGCCATTGGTCCTACTCGTTACATACTCAATACGTTGCTACAGAGCACCGGCGACTACCTTAACAACTTAATTGGAATGAGCCTTTGGAGCGATGCGAACGCTGACAGCGGGTGGCAGAATTGGTGGACAGCCTTCTATTGGCCGTGGTGGATGACATGGGCACCCTTTGTGGGCATGTTTATTGCGCGAATTTCCCGGGGGCGCACTATCCGAGAGTTAATCGGCGGCGCTCTGATTGTACCGACGCTTGTCACATTCGTATGGATGTCGGTTTTTGGTGGCAGCGCATTACATGAGGAGTTGCAGGCTCTCCATATGCATGAGCAGACAGCCGGCAGTAGCCAATCCATAGCGGATGGTGAGTTTGTGGGAGGCACTGTTCTACAAGCAACCAATGAAGATAATACGCTGGCACTATTTGCCCTGTTCGAAGCGCTCGATTCCGGCGTAATGGGGAGAGTCTTGTCATTGCTGGCGGTGCTCTTGCTGGCTACCTATTTCATTACGTCAGCGGACTCTGGTACGTTAGTGCTATGCATCCTGGATAGCGCGGGTAGCTCAGAACCCCCTCAAGCCATTCGAATATTATGGGGCGTGGTCATTGCATGTATTGCGAGTGCGCTCCTTTACGCGGGAGGCTTGGAAACGATCCAGACAGCATCAATTATCGCTGGGTTGCCCATTGCCATTTTCATTTTGCTAATGACGATTGGCCTTTACCGAACACTGCGCCGTGAACCTATGGCTGCTGCCATGTTGCCTCCTCAGGCGCGGCCCGATAGTGATAGGCTTGACCATGCTAGTGGCCAGTCAGATGTTTAATGAGCACTCTTGCTTTCAGTCTAGCTAAATAGGCTTGTCTCTACCGCAAGCCCTGAAATACACAGTCAGAGGGCTTGCGGTACATATCAGCTCACTTAGTTTAGGCCCAGGTCACCTACTTCTTTTGGCACGGTATCCATCAGCCACTCACGGAAAGCGCGTATACTGGCGGCTCTTGAAGGGGATTCGGTTGGTTCTAACAAGCAGAAGCGTGCCTCAGTTCGCAACACAGTATCAACAGGGCGCACCAGTAGGCCTTGCTGCAAATAGTCGTCGACCAGTTGACTCCAACCTAACGCTACCCCTTGGTTGATAATGGCCGCCTGAATTAACATTGAGTAGCTATTAATATTAAGGCGCCGGTGTGGCGCTCGATACTCCAGGCCTGTCTGTGTAAACCACTTTTTCCAGCTCACCCAATCCTGGTCTGCACCTTCCAGGGACAGTAGCGTACAGTTCAACAATGTACTGGGGTCATTAAAGGGGCCATGGCGCTCTAGGTAGGTAGGGCTGCATACCGGGAACACCTCCTCGTAGAATAACGTTGTGGCTTGCATCCCCGGGGGCGTCTGCCAGCAGTAATAAAGCGCGATATCAAACTCGACTCGCCGCAAATCCCGGACTTGTTCGAGTGCAACAATGCGTAAATCAATATGCTCATGTGCTTGCTGAAAAGCGGCAATTTTTGGCAGCAACCATAGCGATGCCATGGCGCTTGAGGTGGCAACGGTGATTTGTTGCGTCCCTTTCCAACTACGCACTTCCTCTGTTGTTGCTGCGAGTTCCGTCAGTAACTCACGAATGGCTTGTGCATATTGCAGGCCACTGCCGGTGAGTCTGATGCTACGGTTGGCGCGCTCAAATAGAGGCTTTCCAAGGTAAGTCTCTAGGCTATGTATTTGGCGACTGATAGCTCCCTGGGTGACGGAGAGTTCATCGGCGGCATGAGTAAAACTCTGATGACGAGCAACTGACTCAAAGGCTACTAGGCTTTTGAGTGGGGGGAGTGGCGAGATTTTCATTATTTTAGCTGTCGGTAGTCACGGTTTTTTGCCATAGGGTACGCGTTAGTAAAATAGCGCGCTTCAATAATATGCATCGCATTCACTATACATTTTAAATTTAAACGTTAAATTAGTCTCTAGCCGCATAAAAAAAATACAATAACCCGGTTCACCCTAGTAGTTGCTGTGACGTGATAGGAGCTTGGCTGATATGCGTTATGAAACTGCTAGCACTAGGTGTGAAATATGTTCGGGCACGTTTTAAGCTAGTGGTATTATGCACAACGATTTTACCTTTACCAGCTGCATGAAAGGTCATGTAAGCTTCCAGGCCCTGGATGCTTTGCCAAGCTAATCGCTTACGTTACTAAGTTAACTTGATTAGTTTGGGGTGGCGTGCCCAAGCACAGTTCAACTAAGTTAGCCAATAGTCGCAGCCTAGCTCTACTATTGAGGAAGATATGCGCTAAATGATAATATCCATCGTTTAACCCATTGCTTACTACTGGAAGAAAAGCTGATCCAGGGTTAGCGGTGTTGACAAATAAGCGGACACGCTGCTTGTTAACCACCCAAATAAAACTCGCTTTTTCCCACCACTACCGCATGTCCTCCCACTGTTGCAAAACCGGGTGTGATGTCGCCATTAGCGGCGGTGTAGATAATACTGGGCCGACCCATCTCAACACCCTGATGAATTTTGCACTGCAAGGCGTCAGTTTGAAGTGATGCCAAATAGCCGGTGAGGGCGGCCGCTGCGCTGCCGGTAGCGGGGTCTTCGCAAAGACTGGCGTGCATACAGAACATGCGGCTATTAATAACCGTCTCTGCCCCGTCGTGTTGTTCAATCACATACAGATACACCTGCTCGGCACTGCTAGGTATCACAGCGCTCGCCCAGGCACTCGTAGAGATATGTACGCTCTCTAACGCCGCCACGTCAGTGAGTTCAATTAAATGAAAGGGCAGTCCGAAGGAGGCGACTACCGGATCGCCGATTACCTGATGGATGTCTAGCCCAAGTAGCTCAACGGCAGTGAGGCGATCAACCGTGCTTTCTGTCAATATGGCGGACTGGGCAGTGGTAAACGTTGCCCTTGTCTGGTGATAACTAACGGATAGTTCGCCGATAGGAGGGTGTAGCACAATGCCTTGCGCTTGGTTTACTAGGTTCAACTCCGCTAGTAAGTGCGCAGTGCCTACCGTAGGGTGGCCGGCAAAAGGTAGTTCGCGCGTCGGCGTGAAAATCCGCATAGGGTAGTGGTTCGGCCCAGTGGAGGCGCTCAAAAACACTGTTTCAGCCAGATTCAATTCACTGGCAAGCGCTTGCATGGTGCTGGTCTCAAGCGCTCCAGCATCTAAAAACACAGCCAGTGGGTTACCGGTAAACGGCTGATCGGTAAAAACGTCCAACAAATAATAGTCAGCGTGATTCATACGACTCTCCTTCAGGACGTGAGTGTTTCCAAAATGGCTTTTGTCCCTCTTTTTTCGCTTGTTCTCGGCTGAAGCCGATATCTTCCAGTAACCGATCATCCAGCGCTAATAGCTGTCGGCGGCTACGGCGATAGTGGCGATAGGAGAGAAATTGGTCGCGCAATTGATAGCAAAGCTGAGTGAGGCTGATACGAGGCATAGCGGCTCTCCTTACGAGTGATGTGCTTAATCAGATTACTCAGGGCTGCGGTTTCAATACAGATATAGGTATTTTTATTTTTAAGATACAGATGCGGTGTTTTATACGTCTGTATGGGCTATAAATAGCTGTCTGTATTGTTTTCAAGTTGAAGGGGTAAGTGTCGTGACGCGCTATGAAGAGGTAGCCACCATATTGCGGGAGCGTATCGAGCATGGCATTTATCGTGTGGGCGATCGTCTGCCGTCTATTCGCGCGGTTTGCAAAGAGCTGGAGGTTAGTATTTCGACGGCCCAGGAGGCCTATCGGCAGTTGATGGATGTGGCGTTGATCGAGTCGCGGCCAAAGTCTGGCTACTTCGTGCTGCCAAGCCGGGCGCCGTCAGTGTTGCCGTCGGTCTCTCGCCCGGCGCAGCGGCCGCTAGATGTTTCCCAGTGGGATCAGGTGCTGGAATTGGTGGCGGCACATCGCGATGAACGTCGGCTTCTGTTAGGGCGTGGCGCGCCAAACGTAGAATACGAGTCGCTACGCCCGTTGTCGAAAATTCTTGCAGGCCTACATCGCTGTCATGACCTTATCGGCTTCAATTACGACAAGTTGGATGGCCGGCTTGAGCTTCGCCAGCAGGTGGCGCGATTGGCCATTGCCTCCGGTTGTCTGCTACACCCGGATGACATCATGGTAACCACCGGCTGTCAGGAAGCACTGAGCATTTCACTGCGCACACTCACCCAGTCCGGTGATGTGGTGGCCGTGGACTCGCCCAGCTTTTATGGCACCATGCAGATTCTCAAGGCCAACGGCTTAAAAGCGCTGGAAATCCCCACCGACCCGCAAACGGGCATCAGCCTGGAGGCCCTTGAGCTGGCGTTGGATCAGTGGCCGATTCGCGCCATACAGGTCACGCCCACCTACAACAACCCGCTGGGCTACACCATGCCTGAAGCACGCAAGCGGGCGCTATTTCAACTTGCCCAACGCTTTGATGTAGCGATTATCGAAGATGATATCTACGGCGATTTGTCATTCTCTCTGCCCAGGCCACGCACCGTGAAATCCTTCGATGACGATGGCCGTGTCATGCTGTGCAGCGGTTTTTCCAAAACGGTGGGGCCGGGGCTGCGGGTGGGCTGGCTGGCGCCGGGCCGCTACCGCGACCAGGCGATGCATATGAAATATGTCTCTACCGGTGCCTCGGCGACGTTGCCGCAGCTGGCGATGGCAGAGTTTATCGCTAAAGGGCATTACGAGCGTCACCTTCGCTACGCCACCCGCCAGTATCAGCGACAGCGCGATATCATGATCAGTTGGGTGCAGCGCTATTTCCCTGAAGGTTCTGGCATCAGCTACCCGCACGGGAGTTTCCTTCTCTGGGTAGAGTTGCCCGCCGCAGTGGACTGCGTGCGTCTAAACGAGCGCATGGCAAAGCAGGCCATCCACGTGGCGCCAGGCTCGCTGTTTTCCGCCTCGGGCAAGTTTCGTCAGTGCCTACGCCTGAGCTATGCGTTTACGTTAACCCCTGCCATCGAAAACGCCGTGCGAACAGTGGGGGAGCTTGCCACCGAGATGGTGGAAGAAGCGCAGGCGCATGAGAGGGGTATCATCTAGGTCGATCAGAGAAATTCTCATTTTCGAGGTATCTATGCGGCGTCATGCTCTTACCTATCGCGCGTTCGGAACGCCGCTTGAAACATTAAAAATGGAAACAACGGCAATGCCCAGCATGAGTGAGGGAAAGCTCAGGGTGAGGATGCTGTGTGCCCCGGTTAATCCGTCAGATCTGATTCCCATCACCGGTGCTTATTCGCATCGTATAACGCTTCCCGCCGTCGCCGGTTACGAAGGGGTCGGTCGAGTTATCGCCGCTCCGCATGAATATTCTTATCTCATCGGAAAGCGAGTGCTCCCATTGCGAGGTGATGGCACTTGGCAGACGATTGTAGATTGTGATCCAGCGCTCGCAGTGTCTGTTCCCGATAACATTACTGACGATGTCGCGGCGCGCGCCTACATTAATCCCTTGGCGGCCCTCACCATGCTTGAGAATTGGCCTGTAAAGGACAAGCGTGTGCTGCTTACTGGCGCTGGATCAAATTGCGCTGAATATCTTGGGGCATGGGCCTATCAGCACGGCGCGAAGGAAGTCGTTGGCATATACCGTTCCGATAGTAGAGTGGCGCGCCTGGAGAAAGCCGGTATCAAGCCCTTATCCATACAGGATAGCAGGCAGATTGCGTATGTTGCGGGTCAGTCCGACGTGGTATTTGACGCTTTAGGTGGCCCAGTCGCGGCAGATATACTGCGATCAATGGCCCTTGATTCGACGTTTATCGCCTATGGACTATTGACTGGGCAAGCCGTCCAATGGGGTGTTAGACCTTGTGCCCGCTACAGAAGGTTTCATCTTCGCGATAGTTTGGCCAGGATGTCTGCAGAAACCTGGCAGCAAAAATTCTTATCTATCTGGGGCCTTTTGGGCCAGACAGATATGCCGAGTTACCAAGTCGTTCCCAGCCAGGCGTGGCGCCAAGCGGTCGAGATGGCGCTTTGCCCGAGTAACCAGAAAGTGCTTTTGGACTTTGCTGACTTAGCTCAATGATGGTGACCTCACGTCAAATCCATAAACGGATTGTAGGCGACTTCCCAGTAGTGGCCTTCTGGGTCGCGGAAGTAGCCGGAATAACCACCCCAGAATACTTCTTCAGCAGGCTTGATTAGCTCGGCACCGGCGGCAACCGCCTGTTTGAGTACCTGTTCAACGGCCTCTTGGCTGCCGACATTGTGCGCAAGAGTAATACCACTAAAACTACTGGGCGAGTCATCTTGAATGCCGATATCTTTAGCCAGCTCTTTACGCGGGAAAAGTGATAACCAGGCCCCTTCCAGCTTGAAAAATGCGACCCCATCGCTGTTCGTCTCGTGCTCGGGCAATCCCAAACCTTTACGGTAGAAGCGAATGGCCCGGGGCAGATCGCTGACCCCAAGAGTGATTAAACTAATTTTTGGTTTCATGAGGGGCGCTCCTAATAGATAGCGTTAGGCGGGCCGCTGAAACGTCTGCCGCGCCTGTTCAACCTGTTCTCGGGTGACACACGTAAGCGAGTGATCATTAAGCAGTCCCATTGCCTGCATAAACGCAAAGGCGGTGGTGGGCCCGAAAAATTTCCAGCCGCGCTTTTTCAGTTCTTTGGCCAGCGCGATGGATTCCGGCGAGGTGGTCTGGGTTTGCGGCGTGGCTAATTCAATAGGCTCATAGCGCCAGAAGAACGCGGCCAGCGAGCCCTCCTGCTCGACCATTTCTTTTGCGCGCTGGGCGTTGTTAATCGTCGCTTCGATCTTGCCGCGGTGGCGAATAATCCCTGCGTCTTGAAGTAAACGTTGCACATCGTCTTCGCCAAAGTAGGCGACTTGATGGAAATCGAAATGGTGAAAAGCGGCACGAAAATTCTCACGTTTATTGAGAATCGTGCGCCAGCTTAAGCCTGATTGGAAGCTCTCTAAGCACAGCTTTTCGAACAGCCGCTGGTCGTCTTCCACTGGAAAGCCCCACTCTTTGTCATGGTAGGGTAGAAACTCCGCCGCGCCGCCACACCATTGGCAGCGAGGATGCCCATCGGGGGCGATAAAATCATTGGCCATTAGCTGCTCACCTATTTAATCAAACCATTCTTGAGCGGTACGCCACAGACACATACCAACAAAGTAGACCGATGTTATGCCCCATCCCCATAGCGCCCAGGCGGCGTGCACTGGACTTGAGAGCACCAGTGACGTAGCACATACACACCACACCAGCGTTACGGCGATATTGAGCGGCATAAATAAGCGCACCCGAAAGGGGTGCAGAAATTTCATCCGGGTCACGGTGAGGATAGCGAGGAGAACGATAGAGGCAAAGGTGATCAACGGCGGGAAGTCGAGAATATAAAAGTAGGCGGCGGCGATGTTCCAAGCGGCAGGAAAGCCAACGAAGTAATTATCCTGGCTTTTCATATCAACGTTGCAGAAACAGAACATCGATGACAGCAGAATGATAAACACTGATAGCAGCCCTAAATAGGGTGGCAATTCAATGAAGTAGTAGATGAACAGGGCGGGAATAAAAGCCCAGGTCAGGTAATCGATGACCATATCGAGTGTTGAGCCATCGAAATGCGGCAGTATGGCCTTCACTTCATACTTACGCGCCAGGGTGCCATCAATACCATCGATCATCATCGCGGCACCTAGCCAGAGGAGGCACGCGACTGGATTGTTGTCGACCAGAGCTAGCAGTGCCATCGTGCCGAGTAGCACACCGCTGGCAGTAAATATGTGCACGCTCCATGCTTTACATCGTGAGGCGCGGGATTCTGTGTGCGAAGAAAGAGAGTGAACCACGTTGACCCCATTGGGAACGTGCTGTCCCCTTGCTGTTTGGTGGATAAATAGGTGTATAAAGAACGATACACTACTACAAGAATGCACCTGGAGAATACGCTGGCATGCCCTCTGCTGATGGTGTGGTTGAATCTTGGCTATTGCGTAAGTGTAACCATGTGTCGCTCAACCATTTGCCCGACGCTATCAAATCGCTTTCAGTCGAGCCTGCATAGCCGAGCACTAAACCAGGCCGCTTGTTCTCAGAAAGGTAGTAGCGAGAAAGCGGCGAAAGCGTAATGCCCACTTCGCTGGCGCGCTCAACGAGTATCTCCTCTTCTTCAATAGTAGCGAGCTCAGCTAATAAGTGCATGCCCGCATGGCCGCCAGATAATGAAAGCCCCTTGGCCACCGCAGGCGCTAATGCCGTGCGTAAACAGGCTTGGCGCTGTCGATAAGCGGCACGCATGCGGGCGATGTGGCGGGTAAAGTGTCCGTTGGCAATGAATTCCGCCAGCGCTGATTGAACGGGATAGTTACCTTCGCGATGCAGCCGCGCAAGGGCGCGCGTAAAGTCTTCGGCAAGCGTATCGGGCAGTACCAAATAGCCTAAGCGTAAGCCGGGATAAAGCACTTTACTGAAGGTGCCGACATAAATAACCGATGCCTGCTCCGAAAGCCCCTGAAGCGACGGTGTCGGCGGCGTATCGTATCGAAATTCGCTGTCGTAATCGTCTTCAATGATCCAACTGCCTGCGTGAAAGGCATGCTCCAGTAATGCCAGCCGACGAGGCACTGGCATGGTAACGCCGCTAGGATATTGGTGAGAGGGCGTTACATAAATTAGTCGGGGCGCTGGTGTCTTCGCAGGTGCGAGTGATGGATTAAGCCCCTGTTGATCGACGGGTATTGGCGTTACCGTTAAACCCGACGTCAAAAAGCAGGCCTGGGCACCGCCGTACCCCGGCTCCTCCATCCAAACAGAGTCACCATGGTCGGTCAGTAGTTGAGTAATCAGCTCAAACGCCTGCTGGGCTCCTTGGGTAATCACGATCTGCTCTGGTTGGCAGCGCACCGCGCGAGAAAACCGTAGGTAATCACAAAGAACAGCTTTAAGTTCAGGCAGCCCGCCACTGGTTTGGTAATCCATCCACGTCATCTTCGCGTGAGAATAGTGGCGCCGCAAAAGGCGTTGCCACTGCTCGCGGGGAAATAGGTCGAGAGCAGGAACGCCGGGAGCAAAGGCGCGATGGCCGTGGCTTAACGTACCGCTTAGCGTTAATAGCTTATTGCCGCGGTTTGAGTAGCGAACAGGCAAAGGAGGTGGGAGCTCGGCCCGGGTTAATAGCGCAGGTAAATCGGCCACATAGAGCCCCGCGCCTTGGCGTGAAATCAGTAACCCCTCTGCCAGTAGCCGGTCCATGGCGGCTAGCACCGTATTACGGCTAATGCCTAAGGTACGGGATAGATAACGGGAAGAGGGGAGCATATCGGCAGCTAACAGCTCGCCATGTTGAATCCACTCCTTAAGCGAGTCATAGAGTTGCTGAACAAGCGTAGCGGCTTCGTTAGCGGTTAGCCTTAGCGCCAGCGCCTCCACAATCCAGTCGCTAGCGGCGTCTCGTCGTTTCACTGGTTCCCTCAATTTAGCGAAAAGTGGCTCTTTATCGTAAGCCACTATAGCGGCAAGCTGTGGTGATTAACCACACTTAAGGAGTATCCGTTATACCAGAGGTACCCATGGTGGTGCGGATGATGGGCGCTGGTCAATCGATACAAAGTTCGTGATCAGGCTCTATATTTGGTCATCAAGTACGGCAAGTTGGGCGGCTGCCAATGCCATGCCTCCTGCAGCAGTACAAGGATCTACGACGGGCAGGCCGAGTGCCTGCTCCAGTTGACGGCGATAGTGTGCCAAGCCAGCGCAGCCTAGCACCACAACATTAGCCCCATCTTCGTCACGCAACTTTTGCCCAGTTTCTAATAACTGCATCCAGGTTTTTCTTTCGTCAATCAACTCCTCCACGTTAAGCCCCAGCGCTCTTTCGCCCGCAAGACGTGAAAGTATTCCCATAGCACCCCAGGCTCGCATATGGCGAGAGATGGAAGCTGGTTGGATCGCTATTACGCCGACCCGCTGGCCCCGAGTTAGTGCAGTCAACATGGCACTTTCACCAATACCGAACACAGGTAGCCGGGTCGTTTCTCTGGCCATAGCGAGGCCAGGATCGCTGAAACAGGCTATTACGAATCCGGCTGCCTGCGCTTCGTGAGAGCGAATGAATGTCGAGAGCAGGGGCATGACTTGCATGATATCGGTCTCGCTCTGGATGCCTGGGGGGGCCTCAATGATGGTGTGACACTCGATTTTGGGTCCGTCCGTCAACCTGAGGGGGGTTAAAGCGTCATCAATGCCTGCAGTCACGTTGGTTGAAGAGTTGGGATTAATAACAAAAATACTGAGGCTCATGGATAGCTCCAATGTAGTGGTAGATAGTCCTCCAGTTTAAAACGACAGTAATTGCCTGCGTGATTAGCGAGATGTGGCATGAGGTTAACCTGATGTTATATGCGTATGTGGCTTGATTATTGCATTTGCATTTAATGATTAACTTTTTGTTATGGGTCGCTATGGGAGCTTGTTGGAATGTCGCTCAATCTTCGTCAGATAGAAGTCTTTCGTGCGGTCATGATTACCGGGTCGATCAGCGGTGCTTCTCAGCTGTTGTTGGTTTCTCAGCCGGCGGTTAGCCGGATGCTCTCTTACAGCGAGCAGCGAATTGGGTTTCGGTTGTTCGAGCGAGTCAAAGGGCGACTCCATCCTTCGCCGGAAGCCCGTCGACTTTTCCGCGATGTGGAGCATGTATATCGCGATGTGCAGCGGGTTAACGCTACTGTTAATGACTTGGTTCAGCAGCGCCAAGGGGTGGTGCGTCTAGTTTGTAGTCCGAGTCTCGGCCATCAACTCATTCCTAAGGCCGTAGCTTCGTTTCGGGATCACCACCAGCGGGTGCGGGTCAGTCTGGAATGCACTCGTAATATCATGCTGAGAGACCTACTGCTTGAGCATCGGGCGGATATGGGGATATCCCTGTTTCCCGTTGACCATCCCAATCTTGAGGTATCGGCACTTTTCGAGACCCAGCTGATATGTGTCTGTCACCGCGAACATCCGCTGGCCACGCAGAGCAGGGTCGAGGTCGAGACGCTTCCACGCTATCCTCTGATTGGTTATAGCGTCGAGACCCCCTTTGGACAGCTTGTACGGGAACTGTACGAAGCTCACGGGCTCGTCTACCAGCCCGCGATTGAGGTCGACTCTCCTCACTATGCGTGTGGGCTAGTGCGTAATAGGGCTGGTATTGCACTAGTCGACGAATTTTCAATGCATGGCGATATATCAGATTCGCTGTGTGCACTGCCGTTGTCATATACGCAGGCACTGGTGGTCAATTTGGTGCATCCACGCAGCGAGCCTCTCTCCCAGTTGGCACAGACTTTCACTGAGCATTTGAAAGACGCTTTTCTTGAGGAGTTTGTCGCATGAGCCTGCTTCATTAATGAGCGTGCGAGAGGGGCTATTGCCCAAAGGGATTGAGCACCTGGGTTGGCATCTGGCCGCGACTCATGTCGATGACGTGTCGAGCGACTGCACGTGCCGTGCGCGACATACTGGCAGCGGTGGAGCCGCCGTTGTGCGGTGAAACGACGACGTTCTCCAGTGCCAGCAAAGGGTGATCGTAGGGCATCGGCTCGACAGCGAACACATCCAGCCCGGCTCCAGCCAGACGTTTCTCTGTTAGCGCATCGGCCAAGGCGATCTCGTCCACGGTGCCTCCGCGTCCGGTATTGATCAATAGTGCTGAGGGTTTCATGCGCGCCAGTTCCTGTCGTCCGATAAGGTTGTGAGTTCGCTCGTTAAGGCCGACGTGCATCGATACGACATCGGCATCATCAAGCAGAGCATCCAGTGATTGGGCTCGCTCAACCTTGATCTCCGCCAGTGTGTTGTCCGGTGCGTTGGGAGAATAGGTGACTACACGCATGCCCAATCCTTTTGCCATTCGTGCCGCGCGTTGGCCGATATTGCCGAAGCCCACCACGCCGAAGGTACGCCCCTCCAGCTCGATCATCGGTACGCTGTACTTGAAGGCGAAGAAATCACCCTCACGCACGGTGCGATCGGCAAGCGGAATCTGTCTGGCTACCGCGAACATTAGGGCAATCGCCTGTTCCGCTACCGCCTGAGCATTGCTTCCGGGCGTATTGGCGACTATCACGCCATGTTCTGTGGCGGCGGATATATCGATGGCGTTGACGCCTACGCCATGGACGCCGATCAACTTGAGACGAGGTGCCTGAGTCAGCATGGTGCGATTGACCTCGGCGCTACGCACGATAAGCGCATCGGTAGTGCTAAGAAGCGAGCCTAGTGACACTGGATCAGATGCTGGTGCATCGATCACACGAATACCGGCTTCATGAAGAAGCTCAATGCCATCTTGATGAATAGGCTGGGCGATCACACAAGTAAAATCGGTCACGCAAGGTTCCTTGAATTGTTAACGGCCGAGGCGAAAGCAACCGCCACGATGCCGGTCTTGCCATGGCATTGCCCGAGTCTGGGTGTAGATATTATTGGTATACCATGGTTCTGGGCCATTCGATACTCTCTTCCGAGTACCCCTGAAATCTTCGTTCCGAACGAGGATATCTACAAATATCTGATCTACGACGAATTCGGGTTCTGCACGCTGACTCAGGTCGAGTCGCCGATGAAGTCACGTACGCTGTCTATTAATGGTGTCTCCAAGGGGCGTGCTATGACCGGCTGGTGGATCGGCTTTATCCCTCCTGGCAAGTTTTCATGACTCGTAAGGCACTTTTGGGTATGTCAGTTGCTTGTGCGTCCCGTAATGGTCTTGACCTTATGTTAAGGGTTGGAGACAAAAAGGCATGCGACATCATCACATCCGGCTCGCAGAATGATTCTTACAGGATTCGTATCCGGATGATGTGTCGTGCTACTGACCCTGATCACAGGCCTAGAAGTACTGAGCCATGCGAATCGAGGTCTGAACCGAAAGTCGTACGCATCGAAAATGATGTTCCGATAGAACACAACTCAGAGGTGGAATTAGACCGCTCGGGCATTTAGGCAGTACTTCTCTCTCAGGAGCCAGTATGACAACAACCAACACTCAAACGCATCTGAATCGAGCCTTCGATCTGGTAGTCCGCAATGGCAAGGTAGCGACGGCAACCGAGACCTTCGAGGCCGACCTCGGTGTTATTGACGGCAAAATTGCGGCGATTGCTGCCGGTTTGCCCACGGGTAAGCGTGATATCGATGCGCGTGGACGCTGGGTGCTGCCCGGAGGCATCGACAGTCATTGCCACGTGGAGCAGTTATCGGGAATGGGCCTGATGTGTGCCGATGACTTCTATTCGGCTACCGTTTCCGCGGCGTTTGGTGGCAACACTACCATCATGCCGTTTGCGGCCCAACATCGCGGCGATAGCGTACGCGAGGTGCTTGAGGATTACAGCGCACGAGCCGAGGAGAAGGCGGTAATTGATTATGGCTTTCATGTCATCGTTACCAATCTGGATGATCAGGCTCTTAAGATAGATCTTCCGCAAGCTATTCGCCAAGGCGTGACCTCAATCAAGGTTTTCATGACCTACGAGCGCATGAAACTGGACGATTATCAGATTCTCGACGTGCTAGCTCTGGCCGATCGTGAAGGCGCCTTGGTCATGGTGCATGCCGAGAATAATGATGTGATTCGCTGGCTGGGTGACCGCCTTGTCGAACGTGGATTGAATGCGCCTAAATACCATGCGGTGGCACACAGCGGGCTCGCCGAGACGGAAGCTACCAACCGGGTGGTGACGCTCTCCCGGATCCTGGAAACGCCGATTATGATCGTGCATGTCTCGGAAGCCGAGACCTTGGATTGTATCCGTCAGGCACAGCAGAAGGGCGCCGCGCTCTATGCTGAGACCTGCCCGCAGTATCTGTTTCTGACCGCGGCCGATATAGACAAGCCAGGTGTCGAAGGAGCCAAGTTCTGCTGCAGCCCGCCGCCACGTGACGAACGCTGTCAGCGTGCCATGTGGCAGGGGCTGACAGAAGGTACCTTATCGCTCTACTCCTCGGATCATGCGCCATATCGCTGGGATGAAACCGGTAAGCTCCCAAAAGGCGAGAATACGGGGTTCCGGGAAATGGCCAACGGCCTGCCAGGCATTGAGGTGCGCATGCCGCTATTGTTCAGTGAGGGCTACCTGAAAGGGCGTCTTACAATCAATGAGTTTGTTGCACTCACCGCGACCAACCATGCACGTATGTACGGATTGTATCCGCGTAAGGGTAGCATCGCAGTGGGAGCGGACGCCGATATCGTGATCTGGGACGAAGAGCGCGAGATCACGATCACTAACGACCTTTTGCATGACAACGTCGATTACACCCCCTATGAGGGCATGAAGGTTACTGGCTGGCCGGATACCGTGATCAACCGCGGGCGTGTCGTCATCGAGAACGGTGAGCTCAAGGTTGCCCGAGGCAGCGGAGAGTTCTTGCCCTGTGGCCTTCCTGAACCGGTAGCCAAAGCGCGTGCCTCGCGGGATCCAGAGGCGTTGATCCGCAAATTAGTGGATACGCCGTTTTGAGCGGGAGGGGAGCATGAGTGAAACCATAACGCTGGATAAAGCGGGTGGCGCCGGTGTTCATGTCCATAACCCCTTTCCGATTCTGGAATTGGTCGGGCTGTGCAAATCGTTTGGGCAGCAATTGGTGCTGGAGAATATCGATCTGAGTGTGCGCCCTGGGGAACTAGTGTGTGTGATAGGCCCCTCCGGGTCAGGTAAAAGCACCATGCTGCGCTGCTGCAATCGCTTGGAGGAGCCTAGCGGTGGGCAAGTGATCATCGACGGTATTGATTTGATGGATCGCAATACATCCATTGATCGGATGCGCCAGAAGATCGGTATGGTCTTCCAGCAGTTCAACCTCTATCCCCACTACACTGCGCTCGGCAATGTGGCGCTGGCACTGCGGCTAGTCAAGAAAATGCCCCGTCGTCAGGCAGAAGCGCTGGCCCTTGAGGCGCTGACCCGCGTAGGGCTCGCCGAGCGCGCCGGACATTATCCCCATCAGCTTTCCGGCGGCCAGCAGCAGCGCGTAGGTATCGCGCGTGCAATCGCCCTGAACCCGATGATTGTGCTGTTCGATGAGCCGACGAGTTCGCTGGATCCAGAACTCGTTGGCAGCGTACTGAGCGTCATGCGGGAGCTGCGCGAAAGTGGTATGACGATGTTGGTTGTGACCCATGAAATGGAATTTGCTCGTGCCGTGGCTGACCGTGTGGTGTTCATGGCCGATGGTCATATCGTTGAGCAGGGGCCCCCCGAGCAAATCTTCGCAACACCACTGCAAGAGCGCACACGTGCTTTTGTAGAGCGGCGTCACTAGCAACCGAGCCGATTCCCCAACACAGGAGCAATACTCATGTCTTCATTCTTGCCTTCTCCGCTATCTGGCGGAACCGGAAACTGTCTAAAACTGTCGTTGATCGCTTTGAGTCTCGGTGTAGCCTCAGCATCTGCCGATACACCGGATAGTTATCATGTAGCACTGGATGGCACCTTCGCACCACATGCCATGCCGACCATGGACGGTGAGGTGCAAGGTTTCAACGTTGACCTTGCCAATGCGCTTGGTGAGCAGATGGGCGTGGAGATGCAGATTACCGCCGCGCAGTTTTCCGGGCTGATTCCGGGATTGCAGTCAGGCACCTACGATTTCTTAATGGCGCCAACGACGGTGACCGAAGAGCGCGCCGATAATTTGCTGTTCAGCGAAGGCTATCTGGACACGGATTTTCAGTTCGTGATCAAGAAAGGGGCGCCGGAAATCACGGACCTTAATCAACTGGCGGGCAAGGTGGTTGCGGTCAACAAAGGATCGGCATATGACCGCTGGGCACGCGAGAATGCCGAAAAATACGGTTGGGAAGTAGAAAGCTACGGTACCAACAGCGATGCTATTCAGGCAGTGATGGCCGGACGTGCTGCGGCGAACGTGGCCGGTAATACGGTGTCGGCCTACGCAGTTAGTCAGAATCCAGCAATTGAACTTTCCTATCTGGTGGATACTGGTCTGGTTTGGGCGATTCCGTTTCGTAAGGATGACACCACAACCCGAGATCAAGTGGAACGTGCCTTGGAGTGCTTGAAAACCAACGGCACCATGGCGGAGTTGTCCATGAGGTGGTTTGGCGTAGAACCCGAAGAAGATGCCACTGCGGTAACGCCAACCCCTGGTTACGGGCAGCCTGAATTTTCGGGTTATGTCGAGGACGGTCACCCCCTTTCCTGTGATTGAGAGCATCTCACTAACACGACGCGAGTCATTCTAAGCAAATGTCGGGCTTAATGCCTGAGCGGCGCAGGTAGCGACTGCCCGCTCAGACGCCGGCTGGGTTTCCTAACCCGGGAGTAGATGCATATGGATGGACTAGAGCATTTCCTGCAGGTGTTTTTCGATCCTGTGATCATGAAAAAGTACTGGCCAGCGATCTTAGACGGGCTGTGGGTGACGCTGGGGCTATCCGTTACGGTGGTGACCTGTGGAATTTTGCTCGGTCTGGTGCTGGCTTGTTTGCGAAGTGCCGGTATACGAATTCTCAATCTATTGATTGTGGCTTTCGCTGACATCTGGCGTGCATTGCCACCACTGGTGGTCATACTGATTTTTTACTTCGGATTTCCTGGGATTGGGATCACGTTCTCGTCGTGGATGGTGCTATTTCTGGTTCTAAGTCTGGTCTTGGCGGCATTCGCCGAGGAGATTTTCTGGGCAGGGATTTGCGCCGTGGATATAGGGCAGTGGGAAGCGGCTCATGCGAGCGGTATGCGCCGACTGACAGTATTAGTGTGGATAGTACTTCCCCAAGCGATGCGTATGGCGATGCCTTCGCTGACCAATCGTTCCATTGCTATTACCAAAATGACCGCCTTGGGTACCGTTATTGGTGTACCAGAAATTCTTTACCAGGCATCGAGCGCTCAGTCCTTTTCCGGCAGTGCAACGCCATTGACGTTGGGAGCACTTGCTTATGTCGGTATGTTTTTGCCTTTCGTCATTTTGGGGCGTTGGCTCGAGTCCCGAATGAACTGGCGGAGGCGCTGATATGGATACCATCGTAAGTCAGTTCTTCAACCTTGATCTGATGTGGCAGGCATTCCCGCTCTTGCTCAAAGGATTAGTGGTCACCCTGCAGATTTGTGTGGTCGTCATTGTCTTGGGCGGCGTAGCTGGGTTGTTGCTGGCAATGGCTACCGATAACTCACGTCGCTGGATGCGTTGGCCGGCCATTGCGTATGTCGACCTTTTTCGTGCCATGCCGCCGTTGGTGCTGTTGATCTTTGTCTACTCGGGAATACCATTTGCAGGCATTAAGTTATCGCCCTATGCAGCGGTGGTGATCGCGTTTGTACTCAACAACTCGGCCTACTACAGCGAAGTCTTCCGGGCAGGGCTTAAATCTATTTCTCCGGGGCAGTTCGAAGGCGCTCGCTCCACAGGACTGACAAGTGCTCAGGCTATGCTCTGGGTGATTCTGCCGCAGGCGGTACGCAATGTGCTGCCAGACTTGCTTTCGAACACCGTAGAGGTGGTTAAGCTGACATCGCTGGCCAGTGTGGTGTCACTTGGCGAGCTTATGTATCGCGCCGATATGGCGCGCACCATGAGCTACAACTCATCCCCCATTGTTCTGGCAGCACTGATTTATCTGCTGTTGCTCTGGCCGCTGGTGCGCCTGGTCAGTCGTTTCGAACGTAAACATGAGCGCTGACTAAGAAAGCTTAGACTATGGAGCCAACGGCTAGTGTAAGACACGACGCACTGTAGTGATTTTTTAAATACTGTAATGATAAGGAAACAAACATGCGTGAATGGGTAATCGGTGCGGCTCAGATGGGCCCTATCCAGAAAAGCGAAAGCCGTGAGGTGGTCGTGGCAAGAATGGTTGCGCTACTGGATCAGGCTGCCGAACAAGGATGTGATCTGGTGGTTTATCCTGAATTGGCGCTGACCACATTCTTCCCCCGCTGGTATATGGAAGATCAGGCCGAAGTCGACACCTGGTTCGAGAGGGAAATGCCCAATGCGGCTACTCAACCACTATTTAAGCGCGCTCGTGAACATAGCATAGCTATCTCGTTTGGCTATGCTGAGTTAACGCCAGAAGGACGCCATTTCAATACCTCAATTCTGACCAATCGCCAGGGTGAAATCGTAGGTAAGTATCGTAAGGTTCATCTTCCGGGCCATGTCGAGTATGACACTGGGCGAGATTTTCAGCATCTTGAGAAGCGTTATTTTGAACCTGGTGATTTAGGCTTCGAGACATTCGATAACGAAGACACATTGATGGGAATGTGTATCTGCAATGATCGTCGCTGGCCGGAGACCTGGCGCGTGATGGGTTTGCAGGGCGTCGAGCTGGTCATGCTTGGCTATAACACGCCATCGGTCAATTCCCAGAATCGCGGTGAAGGGACCGAGAAGCGCCTCTATCACTCCGAGCTTTCGGTGACCGCCGGAGCCTATCAGAATGCTACCTGGGCGGTGGCCGTGGCTAAGGCGGGTATAGAAGATGGGTTCCCGCTCATGGGCGGCACGATTATTGTCGATCCAGACGGTTTTGTGGTGGCCCGGACACAAGGCGAAGGTGATGAATTAGTGACTGCGCACTGTGACATGGAGCTGTGTCAGTTCGGCAAAGAGACCATCTTCGATTTCGCGCGTCATCGTCGTATAGAGCACTACGGACGGATCACTTCGCAGACGGGGGTCGAGCGTTAAGACCTTCGGTGAAACAACAGCATAGCTGAGGAATCTGCATGGCTGTGCAGATCGAAGGAGTGGTCGATCTGGCAGTGCGTTACGGTTGCGGGCTGAGCATCGCCTGCGTCTATTATCTGCGCCTGGCACACACACTATTGTCGGTATATCTATTCATTAGAGATAATACAACATGCTCAAGACTCCCTATCTTTTGTTCCTGGGCGATGTGCCCGATCCGCTATCCGCCAAGGTTGCTCAGGGTATTCGTGACTGGCGTCCGGAGCATGCGTTGGGGCAATACCGGCTGCCGGGTTGCCAGGCGGATATGCAGCTTCCAGATCTCGATATCGAAGCCGCCGTGGCTCAGGGGGGCAGAACCCTGGTGATTGGCGCTGCCAATCGTGGTGGTGTGATTTCCCGCAGTTGGATCGTGGTGCTCAAGGAGGCGCTGGCCGCCGGTATGGACATCGCCTCCGGCCTGCACAATCTACTGCGCGAAGAGTCGGAGCTGGTTGAGGCCGCCGAAAAGCATGGCGGGCGCTTGATCGATGTGCGCGTACCGCAGGTCCAGTACCCGATCGGTGACGGCAAGCCGCGCCGCGGTAAGCGCTGTCTTGCCGTCGGCACCGACTGTTCAATCGGTAAGATGTACACGGCGCTGGCCCTGGATATTGCACTGCGCGGGCGCGGTGCGAAGTCGAGCTTTCGCGCCACTGGGCAGACGGGCATCCTTATCACTGGCGAGGGCGTGCCGCTGGATGCCGTCATCGCCGATTTTATGGCCGGTTCGATCGAATGGTTGACGCCGGACAACGACGACGACCACTGGGACATCATCGAAGGGCAGGGCAGTCTGTTCCACCCCTCCTATTCCGGGGTCACCATGGCGCTGATCCATGGTGGTCAGCCGGACGCGTTGATTCTTTGTCATGAGCCGACCCGGACGCATATGCGCGGGTTGCCGCATTATCAGTTGCCGACGCTCGAGACATTGCGTGATACCGCGCTGCCATTGGCGCAGGTGGTGAATCCCGAGTGCCAGGTCGTTGGCGTCTCGGTCAATACCTCGGGAATGCCAGTCGATGAGGCGGATCGTTATCTACAGGAGCTGGAGGCACGACTGGGATTGCCGTGTGTCGATCCCTATCGGCAAGGCGCCGATCGTCTGGCGGAAGCGGTGCTGGCATGTTGAAGCTGACCGTCGAGGAACAGGTTTTCCCGCTGGCCGAAGTGTTCACCATCTCTCGCGGCTCGCGTACTGACGCGCGAGTTGTCGTGGCGACATTGAGCGATGACGTCCACACCGGACGCGGCGAATGCGTCCCTTATGCGCATTACGGCGAGTCGGTCGACAGCGTGATCGCACAGATCGAGTCGATGAGCGATGGATTGATGGCGGGCATGGATCGACTTGAGCTGCAGTCTCGGCTGCCGGCAGGAGCCGCTCGCAATGCGCTCGACTGCGCTTTCTGGGATCTTGAGGCCAAGCGAACCGGTAAGCCGGTCTGGGAGCTTGCGAGAATCGGCGCTCCCAAGGCCCAGATCACGGCTTTTACGTTGTCACTGGATACGCCCAATATCATGCGCGAGAAGGCCAGGCATCACGCCGCCAGACCGCTACTCAAGCTGAAACTGGGCGGCGAGGGCGATATCGAGCGCCTGCGAGCGGTGCGTGAAGGCGCCCCCAAAGCGCGGATCGTCGTCGATGCCAACGAGGGGTGGAACCGTGAAACCTACGCACGTCTGGCACCCGTGTTGCTGGAGTTAGGCATCGACATGGTCGAGCAGCCGCTACCGGCCGAGAACGACGCGCCGCTGGCGGAAATCGACCGACCACTACCGGTCTGCGCTGATGAAGCGTGTCATGACCGCACATCGCTACCGAATTTGGTTGGCCGCTACGACATGGTCAATATCAAGCTCGACAAGACTGGCGGATTGACCGAGGCGCTGGCTCTCAAACAGGAAGCTCTGGCACAAGGTTTCGAGGTCATGGTCGGCTGCATGGTGGGCTCGTCGCTGTCGATGGCGCCAGCGTTGCTAGTGGCACAGGGCGCGGCGGTGGTCGATCTCGACGGGCCGCTGCTGTTGGCTCGGGATCGTGAGCACGGTATGCGTTTCGACGCTGAAGGTATCCATCCGGCAACGCCGGCCTTGTGGGGTTGAACTGTCGTTATTGTGGACAGAGCCACCTACTCCGGCGCGTTTCAGCAGAGATAAGCATGAACATAAAGACATACATAGAGACAGCATGAGATGACACAGCGCACGGTCTACGTGAATGGCGACTATGTCGCGGAACAGGACGCCAAAGTATCGGTTTTTGATCGCGGCTTTCTGCTCGCCGATGGCGTCTACGAGGTTTCGTCGGTGCTGGACGGCAAGCTAATCGATTTCCCTGGCCATATGCAGAGATTGAAGCGCTCAGCGGTAGAGCTCGAGATGGCCTTGCCGTGGGGTGACGATAAACTGTTGGAGATTCATCGCGAGCTGATCCGGCTCAACGCGCTCAAAGAAGGCATGGTCTATCTACAGCTGACTCGAGGCAGTGCCGGTGATCGTGATTTTGGCTATCCAGAGGCTGCAACGCCGCCCACGCTGGTGCTGTTTACCCAGGCCAAAGTGCTGGTTGAAAGTCGTAGTGGCCGAGAAGGCATTCGCGTCGCGACGCAGCCTGATTGGCGCTGGGCCCGGCGTGACATTAAGACGGTACAGTTGCTCTACCCCGCAATGGCCAAAATGGCAGCGAAAGCGGCTGGTGCCGATGACGCTTGGCTGGTTGAGAGTGGTGTGGTAACAGAAGGGGCGTCGAATAATGCCTGGATGCTGACTCACGAGGGGGTGTTGGTAACGCGCGAACTTTCTCACGCTATCCTGCCGGGAATAACCCGCGCCGTCGTTCTAGAGGTCGCCGCGTCGCTCTCCTTGCGTGTCGAGGAGCGGTCATTCAGCGTCGCGGAAGCACAGAGCGCCAAGGAGTGCTTCGTAACGTCAGCGTCCTCGTTCGTCACGCCGGTCATTGCAATCGATGATGTCAATATTGGTGACGGCTATCCTGGTGAGGTATCGCGGCAACTGCGCGAAGCGTACATCGTGGAAAGTCGACGTCGCGTCATGTGAGCTGTGTTCATAAGCTGCAGAAGAGCAAGCTTGCCGATCAGAATAGTATAAGCATTCACCACAAGGTGCTTTAGCCTCAATCTATTGCACTTGGTTATGTTATATCGCGAGGTACCTCAACAGTCCAATCGCTAGCGGCGTCTCGTCGTTTCACTGGTTCCCTCAATTTAGCGAAAAGTGGCTCTTTATCGTAGACCATTATAGCGGCAAGCTGTGGTGATTAACCACACTTAAGGAGTTTCCTTTATGGCTAACATTCGTTCGGCAGTACTCAGTGACTTAGAACCGCTTAGCGCCTTACTCGATGGTTATCGCCAGTTTTATGCCCAGTCGAGTGATATTCAGGCGGCGCGAGATTTTCTGCGTCAGCGTATGGGCTTAGGGGATTCATTTATTTTGGTGAGCGAAAACAGTGAAGGTACCCTCACCGGCTTTGTGCAGCTTTATCCTGGCGTTTCCACGGTGGGCTTGAATGCACGCTGGACGCTAAATGATCTATTTGTGTTGCCGGACTGCCGTGATAAGGGCACAGGCAGAGCGCTAATGGAAGCCGCCACACGGCTAGCCCACGATCATGGTGTAGCGCGTTTGATACTCATGACCCAGGTAGAGAACGAGCGTGCCCAACATCTTTATGAATCACTGGGCTGGCAGCGTAATACGGCGTTTTATGGTTATTTGCTGGATATTAAGTAAGCGTTGCCATTGAGGAGGGCGTTTAACTAACACTCTCCGGCAACCTGCACACATCCACCCACTCTGCATTGACTAGCTCGGCTAAGCGCTTTGGGCTTAGGCGCACGGCGCTTGTGGGCGACCCTGCGGCGGGCAGAACTTCGTCATAGGCGTGGAGCGATTCATCGCAATACACCGGCAAATTGGTGGCGAGGCCAAAGGGGCAAACGCCACCGACTGGGTGGCTGGTCAGTTCCATCACTGTTTCAGCGTCAAGCATTTTGGCTTTGCCGCCGAAGGTGTCGCGTATCTTGCGGTTATCGATTCGTGCGTCGCCGCTGGCCACAATGAGCAGTGGTTTTTCACCGACTTTAAACGCCAGGGTTTTGGCAATTTGGCCTGGGGCGACGCCGTGGGCATCAGCGGCGAGTTGCACGGTGGCGGTACTGGTTTCAAGCACTTCGATGTTTACATCTGGCGCGTGCTCGGCAAAAAATTGGCGAACGGTTTCGATGCCCATTTTGGGTTCCCTTGGTTATTAATATTCAGCATTAACATTCGTCGGTAATATTAGACGGTTAAATGACTAATCTAACGTGCCTTTGAGACATTAGCCAAGCCATGGGGGCGTGGTGATCTTGGCAGGCTCGCGTTGCATAATGATCTCGCCGTGGCGTACGGAAAGAAGCACTTCGCCTTGATTGCGCAGCACGCTGTAGTCGTCTTCACCCTCCAGCAGATTAAAGCTGGCCGGTTTGCCGACCTCGATGCCGTAACGCTCTTCAATATTAAGCGTGCGGGCACTGTTATCGGTAATCAGCGATAGCGCTTGGCTGAAGTCCTGGTAGCCCATCATTTGGCAGATATGCAGGCCGAAATCCAGCGTTCTTAACAGCTTACCGTTACCCAGCGAGTACCAGGGATCAAAGATGGAATCTTCAGCAAAACAGACGTTAATGCCCGCTGCGTTGAGCTCTTTTACCCGGGTCACACCGCGGCGTTTGGGGTAGGTGTCAAAGCGTCCCTGCAGATGAATGCTTTCCGTAGGGCAGGAGACAAAATTGATGCCCGAGCGTTTGAGCAGCAGAAATAGCTTGGAGCAGTAGGCGTTGTCGTAGGAGTGCATGGCGGTGGTGTGGCTGGCGGTCACGCGGCTGCCCAGGTCGTTAAACAGCGCTTCGCAGGCCAGTACTTCAAGAAAACGCGAGTTGGGGTCGTCGATCTCGTCGCAGTGTACGTCGACCAAGCGGTCGTACTTGATCGCCAGCTCAATCACCCGTTTCATGGAAGCCACACCCAGCTCTCGGGTGTATTCAAAGTGAGGGATACCGCCTACGACATCAGCGCCAATTTCCAGCGCCTCTTCCATTAGCCTATCACCGCCGGGGTAAGAAAGTAGGCCATCCTGCGGGAAGGCAACCACCTGGATATCAATCTTATCCTTCAGTTCATCACGCAGCGTGCACAAGGTTTTCAAGCCAACTAGGCTTGGATCGCTGGTGTCGGCGTGGGTGCGCACGAATTGAACCCCGTTTCCAATCAACAAATTAAGCGTTTTTAGTACCCGCTCGCGAATATCCGCTTCGGTGAGCATGGGCTTGCGCTCACTCCAGCGCTCAATGCCTTCAAATAGGGTGCCGCTTTGGTTCCAGCTTGGCTCACCTGCTGTGAGGGCGGCATCTAGGTGAATATGGGGCTCAATAAAGGGGGCGCAAACGAGCTTGGCGCCTGCATCAACCTGCCCTTCGCTCGCGATTTGCGGTGCGTCTTGGGCGGTAATGGCGGTGAAAATGCCGTTCTCACTCTCGAGTCGGTAAAGTTCTGGGCGCTGGCGTAGGCGGGCGTTAATAATCTGCATGTGCATAGAAAAAAGGCTCACTTATTGTTTGGCAGTTGATGAAAGACTATCGCTCAGCGTAGCGTGCTTTAAGCGCAGTAGCACGGCGTAGCTGGCGGCTGCCACTGCGACACCGACCAACGGCGGCAGTAATGGTGAGAAGTAAGCCGCCCCCGCGCCTAACGCATACGCGGCTAAGCCTCGGCGGTTGAAATCAGGTAGCCGGGCGCTATCTAACGCCGGGTAGCGGCCTTTATGTTTGAGCCAGAAGTCCGCCATGATGACGCCACCCATCGGGGGAATGAACGTTCCCAATAGCACCAGAAACGGAATCAACAGGTTGTACATACCGCCCACCGCTAACACGGTGCCAATCGCTGCGCCACCCACCGTGACCAAACGGCGTTTCTCTGTACGCAGCAAGTTGCAGCCCGCCACGGCGAAGTTGTAGATGGTGTTGTCCTGGGTGGTCCAGATATTGAGAAACAGCATCAGTACGGCGATGGTGACAAACCCCTGGGCGATCAGCACATCGACAATATCCGCCTGTTGATAAATCATGGTGCCTAGGGCTCCGGTCAGCACCATTAAACCGTTACCGACAAAAAACGCCGCTAACGTCGCGAGGACGGCAATTTTTGGGGTCTTGGCAAAGCGACTCCAGTTAGTGGCTTGCGTGCCGCCGCTAATAAACGTGCCGATAATCACCGTAATCGCCGCCGCTACGCTCATACTCTCCGTGGGCGTTTGCTGACTTAGCCCCGCGTAACCATGCACATCGACCAGCCCGGTGAACAGACTGATTACGATAAACAGCATCATGGCGGGCACGGCGAAGCGAGAGAGCCAGTCCATACCTTTATAGCCGATCATGGCGGTGACGCAGAAACCAAACCCAAATAGCACCATTAAGGGGATTTCCAGCCATTCCGGCATCCCGGTGGTGCGTACCAATACCAGCGCGATAGTGGCCGTGCCCCAAGCGTACCAGCCGATTTGAGTAAAGCCGAGAATGAAGTCAGAGAGTTTGCTGCCTTTCTCGCCAAAGCAGAAGCGACCCATTAGCACTGAATTTAGCCCGCTTTTACAGGCGATATAAGCAAGGGCTGCCGCATATATTCCTAGCAGCAAATTGCCAATCAGTATGATCCAGAGCAGTTGGCTGATGGTAAAGGCTTGGCCCAGGGTGCCGCCCGCCCACATGGTGGCAGTGAAAAAAGTAAAGCCGAGCAGCACCGCTGAGGTTGAGAGCAGGCCCTTGCGGGCGCTGAGGGGGACTTCACTGAGAGGATAGTCAGAGTGGTTCATGGCAGGCTCCAGGTGGAAGGCATTCAGCCAATATAGTAAGCAAGCCGTGTGCCAGTATGGCTAGATTGAGTGTGTTTTCTCAACTAAAAGCCCACGCATTAACGTTTCTACGATGGCGTTGCCCTCATCTGCCAATGAAAATTGCTGAGTATCATGAAGCCAATCAAAGCACACGCCAATTAAAAAGCCATGAAACTGACGACGGGCGCTGGCTGGCGTGAGGTCGGCACGTAAGCTGCCCGCAACTTGAGCTTGCTCAAATAATGCTTCCACTTGTGCTTCAGCGTGTTTGGGGAGCTGGGTGATCATGCAGATGCGTGGGTGTTCATCATCCAATTTTTCGCAGCGGTGCAGCACGATGGTGGCTGCCCGCTGCAGCGGAAGGTCATGACAAATTCCTGCCAGTGAGCGTTGAGCTATTTCGCGCAGGCATTCGGCTGGCGTGGCACCGAGCCGCTGTACTGCATCGTCGACAATGCCATCCAACGGGAGTCTTACGCGCTCCAACAACGCATCGAACACAGCCGCTTTATCTTCAAAGTGCCAATAAATGGCTCCCCTTGTCACCCCCGCCGCCTGGGCAATATGTGCAAGCGTGGTGCGCGAAACACCTTGAGCAAGAAAGGTGGTTTCCGCAGCGTCGAGAATCGCTTCTCGGGTACGTTCAGAGTCTGCCTTACGACGGGTCATAGCGGCCCCTATTCATATAATTAGCGGTATTTTGGCACTGATAGATAGCAAAGTCGCCGTATGCTGATTATTATACATTTAACTGACATTCATGAATGTCAGTTAAATGTATACGTTATTCCGCTATGTTTTCTAAATTTTGGTGCTGCCTAACGTTAGCTTTGACAAGCTGTACTGATCGTCCTCAAGGAGTTTACCGTGCCTGCTACTTTTCTCCGCTTCCTGCCAATCACATTAATTGTGCTGATGCTAATGGGCTGCGAGCAACCACTGGCGCAATCCCGCGATACGATAAGGCCAGTGAAACTGATGACGCTACAGTCGGCAAATGCCACTGCTTTACGCCAGTTTCCAGCACGGGTTGAAGCTTCCACACGCAGCAATTTATCGTTTCGTATGGCGGGGGAGCTACTGGAACTCAATGTGAACCCTGGCCAGCAGGTAAGCGAGGGCGAGGTAATTGCACGTATTGATGACCGCAATGTGCAGAGCGAGTTGGATAGTGCTCGCTCGCGCCTAGAGCTAGCCCAGGCAATGCTAGAACGCATGCGCTATACCTTGGAGCGCGGTGCGATCAGTCAATCCCAGTTTGATGAGTCGCAGAGCGAGTGGCGGGCTGCCCGCGCTACCTTTGAGCAAGCCCAAGAACAGGTTTCGCATACCCAGCTTCGCGCGCCCTACGATGGGGTGATTGCCCAAGTACCGGTGGATAACCGCCAAATTGTTCAGGTGCAGGAAACCGTTGCGGTGATTCAGCAGCCGGGGCAGTTGGACGTGGTGTTTCATCTGCCTGAGCAAATTGTTCAGCGGATGCCACGTAGCAGCGGTACTCCCTTAGGGAATGAATTAGCGTATGAAGTACGCTTCGGAAACAGCGACAAACCCTATCTTGCCCAATTAGCGTCCTATACCACACAAGCCAACGCACAGAGCTTGGCTTATGAAGTTACGCTAACGCTCCCCCAGCCCGACGATATCACCCTATTGGATGGTATGAGTGCCAATGTACGGCTGGATTTAAGTGCGCTGCCATCCAACCATGTTATATCCGACCATGCTACGCCGGTTTGGCACCTGCCGCCTGAAGCAGTGAGCTATGCGGGCGAAGACGCTAGCCAGGCCTTGGTATGGCGCTATACAGGCTCAGAACAGGTAGAGGCAGTGCCGGTAAGGGTAGGGCAATTAACGTCGAATGGGCTGGAAGTTAACGGCGACTTGGCGGCGGGCGATCGTATAGTGGCGGCCGGCGCCCACCGTATAACGGCGGATACCAACGTGGCGCCATGGGAAAAAGAGCAGGGGCTTTAACATGGTCGACTACTTTTTGCGCCACCGTGCGGCCAGTTATTTAATGACCGTCGTGCTGTTGGCAGGTGGCGCGCTGTCATTTTTAGGCATGGGCCAACTGGAATTTCCCGAATTCACTATTCGTAACGCCCTCATCACCACGCAATACCCAGGCGCGACACCTGAAGAAGTTGAGCAAGAAGTTACCTCTACGCTAGAACAGTCTATCCAAGAGATGTCGTCGGTAAAGCGCGTTAGCTCGGTGAGTTCCGATGGGCTCTCGCAAATTACCGTTGAGCTGGAAAGTACGGTTCAGAATGAGGAGTTGGAGCAACTGTGGGATTCTCTTCGCCGCAAAGTTCAGGATGCCCAGGCCGCATTGCCGCCGGGCGCCAGTCAGTCACGGGTTAACGACGACTTTGGCGATGTCTTTGGCTTCATGGTCGACCTGACCGGCGAAGGTTACAGCATGCCTGACCTGGCCGACCACGCAGACTTCCTCAAGCGTGAGCTGACCTTAGTAAACGGTGTTGAGAAGGTATCACTAGGCGGCGAGCACGAAGAGCGCATTTATATTGAGGTCGACCGCGAACGGTTGCGCGCGCTGAATATTCCCCTCACTCGCCTGCAACAACTGCTCGATACTCAAAATGCAGTAGCTGATTCAGGCCATCTCAAACAGGATGGTCAGCGGTTTCGTATCACGCCTACGGGCAGCGCAGCGAATATAGAGGACTTGCGCGCACTCATTGTGAGTGAAGGTGACGGTGGGCTGGTGCGGCTAAGCGATATCGCAGAGGTTACACGTGGGTTGGCAGAGCAGCCCCAGCAGTTGTATCGAGACATGGGGCGTCCGGCGATCTCGCTGGGCATCTCTTTTGAAAGTGGCGTCAATGTCGTCGAGGTGGGCGAGCGGCTTCAGCATCGGTTGATGGCGTTAGAGGCACGCACACCGCTGGGAATGGAGCTGAACACCGTCTACAACCAGCCTCAGGTGGTCGATGACGCGGTATCAGGCTTTCTGGTGAGCCTGATCCAAGCGGTGGCCATCGTGATCGTGGTGCTGATGCTGTTTATGGGCTGGCGTAGCGGCCTGCTGATGGGCTTTATTCTGCTGATCACCATTATCGGCACCTTTATGCTAATGCGCTTTCACGGCTTACAGTTGGAAAAAATTTCCCTTGGTGCGCTGATTATTGCCCTCGGCATGTTGGTGGATAACGCCATAGTGGTAACCGAGGGCATGTTGGTGGGATTAAAGCGCGGCAGCACTATTCGCGATTCGGCGCATCAGGTAATCCGTCAGAACGCTTGGCCACTGCTGGCGGCAACGCTGATCGCAATTGCGGCCTTTGCGCCCATTGGACTCTCGCCAGATACGACAGGTGAATTCATCGGCTCGCTATTCTTCGTACTGCTCTATTCGCTGCTGCTGAGCTGGATTACCGCGCTGACATTGACGCCGTTCTACTTTAAGCTGTTTTTCCACAATGTCGCTCCTGGCGATGGTCAAGAGGATCCCTACAAAGGCGTTATTTATCGTCTGGTCGGCCGCGTCATCATTGCCGGCATTCGTTGGCGTTGGGTGACGTTGATGCTGGTAGTAGCACTATTGGCTGGCGCGTTGTTTGGCTTTGGCTCAGTCAAAAATGCCTTCTTCCCTGCTTCGAACACCCCTATCTTTTTTGTCGACTACCGCACATCGGAAGGCACCGATATCCTTGAGACTCAGCGCCGCGTTAGCGAGTTGGAAACGAAGGTGATGGAGATGCCGGGCATTCGCCGCCTGACCACCACCGTAGGCGGCGGGTCACAGCGTTTTACGCTCACTTACTCGCCGGAAGACCGTTACGCAAGCTATGCACAGCTCATTATTGAAACCGACGATAAAGCGACTCAGCGCGAGCGCATGGCCGACGTTGAAAAGGTACTGAAACGCAGCCATAGCGATATCGACTACAAGATTGCCCCGCTGGAAGTTGGCCCCGCTCCAAAAGCCAAACTAGAGGCGCGCTTCTACGGCAGCGACTCGGAAGTGCTGCGCCGGTTGGGCGACCAAGTGGAGGCCATGTTCCGCGAGACGTCCAACATGACCAGCGTGCGTACAAGCTGGCGCAACCGGGTACAGGCGATTAAGCCAGTGTTTATGGAGGACACTGCCCGTCGGTTGGGTGTTACCCGCGAAGACCTGGCCGCCACGCTTGCACTGAGTACCAGCGGCAGCCAGGTGGGGGTTTATCGCGACGGTAGCGACTTAATTCCGATGGTGGCACGAGCGATTCCCGAGCAGCGCCATGATGTGGACAACCTAGGCTCGCTCAATGTTTGGAGCGAAGAGCAGGGGCGCTATATTACCGCCGACCAGGTGATCAGCGACATCACTACCCAAGTGGCGGATCCGCTGATTATGCGCCGCAATCGCGAGCGAATGTTGGCAGTGTACGGAGAGCCGGATCCGTTAAGCGGAGTGACCGCCGCCAGCGTATTAGCGGAGATCCGTCCTCAGGTAGAATCACTGGCGTTGCCGACAGGCTATCGAATGGAGTGGGGGGGAGAGTTTGAAACCGCTGGCGAAGCGCAGAGTGGGCTATTTGCGTCACTACCACTGGGGATAGTGATGATGTTTATTCTCACCGTGGTGCTGTTCAATAATTTCCGCCAACCGTTGGCCATCTGGTCGCTAGTGCCGCTGACCATTATAGGTGTCGTCGGCGCGCTGCTGATAACCGGATTGCCCTTCTCATTTATGGCGCTGTTGGGCACGCTGAGCTTGATCGGCATGGTGATTAAAAATGCCATCGTGCTAGTGGAAGAGATCAATGTGCAACTGCCGTTACATGAAGATCGTTACCACGCCGTCGTCCGTGCGGCTGTCAGCCGTGTTCGTCCGGTAGCAATGGCTGCGCTGACAACCATGCTGGGAATGATACCGCTGATAAGCGATGCCTTTTTCGCCAGCATGGCAGTTGCGTTAATTGGTGGCCTCGGTGTCGCTACGCTGTTAACCCTCGTGGTGCTGCCAGTGGTTTACTGCGTGCTGTACCGAATCAAGATCCACGCCGACTAGCCGAGAGCGTTTAGTTTAGCGCTGCCATGACTTCGTCGATCTGCAGCGCAAGGCTTTGTAGACCGCCGCCGGAGAGATACCACAGCGCGGGTGTTAGCATAATGACCCGCGCATTTTCTGCACCCGCGTCTGAAAGCGTTTGGGTTAACGCGTCCACATCGGCGGGTTCATCGCCAATCGCGGCGCTGCGGTCAATCACTAGCACCACGTCGGGATTGATCTCAGCAATGGCTTCAGCAGAAAGTGGTGTGAAAGTGCGCGTGCCACGGGTTTCGCTGGTGACACTGTCGGGCATTTCCAGGGCTGCAACGCCCAATACGTCATGCACTACCGGATGTTGATTAAGCATCAAGTTGCCGCCGTTGTGTGTCACCACCAGCGTACGCGGTGCGTTGCTGAGAGCTTCGCGCTGGGCTTCAATATCGGCGTGCAATGCTTCGAGGGCTTCTTCGGCACGCGCTTCGGCGTCGATCTTGCTGGCGATCTGACGAACATTTTCATCGAAGGATGCTAGGTAATCATCACCTTGTAAGCTGGTATTCAGCAGCGGAGCAATCTCTGCTAACTCGGTTTCCCAGTCACTTTGGCGGCCGGTATAAAAGAGTAGACTTGGTTCGCTTTCCGTAATGGCTTCAAGATCAGGGTTTTTTAGTCCACCTAAGTCGGTATAAGCATCGCCGCTATATGCAGATAAATAATCAGGCAGGCTCTGCTTGGGAAGACCGACTACCTGTTCACTGGCGCCGAGCGCATCAAGCGTATCCAGGCTGCCTAGGTCAAACGTAGCGATGCGCTGGTCGGCATTAGCGGCGGCAGCGATTGAGACAAGCAGCGTTGCCGCGAGCGTTTTTGTAAAAATGGGGGAGAAAAGTGAAGACGTCATCAGGCTTCCTTTATAAAAAACATTTATAAGAAAAAATAGCATATGCGATAATTTCTCATGTTCTCAAGGATGCCGTGCTATGTCGCTATTTGTTGAAGGAACGGTGTGTTGCAATAAGTGCCACCGCTCTTGAGCAGTGAGAGCGGTGGCGTTAGGCCGTTTAAGTCGCTTTAGTTGGCGACCTGGAAAGGATTGCGTGGATCATTATCCCAGGCCAGGAAGGGTTTGCCGGTTTCCTGAGGCACCATAGTGATGCAGTTCTCCACCGGACAGGTAATCTGGCAGAGGTTGCACCCCACACACTCCTCTTCAATTATCTCATAGCGACGCACACCGTTTTGCTCAGTGAGCTTGGCAATCGACTGGTGGGAAGTGTCCTCGCAGGCGATATAGCAACGGCCACACTCGATGCACAGATCCTGGTCAATCTTGGCGATGGTCTTGAAGTTGATATCCAGGTGCTTCCAGTCGGTGGTTTGCGGTATCGCCTTACGCGAAAATGCCTCTATCGAATCGTAGCCTTTTTCCGCCATCCAGCGGGAGAGGCCATCTTTCATCTCTTCAACAATGCGGAAGCCATTGAGCATCGCGGCGGTACACACCTGTACACTGCCTGCCCCCAGGGCGATAAATTCCGCCGCATCCCGCCAGCTAGAAATACCGCCAATACCGGAAATGGGTAGTGTTGGCGTCGCCGGGTCGCGGGCGATTTCCGCCACCATGTTCATGGCAATGGGCTTCACGGCGCTGCCGCAGTAGCCGCCGTGGGTGCTCTGATGGCCCACCGTGGGTTTTGCGACCATATCGTCCAGATCGATACTGGTGATTGAATTGATAGTGTTGATTAGCGACACCGCATCTGCACCGCCGCGCAATGCAGCCTGTGCGCCCACGCGAATATCGGTGATATTCGGCGTGAGTTTTACAATCACTGGCTTCGAGTAATGTTTTTTACACCAATAGGTAACTTTCTCAATCAAGTCTGGGTTTTGGCCTACTGCGGCGCCCATACCACGCTCCGGCATGCCGTGGGGGCAGCCCAGATTAAGTTCGATGCCGTCCGCACCGGTGGCTTCCACCAATGGCAGAATATACGCCCAGGCCTCTTCATTGCAGGGCACCATGATGGAGACGATCAGCGCTCGGTCGGGCCAATCCTTCTTCACCTGGGTGATTTCTTGAAGATTGATCTCCAGTGAGCGGTCGGTAATCAGCTCGATATTATTAAAGCCGATCACCTCGCGATTTTTGCCATAGTGGGCCGAATAACGAGAGGACACGTTCACTGCGGCGGGCTCTTCTCCTAAGGTTTTCCACACCACGCCACCCCAGCCCGCCTCATAGGCGCGCACCACGTTATACGCTTTATCGGTGGGCGGCGCCGAGGCCAGCCAGAATGGGTTGGGGGCCTTGATGCCGGCAAAGTTCACCGACAGATCAACGCCGTTGGCCATGCTGTCGCCGCTATTTTTTTTGCCTGGAAAAGCATGGGGAGTGAAAGGTGTCGTATTCATGCGGCCTCCTGCTTGGCGGCAAGCGCCTGATGAATGGCGTGCGCCGCCAGTTTACCGTGCTGAACGGCCTGTACGGTAAGATCCTGACCGGGCTTCACGCAGTCGCCACCCGCATAAACATTCGCAAGCGAGGTGCGGAACATGTCATCGACGTGAATGCGTTCGCCGTCCCGGGCAAGCTCCGCGGCGTTGGCGTCGCTGAGACTTTGGCTGTCAAAGCCCTGGCCAATCGCTTTGAAAACTGCGTCGGCGGCAATTTCAAACGTTTCCCCTGTCGGAGCTAAGCGCCCGTCTTGCTCATGGGTCTTGGCAAAGCGCATACCGGTCACGCGGCCCTGGTCATCCAGTACGATCTCGTCCGGCTGCGCCCAGGTGACCATGCGCACGCCGTTGGCCTTGGCGATCTCCTGCTCGTGGTCGGTGGCGGACATGGCCTCAACGCCCCGGCGGTAGACCAGCGTTACCTCGTTGGCCCCTAGGCGGGTCATTTGGGTGGCCATATCGATGGCGGTATTGCCCGCGCCAATCACGATGCAGCGCTTGGCCACGGCGAGACTGCCCAGGTCGTCGGTTTGGCGCAGCGTTTTGATGTAGTCCACTGCGGGCATCAGGCCGGGCGCATCGTCGCCGGTTAGCCCTAAGGCGCGGCTGGCACCCAGACCCAAGCCGAGGAAGACGCTGTCGTACTTTTGATGCAGGGTGGCAAGTTCCAGGTTGTCGCCCAATCGTTTCCCGTACTGGATGTCGATGCCGCCTACTTCGAGCAGAAACTCGACTTCCTTGCGGGCAAAGTCATCGGTCATCTTATAGCGGGCAATGCCGTACTCGTTGAGCCCGCCGGGCTTTTGCTCGGCTTCAAAAATGCTCACCTGGTGGCCGAGCATCGCCAGTCGATGGGCACAGGAGAGCCCAGCCGGCCCGGCACCTACCACGGCGATATGGCGACCGCTGCTGGCAGCCCGCTTGAATGGGTGGCCATCGAACTGCATGTGGTCGGTGGCGTGGCGCTGCAGCAGGCCGATCAGCACCGGTTGGCACTCGGCGTCGTGGTTGCGCACGCAGCTGCGCTCACAGAGGATTTCAGTAGGGCACACCCGAGCACAGCTGCCGCCCAGAATATTGGCTTCCAAAATGGTTTCTGCCGCGCCGTTGATGTTGCTGTCGCTGATTTGGCGAATAAAGCTTGGGATATCGATCTCCGACGGACAGGCCTCAATGCAGGGCGCATCAAAGCAGTAAAGACAGCGCTGGCTTTCGATTATCGCCTGTCGCTGCGTCAGCGGTGGGTGAAGATCGCTAAAGTTGCTTGCCAGCGTATCCGGGTCGTAGGTGCCGACCTCTTTGGCGCTGGGTAGATGGTTCAGTGGGCTAGTCACGGTCGAGCCTCCGTTTTTTATAGAAACAGCTGTTATCGTTTAACGGCTACCGGGGCATTCAGCTCGGCGCGCTTGGCCAGCAGTTCAAACATGCCGGGGTAGGCGGGGCGCTCTAGGTAGCGGCCTGCACCGCGCTCGGCGCGCAGGTCACCGTCGCGCCATACCCATTTGCCCTGGCTGATGGTGTGGCGGGCGATGCCGCGGACTGTTTTACCCTCGAAGATATTGAAGTCGACGTTCTGGTGGTGGGTCTTGGCGGAGATGGTGCGGGTGCCGTTGGGGTCCCACACCACGATATCGGCGTCGGCACCGACTTGAATCGCACCCTTGCGTGGATAGAGATTGAAGATCTTGGCGGTGTTGGTCGAGGTGATGGCAACAAATTCTTGGGGCGAAAGTCGGCCGGTGTTAACGCCTTCATCCCACAGCACTGCCAGGCGGTCTTCGACACCGGCGGTGCCGTTGGGGATTTTGGTGAAGTCATCCTTGCCGGCTGCTTTTTGCTCCTCGCAGAAGCAGCAGTGGTCGGTAGCGGTCGTTTGTAGGTTGCCGGATTGCAGGCCGTGCCAGAGTGCTTCTTGATGGCCCTTGGGCCGGAAGGGAGGGCTCATCACGTGGGCCGCTGCCGTTGCCCAATCGGCGTGCTGGTAGACGCTGTCATCAATCAGTAAATGGCCTGCTAAACACTCGCCAAACACCTGATGGCCCTGTTGGCGGGCGTAGGCGATTTCATCCACCGCATCTTTCGTAGAAACATGTACCAGGTACACCGGCGCGCCTAGGGTGCTGGCAATGCGGATCGCGCGGCTAGCCGCTTCGCCTTCTACTTGAGGCGGGCGGGAAAGCGGGTGCGCCTCTGGCCCAGTAATGCCTTGAGCGAGCAATTTCTGCTGCATGTGGTACACCAGCTCGCCGTTTTCGGCATGTACCGTGGGAATAGCGCCTAGCTCTAAACAGCGCGAAAAGCTTTCCACCAGAATGTCATCGGTGGCCATAATGGCGCCTTTATAGGCCATAAAATGTTTGAAACTGTTAACGCCATGCTCGCGCACCAGCGTGCCCATTTCCTCTTTTACGCTTTCATCCCACCAGGTAATGGCGACGTGAAAGGCAAAGTCAGTGGCGGCTTTTTCTGCCCAGCCTTGCCAGGTTTCGAAGGCTTCCAGCAGTGACTGGCCGGGGCTTGGGATGACAAAGTCAATAATCGTTGTGGTGCCACCTGCCATAGCCGCGGCGGTGCCGGTGTAAAAATCTTCGCTGGCCACCGCGCCCATAAACGGCATCTGCATATGGGTGTGGGGATCAATGCCGCCTGGCATTACCAGCTGATGGCTAGCATCAACCGTCTCACAACCTTCAGGGGTGTCTAGATCCGTACCAATTGCATGAATCTTGCCGTCTACGCAGAGCACGTCGGCCCGGTAGGTGTCGGCGTGAGTGACCACCGTGCCGCCTTTGATTAATAAGCTCATCGTTCGCTCCTTGGATGGTTATTTGGATAGGGCTACTCGCCATCGGTGAGACGGGTATAAGTCTCCGGGCGGCGGTCGCGGAAGAACTGCCAGTTGTTACGGGCTTCCCGCACCATGTCCAAATCAATCTCGTGGACGAGGAGTTCATCGTCGGTTTCGCTAGCCTGAGCTTCGATTTTGCCGCGAGGGTTGACGATATAGCTGGAGCCGTAGAAGTCGCCGATATTCCACGGTGCTTCGCTGCCGACGCGGTTGATGGCGGCGATAAAGCAGCCGTTAGCGGCGGCAGAGGCGGGCTGCTCAAGCTCCCAAAGATATTGGGAAAGCCCGGCCACGGTGGCAGAGGGATTAAAAATCACCTCAGCGCCGTTGAGCGCCAGCGCCCGCCAGCCTTCGGGGAAATGACGGTCATAGCAGATATACACGCCGATTTTGCCGTAAGCGGTATCGAATACCGGCCAGTTAGATTGGCCTGGCTTGAAGAAGAACTTCTCCCAAAAGCCAGCTACTTGGGGAATATGGGTTTTGTGGTATTTGCCTAGATAACTGCCATCGGCATCGAACACGGCGGCGGTGTTGTAGTAAACACCGGTTTCGGTTTCTTCATAGAGCGGAACAATAATGACCATGCGGTGCTCGGCGGCCAGTTTCTGCATCATTTGGCAGGTGGGGCCTTCGGGTACGCGCTCGGCGGCGGCGTACCATTTGCCGTCTTGGCTGGGGCAAAAGTACGGCTGATTAAAGACTTCCTGAAAGCACAGCACCTGCACGCCCTGGTCGGCGGCTTGCTGAATCATCGGTAGATGGGCTTCGTTCATCGCGTCACGAATGGCCGCGGGCGAAAGCTCGGTGCTGGTTTTTAAGCCCATTTGAATTAAGCCGATTTTCATCTTCTGCATTAGACGCTCCCTCTGATTGTTGGTGTAAAGCGTTTGTTTCGGTCTTAAGCGTTGTCTAATAAAGCTGACAATCAAGACAACTTTTCTTAAAAGTATCGTTGGCTTGGTGGTTTTAGCAAGTCATCATTTATTGTTTTTTAAATTAACGTTAACTCTTTGAGTTTGTTTGATTTTATTTCTATAGATAGCAATATTCACTCTTTTGGTGATCATGCGCACTGTTTTGGAGTGTTTTGTTAATTGTTTTAAATCATGTTGTTATCTTTTTTGGCGGACTTATTTTAAATTCCGAGATGTTTAAAGTTGGTGCAAATATTTTTTTTGATCTAGCTTTGTTTAATCGACGTTTGTTCGAGAGGTAATATCGTCAAAGGTAACAATCTAATAATAATATTGTTGTCCATAAAGGCAGCTTTTTAATCAATGAGTTAATTGGCATGCTCGCTTAGCTAGGCACACTTATTGCTTTGAATCCTGTCTAGGAAACGTCACTGACCGTGGGGATTAAGCTTTGTCTGAATTTAGCCGCTGTCGCTAGTGTTCAGGCACCGCCTGGGTTGGGCAACGCAATGCTGAGGAGATACAAAGATGCCAGAAACAACCTCTCAGATGGTGGATCGAGATGGTCTGATTGAGCTTGAGGTAGGGAACGATGTACGCAACAGTTCGCGTTTTAATGACGATATTGCTCCGACCCAGGCCAGTGAGCGCACCTGGACCAAATGGAATATCGCCGCCCTGTGGGTCGGCATGTCGATCTGCGTGCCTACCTATACACTGGGCGGCGTATTAACTGCCTACTTTGGTTTAAGCGTGGGCGAGGCGTTATTTGCTATTCTGTTGGCGAATATCATTGTGCTGATCCCACTTACGTTGAATGCCTTTCCGGGTACCAAGTTTGGTATTCCTTTTCCCGTGGTTTTGCGTTCCTCATTTGGCATTTTAGGTTCCAACGTGCCCTGCCTGGTGCGCGCTCTGGTAGGCTGTGGCTGGTTTGGCATTCAAACGATGTTTGGCGGCCTGGCGATTCACCTACTGCTTTCAGAGCTGGTGCCTGCTTGGGCAGCATTAGGCGGTATTGGTGAAGTTATCGGCTTTTTTGTCTTTGGCGCGATGAATCTGTACGTGGTTATTCGCGGGGCCGAATCAATCAAATGGCTGGAAACACTGGCCGCGCCGCTGCTGCTGGCGGTGGGTATTGGGCTAATGATGTGGGCATGGCCAAATATGTCGATGACCGAGCTTCTCGCGCAGCCGCCATCGCGCCCTGAAGGGGCATCGGTTTACGGTTATTTTTTCGCGGGCTTGACCGCCATGGTCGGTTTTTGGGCCACGCTATCGCTTAATATCCCCGATTTCAGCCGCTTTGCGAAAAGCCAAAAAGACCAGATTGTTGGTCAAGTAATCGGCCTTCCGCTGACGATGTTCTTCTTTGCAGCTCTCGGGGTGGTGTTGACCGCCGCTTCTGAGACGTTAGTGGGCCAAACCGTTGCCGACCCGGTGCGCTTAATTGGCTATATTGATAGCCCCTTCTGGGTCGTGATGGCGATGCTGCTGATCATTATTGCTACCATTTCTACGAATACCGCCTCGAATATTGTTTCCCCCACCAATGATTTTCAGAATATCGCGCCTAAGTTAATCAACCAAACGCGCGGCGTATTGATGACGGGGGCTGTTGGGGTGCTGTTAATGGGCTACGACCTGCTGCAAAAAGCTGGTTTAATTCCGCCTGGGGTGTCCCTTGAACAGATGTATTCCAACTGGCTGCTGGGTTATTCAAGCCTGTTAGGGCCAATCGCTGGCATCATGGCAGTGGACTACTTTCTGATTAAAAAACAGCGTTTGGATGTGCCGAGCCTGTACATGGATAATCACGCCTATCCTGCTGTAAACATCGCTGGCTTTATTGCTTTTGGCGTGCCGGTGCTGCTCACGTTAATGTCGCTAGTGATAGACACGATGAACTGGTTTTATGACTACGGTTGGTTCACAGGCTCAGCGCTTGGAGCCATTGTTTACTACGTGGCGAGCCACGTGTTGGCGTCGTCCCCACAGGCTGGGCCGGTACCCATCATGGCCCGTGACGCAGCAGAGCAACGTTCATAAAGCGCACGGTTTTTTGCTTACTCAACGTTTTTAATAAAACTTAAAAACGCGTCCACTACGCGATTAGGGCGCCGGTCGTGGCGGGTGATGAGCACAAAAGGAATGCGGTAGTGCTGAGTGCTTGCATGTAGCACCCGCATCTTGCCAGCGGCCACCCACTGGGCAGCCACGTGCTCAGGTAGAAAACCGATGAAGCGCCCGGTAAGAATCAAAAAGGCTGCTCCTTCGCGGTCTGATGCCGAGGCGCGCAGGCAAAGCGCATCATGCGCCTCGCGCGCTGCTGTAGGTAGCGGATAGCGCGGCGAAATAGCCGGGTATTGGGCAATAATGGAGGCATCAAGAGTGTCGTCAGGCTTAGCAAAAAGCGGGTGCCTCGCCGCGCAGTAAAGATACGAAGGCTCGTCGTAGAGGTGGCGCGTTTCTAGGCTGGTCGGTAGATTCACCGCGGGCACGACGCCCACGTGAAGATGGCCATCCATCACGCCGCGTATCACCGCATCGGAAGGCTCCATATGAATATGCAGCGTGACATCATGCGCCGGTGCACTCAGCTCGGCCAGCGCATTGGTGACATGCATGGCCGGTAGCGTGACCAAATTATCGGTAATGCCAATATTAAGCTCGCCTTTAATCGTTTGATGTAGGGCATTTACATCGCTTTTAAAGGTTTCCAGCGCAGTGAGCAGTGTAAGCCCGGCCTGATAAATCTCTTTCCCTTCTTCAGTTAAGCTAAACCCGCCACGCCCTCGCTGGCAGAGAGAGAATCCTAGCCGACCCTCGAGGTCATTCATATGCTGGCTAATCGCCGAACGGCTAATGCCGAGCGTCGTTTCAGCCGCGGTAAAGCCGCCGCACTCGACAATCGTTTTAAAAATACGAATTAAGCGTATTTCGTAGTCGCTCATCTGGCCTAGCGATGCCATAACACTCCTTGGTAGGTAGACAACAACACCAAGCCCTTAACACGTTAATGCCTTCAACCGTGCTGCGAGGTCAGTATGTGGTGCGTCCAGCGTGTCCGGTAAGATAACTTCTAAGCGCGAGTCTTGCCGCCAAGCGCTGCTCTCAACGATGAGTGTACCGTCTGCACGATTAAGGCGTTTCCAACCGCTCGCGGTATGGAACACCCCTTTAATGCGTGCCTCCGGAGGAAATTCACTCAAACAGGCGGCGAGATTATCCAGCGCGAAGCGCTCACTTGGATGCCAGCGCAACCCTGTGCTGGTGTAGCCCAGCGAAGAGCCGGTTTCACGCTGAGGCTTGCCTGGTGGGGGCGGGAAATCAAAAAATGAGCCAGCTATGCTGGGGGCTGCAGCTAGATGTAGATGGCTGGCGGGCATACTGATATCGCTTGATTCGGCGCTTCCACCTTGGGTCAATAACGCTATCGGTAGCTTGCCTTGCAGGGCTTCATGTAACCATTTGCGTGGCGGCCAGCGCTGTGCCACAAAGGCGTGGGCGGCGTTGAGCTGTTCGGGCGTACTATGGTCGAGCATGGTCAGTGCAACAGCATCGGCCATGTCGAGCTGGTCGCGAAAGGTGTCGTGCTGCCGAGCCCGGGCGTCATCTAATCGGCGCGGATCAAGGGTGGCAATAATATCGCGTACCTCGACCACTTCATGGAAGGCTTCGCCACGCAGTAGATCCAATAGGCCCGCCGGATGACCAAGGCCTGAGGGTTCGATGATTACGCGATCAGGCTTGCTGCGTGCCAGCAAATTCACCAGCGCTGCTTGCAGCACAAAGGCGAGCTGACAGCACAGGCAGCCGCCGGGCAAGCCTTTCACCAACACATCGTCACGGGCGTCAAACATGGCTTGGTCGATGCCGATCTGACCAAACTCATTGACCAGGATGGCCCACTTTTCATCCACAGGCTTTTGCTCGATCAGGCTGTGGATAAGCGTGGTTTTGCCGCTACCTAGAAAGCCAGTAATGATATGCACCGGCACTTTCGTTAACCCTGACAAGGCCTAGCCTCCTGTCATATTCATAAAGCGTACCACCTGCACATCGCCATCGGTGGTGAAGTGATGGCGCTCCGGCTTAAGCGGCAAGGCATCAATGATGGCCTGCTTAAGTATCTGCATATTGCCTGGATGGCGGCGCAGCACGGCGCGAAGATCTACTGAATGTTCATTGCCTAAGCAAAGCAGTAGGCGGCCTTCCACGGTGACCCGTACGCGGTTGCAGGTATCACAAAAGTTGTGGCTATGCGGCGAGATAAACCCAACGCGGCTTTCGCTGTCGAGCATCTTAAAGTAGCGCGAAGGACCCGGTGTGGTTTCGGCCGTGGCCATCAGCGGGTAGCGGGACTCAATCATCGCCTGCACGTCGTCGCTGGAGTAGAACGTTTCCGCCCGCGAGTGATCGGAGACATCGCCCAGCGGCATTTCTTCGATAAAGCTAATGTCCAGACCTTCTTTGCGGGCAAAGGTGACCAAGTCGATCACTTCATCGTCATTACGGCCTTTTAAGATCACCGCGTTGAGCTTAATGCGCTTAAACCCCGCTTCCTGAGCGGCGTGAATGCCGTCAATCACTTTGGCGAGATCGCCGGTGCGAGTCAGCTGCTTGAAGCGTTCCGGAACCAGTGAGTCCAAGCTAATATTGAGACGCCGCAGGCCGCTGGCATAAAGCTGTTTAGCGTGCTTACGCAGGCTGGCGCCGTTCGTGGTCATGGTGAAATCTGTAAGGCCCGGCATGGCGCCGATCTCATCCACGAGTTGATCAATGCCGCTGCGCACGAGCGGTTCGCCACCGGTAAGGCGAATCTTTTCAACCCCCAGCTCGGTGAAGGCGCGGGCCACCATGGCAATCTCTTCCAGCGTCAGTACCTGAGCACGAGGTAGAAACGTCATCTCTTCGCTCATGCAGTACACGCAGCGGAAATCGCAGCGGTCGGTGACCGAAATACGCACGTAGCTAATACGCCGGCCAAAACCATCAATCAGTGGCTGGTCAGCATGTGGTTGGTCAAAATGTGAGTGGCCAGCGCGTTGCTGAGTCGTTCGTTGCTCGGTCATAGCCATCCCGTTAGTGGTTGTATGCTGACTACCTCGCCTGGTTGTGCGCCGTCTTGGTCATCGGCAAGTTCAATCAAGCAATTAGCAGCCACCATCGAGGTTAAAATACCCGAACCTTGGGCGCCGGTGCTGCGTACGTGTAACTGTCCTTCTCCATCAGTATGGTAGACACCGCGAATAAAATCAGTGCGCTTTAAGCGGCTTTTTAAGACGTTATCGGCAATCGCATAAAGGTGATGGGGCGGTGATGCTGGCAGCCCCTGAAGTCGATCCAGCAGCGGCGTTACAAACTGTAGAAAGGTTACCATGACCGCCACTGGATTGCCGGGAAGGCCGACGAACGGCGTGTGCTGTTCGCCTAACCAGCCGCAGGCTATGGGCCGACCTGGGCGAAGCGCTACGCGCCAGAACGCTAAGCGCCCCAGCTGCTGCAGCGCAGTGCGGGTAAAGTCAGCCTGACCCACGGATACGCCACCGCTGGTTATCACCAAATCGCTTTGCTGGGCGGCTTGCGCCAGCACTGTTTGGATAGCGTGCAGCTCATCCGGCAAAATGCCGAGATCAATCACGTCAGCGCCGTACTCGGCAAGCATGCCGATCAGCGTAAAACGATTCGCGTCATAAACCCCGGCTGGAGCAATAGGCTCGCCGGGGGCCGTAACTTCGTTGCCGGTAGAGAAAATCGCCACCTTCGGGCGTTGGCACACGGGAACCGTGGCATGGCCTAGCGATGCTAATAAGCCCAGCTTGGCGGCATCGAGTCGCGAACCTGCTGCCAGTGCCGTATCGCCAATCGCCATGTCTTCACCGGCCTGGCGTACATGTTGGCCGTGTTTGAGGCGTTCAGGAGACTCGATGATTACATACTCAGGCTGTTCATCTGACGGTTCGCGCAGCTGTTCACTCATCACCACTGTGTCGGTGCCCGGCGGCAATGGGGCGCCCGTGGTAATGCGTACACAGTGGCCGGCAGGCACCATTTCGCTGCGATACTGGCCCGCTAACACCTCACCGGCCAGGGGCCAATGGGTTTGCTTGGCCCCAACACCTTCTCTCGCCAAGGCCAGCGCCACGCCGTCCATCGCCGCATTGGTGTTTTGCGGCACGTTAAGCGTCGCCAGCACCTCGGTGGCCAAGCGGCGACCATGGGCCTGTGCCAGAGGAACCTGTTCGCTGTCTAGCGGGTGCTCAATTAACGTAGCGAGCGCTTGACGGGCTTCGTCAACGCTAAGCATTTTCTCACCGAGATCAAAGCAGGAGAGCGTCACGTTGCCTCCTTGCCTTTAGTCGACAGCAGAACAGTTTCAAGGTGCCGCTTTTCCTCTTCAGTGTTGAGGTTAGCAAAGGCCTCGGGGCAGTCGGACATATCGACCTTGCACCAGTGATGGCGCGCATACCAACGGTCGATTTTGCGCTCACCTTCGGCCAACACGGCGGCTAAGTCGTCGGCGAGTGACGTGCGCAGCAGCGCTACCACGGGGTGCAGCCGCTCACCGTCAAAGGCCACGCCAATATCATGATCGCCAATCCCTGCCACTAAACGTGCTACTAAGTTATCTGGCAGGGCGGGAGAGTCACAGGGAGCAATTAGCAACCAAGGCGTTTTGGCTGCGCGCAGCCCGCTATAAATCCCCATGAGCGGGCCTTTGAAGCCGCCGTCGGCGCCCTCCATTACCCGATCAGCAATCACACGATCAGCAAAGAAGCGGTAAGCATCGGCATTGCGATTGGCATTAATCAGCAGTTCGCCTACTTGGCCCTCCAGGCGTTTAACCGCATGGGCGACAAGAGGCAGGCCTGCAAAAGGCTCAAGTCCCTTATCGCGACCGCCCATTCTACGACCTTCGCCGCCGGCTAGAATCATACCGGTTAGTTCTTGGGTAGGAATCATGAGCGTGCCTGTGTTGATGAATGTGCCTGCTTTGATGAGCGCGCCTGTTTTGATGACTGTTCTGTGGACGGTCGCTCAGGCATCGCGTCCAGCGTCAGACGATTCTGGGTATTGATCGACTGAAAATGGCGGCCTTTGGCGCGGGCGATAAGCATCACGCCAAAGCGCTCGGCCAGCTCAACGCCTTTTTGCGTTACGCCTGAACGCGACACCAGTACGCTAATCCCCATTTGCGCCACCTTTAGTACCATCTCTGATGTCAGTCGCCCTGTGGTATAAAAAATATCTGCGTTGGCACTATCTGCCTGCTGAAGCCATTGGCGCCCCGCCAGGGTATCTACAGCGTTGTGTCGCCCAACGTCTTCCACGAAATCGAGCACCTGGGCTTGATCGCAAAGTGCGCAGCCGTGAACGGCGCCAGCGCTCCGGTACGTTTCATTGTAGGCGTTGAGATTTTGCAGTAGCTGATAAAGCGTCGATTGTGCCAGCTGCGTATCGGGCAGCGCCATCAGCGCGGTTTGATCCAACAGTTTACCAAACACTGTGCCCTGGCCGCAGCCGGTGGTGACCGTGCGAGTACTTAAGCGTGCTTCCAGGTTGTCAGGCAGGTGGCGGGTAACCACCACGGCGGCTTCTACCTCCCAGTCGACCTGTACGGCAGTCAAGTCCTCGGCAGATCGCAGCAGCCCTTGATTGCGTAAATAGCCGACCACAAGGGCTTCGGGGTCGTCACCCAGGGTCATCAGCGTGACAATTTCGCGCTTATTGAGGTACACGGTTAGCGCCCGTTCAGCGGCGATCGCCTGTTGGCGCGTATCGCCATATTCGTCAACGATGCTAATCTGGGTAGTAGCCGGTAAGCGGGCTCGGCTTAGCTGAAGGGCGGGCATCCATGAACCTCACTAAATAGTTCTTGAAAAAAATAGCTCTCGCAAAACGTCGGGGTTGACGATGATGGGGCTGGGGATGCTTACTTGTCTACCCATTCAAGCTCCGTCTATTCAAGCTCGGTCTATTCAAGTTCTGTCTACTCCAGTTTCAGAGTGCTAATGCCATGAGTGATAATTTACGCTCCATCAGTATCACATTGGTTGCCGAAGCCAAGCAGGTAAAGCGCTTTACCCTAACGCAGTGGCGTATTGCGGAACTTGCTTTGGGCGATCAGGGACCAATTGCGCTTCAACTACAGCTTTCGATGACCGAGCGCGCGGCATATCGCTTCAATTTAACCTCTAGTGCACCGCGTCTATTTGTCCGTGCGGGCTTTACCGGGCAAGCACCGCAACCCGATGCAATAACGGCCAGCCAAGATGTTGCAGCAGGCTGGATGGATGGTGAGCAGCAGGTGCTGGAAGCCTTGATGCCGATGGCGATTCAGATATGGATTGAAAACTATCTTGCTCGCCACGGAGAGGCACCCGTCGAGGTGCGCAAGAAAAAACGCAAAGGGGCAGGGCGCGCAAAAGAGATGCCTGCCAATGAGCCGCCGCGATGAATCGCCTGGAACGCTGGTCGCGCCTAAAGCGCGATGCCCAAAAGGAAAGCGGTGCCTCGCCGGGCGTAGTGCCTGCCAGCGGGCCTGCAGATGACATCACCGTGGAGCCGGCTGGCGTGCTTCATAGTGGCGCCGAGCAGCCGCACGCCACCGTTGACCAACGGTCGGCACCGGCACTGAAAGAACAAGAGCCAGAACGCGAACCCGCGCCCGGCAGTCTCGATCACACGTTGCCCGACCCCGATACCCTGGATGTCGGCAGCGACTTTAGTGCATTCATGCTGCCGGGCGTCAGTGGAGCCCTGCGCCGACGCGCTTTGAAGCGCCTTTGGGCCACCGGTAATTACAACGTGCGCGATGGTTTGGATGACTATGATGCTGACTATCGCCAACAGCTCAAGCCCATGGCCTCTGGGCTTGCCAGCAAACTGCGTAGTTGGACTCATAAAGTAGAGGAGACGCTGGATAAGCCGCTAGACGATGCTTCTGCTGAGCCACAAAAAGAGCAGGAGGCCAGCGAGAAATCCAATGATCACTCGATCGCGTTTGAAAACGAACCCGCTATACCTGGCAGTGCCAACGATAGCGCTGTAGAAAAGCCCTCTCTAGACGACCAGTCTGATTTAATATTTGACCCTCAAAAGAAAGTCTAGATATTTTTATTAATGACTGTAAATCAATTTGTTAGAGTTAATTTTCCCTTTTTTTTCTGACTACGTTAAACGTAATTAAGTTGGCTAAACACCGTGTTACGCCTAGGCTCAACTTAGCGTCAACGAAACGTTATGCCATAATAGTTAAATAATATTGCTAAAAATTATAATAAGAATTATTCACTGACCGTGAGAATGCATGAATCAAAGAATCCAACTGGCGTCGATAGACGACCAGCGCAATGCCGAGGCTCGGGAAACGGTACGCCGACGTATTTCTTGGCCCGCTAATTTAACGCCTGCTAATGTTACCTATCATAGCCGTGGCCATGCACTGCTGATAGGCGCGGCCGCCGACATATACCCGGCTGCCCGCGCTCTTCAGGGGCGCGGCCTTGCATCGCTTACGCTGCTTGTGACTGAGCCTGTTGAGAAGGGGGCTGAAAGTGAGGCTGCCGAGCTAACCGGGGCCAGCGAGCCTTTAGTGACGCAAATGCTCACCCTCGAGCAGCTAAGCCAACTGCGCATAAGCGGCTATTTGGGGGCATTTAGCGCTCGCTTAGATGACGGCGATGCTCCGCTGGATCTCGCCAGGGCTTTGATTGAGCGCGACGGATTTGACCTTGTGCTCGATCTTGCAGCGACGGGTCATTCCCAGCGTTCAGAATTGCTGTCACCTGGCTATGTCGTGATGCATTGGCAGGATGTTGAGCAGCGCAGTGAAACACTCGAAAATTTTGCCGGGTTGGTCGGTGAGTTCGACAAGCCGCGGTACTTTCAGGTCAACAGCGACCTATGCGCCCACTCCACTAGCGGCAATATTGGCTGTACCCGCTGTTTGGATGTCTGCCCGGCAGATGCTATCTCCAGCATTCAAGGGCGTATTGAGTCCCATATTGAAATTGACCCTTACCTTTGCCAAGGCGTGGGCAGCTGTACCAGCGCCTGCCCTACGGGGGCGATCGAGTTTCGCATGCCAGAAACACGCCGCCAGCAGGATACGCTGTCTACGTGGCTCGCGGCCTATCGCGATGCCGGTGGCCAGGTGCCGGTGCTGCGTTTTCTTACCCATGATTCGCAAGACGCTGAGCGCGCAACCGGCGTGGTGCCTGCAGGCCATGTGATTGATGCTCCGTTGGAAGAGCTGGGGGCGGCGGGCCACGACCAGTGGCTAACCGCACTGGCTGCGGGTGCTGCCGAGGTGCGTATCCAGCTGCATCCGAGTATGCCTGCCCGCTTAAGCATTTTTTTGAACGACCAGATCGCTCAAGCGCATGCCATACTAGATGCCTTGGGGCACGACCGCGCTCGTGTACAGCTGGTTGGCGTCGCCGATGGGGTTGCGCGTGATGCGCTGCCGACGCTTCCACCCCTGACCGATGCGCCGCTGTACCTCCCCGAGCCCGAAAAGCGCGCGCGCTTGAACCGCGTGTTAGCGCGGCTTGCCGAACTGGGCACCTCTAGTGGTGAGCGTACGACGATGCCAACAGGTGCAGCCTACGGCGCGATTCAGGTCGATCGCGATGCCTGTACGCTGTGCCATGCCTGTGTCAGCAACTGCCCTACGCCCGCGTTAAAATCTGGTGGCAATACGCCCGCCCTTAGCTTTCTTGAAGCGGATTGCGTGCAATGCGGTCTTTGTGAGCAGGCGTGCCCAGAAAACGCGATTACGCTGATGCCAGGCTTTTTAGCAGACGACGCCCGTGAAACGCGGCATATCTGCCATGAAGAAGCGGCCTTTGAATGCATCAACTGCGGCAAACCATTTGCCACCGTGAGCACGGTAGCGGCGATTAAACACAAGCTTGCCCATCATCCCTACTTTGCCGGTGAGGCGATGATCCGCCTGGAAATGTGCGAAGACTGCCGGGTGAAGGATGTCTGGAAAACCATGATCCGCGATCCTGACGCGCAACTGAAGGTATAAGCCGATGACGGATGGATTGCACGGGCTGAAAGAAGCAGATGCGCTACGCGCCGATATATACCGGCTGTTGGCCACTTTATTGCGCCAAGCCCCGGATGCAGACCTGCTGACATGGCTCGCTGAGCTGGCGATTGAACAAGATGGCAGCCAACTTGCAAAGCGCTGGCAAGCATTGGCAGATGCGGCAGCCGCCATGGATGAAACTGGCGCTGGCGTAGACCCGCTGCAGCGCGCTCACTTTCGTCATCTAGTGGGCGTCATTCAGGGAGACGTCGTGCCGTATGCCTCATGGTATCGCAATGGTGAGTTGATGGAAGCCGCGCTAGTGGCGCTGCGTCAAGACCTCCGAGTGCTTGGTTTTGAACGCAGTGAGCACACCCGGGACCCTGAAGACCACCTGGCGGCGCTATGTGAAGTAATGGCTATGCTGATTGAGTCTGAAAGCCATGAACAGGCCTACTTTTTTAGTCAACATATTGCCCCCTGGGCAGCCAGCTGTTTCGACGACCTAGAGCAGGTAGACACCGCTTTTTATGCGGCACTGGGAGCGTTAGGCAGCGCTTATGTGGAAAGCGAAAGAGCGAGCTTAAGCATTGATGCTGACCACGCTCCGGTGCGTATTATTGAACGCAAACGTGGATAGACCGTCGGCGATAGCCGCGTATAAAAAGACCCAGCATAAAATATAGGCGAGAGGAGAAAACCATGCACACCCCCCACAATTCTGAGCGCCGCCGGTTTATGAAAACGGTTGGGTTAGGAGCCGCCGCCGCTGGTGCCGCGGCCGCCGCCGGTCATGTCACCTTAGCTCAGGCTGATAGCGCCCCGGCGAAAGAAGAAAAACAAACGGTTAACTACCGTGAGACCGACCACGTTCGTGCGTATTACGCCTCGCTGCGTGATTGACGGCAGAATGCCAGGAGATTAGCCATGCGCTTAACTCGCAAAACAGACGCCCCCAAGGCCCCTGGGCTGGGTATTTCACGCCGTCAGTTCCTTAAACGCAGCGGTGCTGCCACGGGTGGCGTTGCCGCGGTTGGCTTTATGGGCGCGCCGATGATGCGGCGCGCCGAGTCCGCCGATAAAACGCCCGTGCTGGACTCACCCGTAGAAACAAAACGCACCATTTGCTCGCACTGTTCGGTGGGCTGTGGCGTCTATGCGGAAGTGCAGGAAGGCATTTGGACCAAGCAGGAACCGGCATTCGATCATCCGATCAATCGCGGGGCGCACTGTGCGAAAGGCGCCTCACTGCGCCAACACGGCCATTCCACGCGGCGCCTCAAGTATCCCATGAAATTAGTGGCGGGCGAGTGGGAGCGGATGAGCTGGGATGACGCCATTGATGAAATTGGCGACAAGCTGCTCGAACTACGCGAAGCACATGCCCCTGACAGCGTTTACTGGCTGGGGTCGGCTAAGTTTAGTAATGAGCAAGCCTACCTGATGCGTAAGCTTGCTTCGCTGTGGGGTACCAACAACACCGATCACCAGGCACGCATTTGCCACTCCACGACCGTGGCGGGCGTGGCCAATACCTGGGGCTACGGAGCGATGACCAATTCGCTCAACGACATGCACAACAGCAAGTCGATGCTGTTTATAGGTTCGAATCCCAGCGAAGCTCATCCGGTCGCGATGCAGCACATCCTGATCGCGAAAGAGCGCAACAACTGCGACATTATCGTGGCAGACCCGCGTTTTACTCGCACAGCGGCTAAAGCTAACAAGTACGTGCGCCTGCGTCCGGGCTCAGACGTGGCCTATATTTGGGGCCTGCTGTGGCACATCTTTGACAACGGCTGGGAAGATAACGAGTACATCAACCAGCGCGTTTACGGCATGGATGAAGTGCGCGCCGAAGTCGCCAACTTCCCACCCAACGTGGTTGAAGACGTGACGGGTGTTTCCGAAGCCGACATGTTTGACGTGGCCAAGCGGCTGTCTGACAACCGCCCTGGCTGCGTCGTGTGGTGCATGGGCGGCACGCAGCACACCACGGGCAACAACAATACCCGCGCTTACTGCATTTTAGAGCTGGCGCTAGGCAATATCGGTAAATCCGGCGGTGGCGCCAATATTCTGCGCGGCCACGATAACGTACAGGGTGCGACCGATTTAGGCTTGGGCTCTGATTCGCTGCCGGGCTATTACGGCCTGGCGGAAGGGGCGTGGCAGCACTGGGCGCAGGTATGGGATGTCGACTATGAGTGGATTAAAGGCCGCTTTGATGACGCCGAATATGCCGATGGCCAGCCAATGTATACCAGTGGCATCACCGTCTCGCGCTGGGTTGACGGCGTGCTGGAAGATGATGAAAACATCTCTCAGCGTACTGCATTGAAAGCCATGTTCTATTGGGGTCACGCGGTTAACTCCCAGACCCGCGGCGTGGAAATGCAGCAGGCGATGCAGAAGCTAGAAATGATGGTCATCGTTGACCCGTACCCCACCGTCGCATCGGTGATGCATGATCGCAGCGACGGTGTTTATCTGCTGCCTGCCGCCAGTCAGTTTGAAACGACCGGTAGCGTTACCGCCACGAACCGCTCTATTCAGTGGCGTGACCGCGTGATCGAACCGTTGTTTGAATCCAAGCCCGATCACGAAATCATGTACTTATTTGCCCGCAAGCTAGGGTTTGGCAACGAGCTGGTAAAAAACTATCAGATGAACGGTGACGAGCCGCTGATCGACGATATCCTGCGTGAAATCAATCGCGGTATGTGGACGGTAGGCTACACCGGCCAAAGTCCTGAGCGCCTTAAAGAGCATCAGAAAAACTGGCATACCTTCAGTTTTGAGAATCTGCGCGCCCAGGGCGGCCCTGCCGATGGGGACTACTACGGCCTTCCATGGCCGTGCTGGGGAACGCCCGAATTCGGTCATCCTGGTTCGCCCAATCTTTACGACACCAGTATTCCAGTGATGGAGGGCGGCATGGGTTTCCGGGCGCGCTTTGGTATTGAGCGTGACGGCGTGAATCTTCTGGCCGAAGGCTCGGCGCCAGTGGGTGGCGATATCGACGATGGCTACCCTGAGTTCAACGACCAGCTGCTTAAAGACTTGGGCTGGTGGGATGACCTAACCGCCGAAGAGAAGCAGGCAGCGGAAGGCAAGAACTGGAAAACTGACTTTTCCGGCGGTATCCAGCGTGTGGTCATTGAGCATGGCTGCGCGCCTTACGGCAATGCCAAGGCGCGCGCCGTGGTCTGGACTTTTCCTGACCAGGTGCCAAAGCACCGTGAACCGCTGTACACAACGCGGCGTGATTTAGTTGATCGCTTTCCCACTTGGGATGACTTCGACTCGATCATGCGCTTGCCGACCCTGTACAAAACGATCCAGGATCTCAACAACGCCAGCGAGTATCCCATTATTCTTACCTCCGGGCGGCTGGTGGAATACGAAGGTGGTGGTGATGAAACGCGTTCCATGTCGTGGCTTGCCGAGCTGCAGCAGGAGATGTTCGTCGAGATCAATCCGGCGAATGCCAATGATCTTAACGTCAAAGATGGCGATGATGTTTGGGTCGAAGGGGCGGAAGGGGGGCGCATAAAAGTCAAAGCGCTGGTCACGCCTCGCGTTGATCGTAACGTTGCGTTTATTCCGTTTCACTTTGGCGGCATGTTCCAAGGTGAAAGCCTGCGCGACCGTTATCCGGACGGGTCTGATCCATACATTATTGGCGAGGCGGCTAATACGGCAACCACCTACGGCTACGACCCGGTGACGTTGATGCAAGAGACCAAGTGCACCATTTGCCGCATTGAGCGCGCCTGAGTCTAGAAAACAAGCCCCGACCGACAGTATGCCGGGGCGCGAGGGAATCTCGCCCCGGCATTAGGAGAACAACATGGCTCAAATGAAATTTATGTGTGACGCCGAACGCTGCATTGAATGCAACGGCTGCGTCACCGCCTGTAAGAATGCTAACGATGTTGAATGGGGCATTCAGCGCCGCCGTGTGGTCACGCTTAACGACGGCGCAGCGAACGAAATGTCGATCTCTGTCGCCTGCATGCATTGTGACGACGCACCCTGCATGGCGGTTTGTCCCACCGACTGCTTTTACAAAACCGATGACGGCATCGTGCTGCACGACAAAGACCTGTGCATTGGCTGCGGCTACTGCCTGTACGCCTGCCCGTTTGGCGCGCCGCAGTTTCCTCAGCAGGATGCCTTTGGCGAACGCGGCAAAATGGACAAATGCA